>NZ_QUKZ01000002.1:0-309832 GCF_003481355.1 Dorea sp. OM07-5 | reverse complement strand
ACTTGTGTCGTGTCCATTTTAGACGAGCGTGCAGGAGAAGGCGGCAGGTATCATGAGGAAGTGATGTGTGCGCTTCCAAGCTGCAAGATGGCAAAAGACATCAAGGATATCCAGCACTTTATCCGAAACCGGAAAGGCGTGGAATACTACCTGTAACCGTTCGTGGTTCTGCTACAGAAATAGCAGATTTAGCACGAAAAGTTTGGTCGTATTTCAAGGGCGTTTTCGGTGGGATTGTTGGTATTGATGAATAGCTATTTCGGCATGAAGTGGGTATACTGTGTATAGCGTTAGAGGAAAGGCGGTGAGCAGCATGAAACGATACAAAGTGGAAACACAGAGGGAAGGCTCGGTAAAATATTTCTTTATCCGGGATATGGAATCGTTGGAAATCGTGTTGCTCCCAAGCAAATATCTAATGCATCAGGTCAGGGCGAATCGTTCTCCGAACACAATACGGAGAAATGCATTTGCCCTTGCCTATTATTGGGAATATCTGCTGGAAAACGAAAAGAAAGCAGAAGATATCTATGAGATGGATTACGAAACACAATATGATTATTTCGCAGAATATCTAAAATGGCTGAAAGCCGGAAAACATACTGACAATTTAGAAAATGGACCACAGAATAAAACCTGTAACGCTTACTTAAAAGAAGTGTTCAGGTTTTATTGTTTTTTAGAAGCGGTCAGAAATAACGGTTCTTATTTATCCGTTCTTTCTTATAACCAGCCTATTACAAGAGCAAATGCTATCGGAGTCAGAAGAACGCTGCGTTCCCGCTCTTTTAAAGGGTATCTGAAAGAAGAGGAACGGGATGTGAGGGCAGCCGAAAAGAATGAAATCATTACGATTCTGGAAGCCTGCACAAACTGCCGGGATCAGGTATTGATTCTGCTGACATCAGAACTCGGATTTCGTATCGGTGAAATTTTAGGAATCGATTATACAAAAGATATCGACTACGAAACCCATGAAATCAGGGTGAATTTCCGTGAGGACAACGAGAATGATGCAAGGGCAAAAAATGCAGAAGAAAGAAGAGGACGTCTCAGCGATGACACCTTTGAATTCCTGCTTTATTACATCGGAGAATACTGGGACATCCTGCAAAAACAGGAATATCTGTTTATCAACATCAAAGGGGATACGACAGGAAAACCAATGAAGGTAGACAGTGTTTACGATATGTTTGAGAGGATGGAGAAAAAGACCGGAATCAAGATCACCCCACACATGCTTCGGAGATATTATGCAAATACCAGATGGGAATCGGACTGGCCACTGGAAATGATCAGTCAGGCATTAGGCCATAAACATCTGGACACAACCATACGGTATCTGAATGTTTTAGATGACAAGCTAAGGACAGCAAGTCAGGAATTTTACCGTCGATATTCCAATCTTTATAATGTCAATCAATTTTTGGAAAGCAGGAGGTGAAAATAAATGCCGGCAAGATTGTATGCCTTTGTGCCGGAAGAGCAGAACCTATCCAATGCAGAGCGGGAACAACTGATTGAAGGACTGGAACGGGAATTAGATGAATATTATGAACAAAAATGTGGAAAAGGCAGTCTGGAAACATATTTGATTCAGAATGAGATCTGGCACTTGTCAGAGATCAATTATCAGGTGAGAGCCGGATATCAAAAATATCTGAGAGAATATTATGTGGATTCGACGGTGCGTAATTATCTGCTCGGAATAGATCGTGTAAAGTTGCGGCTGATCATAGAAAATGCGCAGACCTTAAAAGGAAAGTGGAATGCACAGAATCATCCGGAGCTGCTCCATGACATTCTGTTCCTGCGGTATCATCCCAATCCGGCGATTGCAAAACGATATGAATATACGACAGATATTAGTAAGCTGGTCTGGGATTTCAGGGTAAAAGGTTCAGATATATGCAAACAGCAGATTTTAACGGTTCTGGAAGATATCGTGCAACAGAAAATAACTATGAAAGAATGCACCAGACATCTAAACGGATTGAAAAGTGTATATGAATTTTGCATGCAGGAACAGATTGAAGATCTCAGATATCTTACACAGAAGCAGTTCGACAAAATTGAAAACTATGGGGACACGGATTATAAAAAGAAATGCGCAAAACAGGAGCTTAGAGCGTGTCAGGAATATATTTTCTGCCATGCAAAAAATATTGCATGGGATTCCACGGTCTGGTTTATGGAAAGACTGTATCTGGAAGAATACCGGGTGAATCCGTCTAATCCTGTAAAAACGATTTCTTTTATGAGCATAGAAAGGACAGATAACAGAGAACTTGTTCAAGAATATATAAAATACTGTTTGGGAGTCACACACTTAGCATTAAGTGTAATACATACTGAATTTTATCGAATTCAAAAATTTGTTGTCTGGCTGGAAGAAACAACGGAAATCAACTTGAAACAAGTGTCAGAAAATGAAATAAAGAAATATTTTCAAATAATTGACTACAAGGTAGCAAGCTATTTCAATGATATTATCATAGCAATCTATCAGTTTTATGAATATCTGCAGACGAAAAATATCATAAAAGAAGTTCCTTTTAATTACCAGTATTATCTGAAAAAGGAAATCCTGCATCATAATGACCGGAGTGTAGAACAGGAAACCTATGAAAGTATTTTAAAACATTTAAAAGATTTTCCGGAAAAGCCGAGATTGATTTTACTGCACTCTATGCTGTTAGGACTGAGAATCAGTGAAGTATGCTGCCTGAAAGGGAATGCTTATTACTGGCAGGGGAGAGACGCCTGGATACAGGTATATCAAATAAAAATGCGGACATATAAGCGAATCCCCATCCCGGAAATTCTATATAAAATCATGAAAGTATATATAAAAAAATACAGGATTGGTGCTGAGGATTATATTTTCCAGAATCAAAAGGGAAAAGCATATCATTACTCCAGTTTTCGATGGAGTATGAAGAAAATATTTAATGAAAATCATGAGCTGTTTCAGGAATATAATTTCAAATCCCATGATTTCAGGCATACGATAGCAACCATGTTTTATGAAGATGGAGTGCCACTTCAAAGTGTCAGAGATTATCTGGGACATGATTATGAAGAAATGACACAGCAATATGTGGACTATATGCCGAAGAGAATTTCCAGAGCAAATCAGGAACTTTTCGCAAAAGAAGGAAGCAGTCTTGCTTCCGGAATAAAGAGGTGCAAGCGTGGAAAATAGATTTTATATCAAGGAACTGGATTCTTATCAGAAAGCAAGTGATTTCAGCAAAGAACGTATGGGAACAAACCCCAATTATAATCTGGAACTTCTGCCGACAAAGCAGATGCAGGAAGAAATGTGGGAGTTCCTGCAATACAGAGGTAAAAACCTCGTAGCAGAAAAATTTTATACAGAACGAAGATTTTACCATCATTTATGCAGGATGTTGAAAGAAAAAAACAACCGGCCGGAGAGTTTTCTGGACTGGGATAAAGAAAAATGGATGCAGCAGATGAAAATCTGGCTTCTGCAGCAAGGATTGTCCCTGACAGCACCATTTAAAAATAAGTGTGGCGGAAGAGGAACGCAACGTGCCAGAACACTGGGGTATATAGAATGCCTGATTGATTATTTAACCGACTTAAGAGATGCGGATGTAAACGAAATAACAAAAGATGTCTGGAAAATTGAAAAACTTGACATACAGGTGAAGCAGGATTTGATACGTCCAAGGAAAACGATATCTTTTACAGGAATCAGTCAGCCAGAGTTGAAGGAAGAAATTAAAAAAGCAGTATATTTTCAACTGAGAATAGAAAGCCTGGAGACTGTAAAAAAGGAACTGACAGCCATCCGGAGATTTTCCAGATATCTGAATGAGCATAAGAAAAATGTAAAATCCTGCGCGGATTTTGACAGAACGATTATCGAAGAATATCTGGTATATATGAAAACAGAGGATACAGGAACAAAAAGGTATCGATCAGAGATAACAAGGCTTCGATCAATCCTCAATATAGTAGCAGATATCTACCAATATCCACAGGCAAAAGATCTGATATTGAACAGGGACATCCCACCCAATATCAGATCAGAATTTAAAGTCTACTCAGATGCAGAATTAAAGCGTTTTAATGAATTCCTTGCAAAAGTAGATATACAGACAGCCAGAGTCATGACGATTCATCAGATGCTGGGAACAAGAATCTCAGATACACTGACATTGCGGACTGACTGCCTGATGGAACAAAACGGTGAGATATTGATCAGAATCTACCAGATGAAAACACATTACTATGAAAAACCGATCAGTCAGGAACTGGCAGCTTTGATCAGAGAAGCCATCCGTTATACGGAAGAAAGGTATGGAAAATGCAAATATATTTTTACAAATGAAAATGACCATACAAAACCGATGACCTACTCACTGATCCAAGGGAGAATTACAACAGCAATTTATCGGGAAAATCTCAGGGACGATAATGGAAATTATTTTACATTCGGAACGCACATGTACCGGCATGTCTACGGAGTAAAGCTTGTAGAAATGCATCTGGATGACTGGACGATAGCAAGGCTGCTCGGACACAAAAGTCTGAAAAACGTAAAATATTATAGAAAAATGAGTAACCAGATACTGGCAAATGACACAAGAAAAGCAAGAAACAGGTTATCGCAGATGGTTCTGGAATGTCTGGACGGATGGGAGGAAGAGTATGAACAAATACGATATGATGATAGCTTGTAATCGGAAAACAAGTGAAGAAAAGATAAACAGAGCAGTTACAGAAATCCGACAAATGCTCACGGACAGAGAAAAGGTAACTGTACCAAAATTAGTAAAGCGGACAGGGTTATCCAGAGGATTCTTTTACAAGAACGAAACCGTCAGAAAAGAAATGGACCGGGTATTAGAACAGCAGGCCGGAATGATTGATCCCAAAAGATACATCGCGGACATTGTGATGAAAAACCGAATCGAACTACTGGAGCAACAGGTCCGGGAATTAAAACGAGAAAAAGAACAATTGGAAAAAGAGAACATTAGATTGCAAAAAGCGTTGAATAAAAAAGATTTGAATCTACTAAAAAATCTGTAATTAAAATTAGAAAATAATCTGCAACAGCCGGGGAAAATCTCCCGGTTGTTGTGATTGGAATAGAAAACATACATGTAGAAGATGCAATAAAGTTTGACGTATGCTATACTTATGAACGGTTAGCTAAATAAAACTATCTTTATAAGAAGGGAGCAGAAAGACGATGGATAATCCGTTTGAATTTCATGAAGAGGATGGAATTATTGCATGCGTTGGTAACAATGGCGGAACTACAGATGAAGATATAAGAAATGGATTTAAACGTACCGTTGAGCTTCTGACAGAGTCGTTAAAAAACGGACAGGAGGTTGAAGATCTATTAGTATATCCGATTGTGTATAATGCGAGACACAGTATTGAGTTATCACTGAAAATTGTTATTAAAATGCTATGGGAAATAGAAAAAAAGAAGGGAATAGGTTGCTCTAATGAAGTCCTGACTGAAAGAAAAAAGAAATTACATACCCATAACATTGAAGAATTATATAAAATGGCGTATGATTATGAAAATATTGATAAAAGAATTCCTTCATATTTTGAAAATATAGAAGATATCATCAGTTTTTATTATTTTGATGAAGAGGGTGATGCTTTTAAATATGAATTGAATAAAGAAGAACAACCTCACATGATCAATAATAAAATTTCTCATATAAGTATTGAACTATTGGAAAGAGAGTTCAAAGAGGTAATGAGAAAATTTGATGAATTGATTTATTTTTTGGATAAGTGTATCGCTGAATATTCACTGGGAACCTGTACAAAGAGTCTATCAAGATCAGATATACAGGATATTTCCAAAAGACTTCCAGATTATGAAGAGTGGAAAACAAAAAAATTCAAAGAGATTAAAAATCAAATTAAGCAGGAATATCATCTTGGAAGTAAAGAATTTTCAGACGCTGTAAATTTAATCAAAAAAAATAGATTGTTTTCAACGAATATTGGATGTGAACGAATATTTGGAACGATTACGGAAAATGAGTTGAAAGAGTATGCTTCACTGGTTAAATACTATTGGGAAAAAGATAAAGTAAGAGAAAATCTTGTTATGGAGTGGGATAACTTAGTTGAAATACAACAGAATGCAAGAGTATTAAGAGAATATTTATCAAGAATTTCAATAGAAACTTTGAGTACTTTATTATGCTTTTACGATATGGGGAATGGTGGTTTGCCAGTTGAAAAACTGGAAAGCACCTATGAATATATAGTTAATAGTTCATTTGATGAAATATACATGATACGAAAATTGAAACAGAAAAATGTATGTTCAAGAATTATCGATGGAATGAGATGGTGTGGTCAGGTGACCTACGAAAAACAGTTGCAGACAGCACTGAAAGAAGAAGGGGTAGACCTTTGACACAAGAAAAATGAACACAATACACTGATGTGTTTCCCGTTAGAGCCAGTGTTTACAAGGGATAAGAGAAGGCTACCCAATTTTATGGATGAACCGACCAGCGGGCTGGATGTGGTGGCGAGAGAACAGATGCTGACACTGTTGCGGGAATATATGGAGACGGAAGGACGGGCGATTCTGATCAGTTCGCATTTATCAGGAGATCTGGAAACATTTTGTGATGATATTTATCTGATTCAAAAAGGGACAATTACATTTCATGAAGAAATGGATCGGCTATTAGATGCATATGGATTATTAAAAGTATCAGATGAGGTATATAAAAAAATGGATAAGTCACATATTATCTGCCGGAAAAAAGAAAATTTCGGATGGAGCTGTCTGACAGATCAGAAGGCATATTATCAGATGCATAATCCGGAAATTGTAATAGAAAAAGGAAGCGTGGACGAATTAATCCTTTTGATGGCAGGAGGAGAGAGAATATGAAAGCATTACTCATGAAAGATTTAAGAACTTTAAAAAATGAGAGAAGATTGTGGGTTAGTATCATCGGTGTAAGTGTTTTATTTGGTGTTTTGTTTCAAAACTGGTATTTTATGATGGGATATATCATGTTTGGGTTATCTATGATTGCCCGGACAATGTATCAATACGATGTGGCGGACCAGGGAATTGTTTATCTTATGACACTGCCTATTACAAGAAAGGAATATGTGAAGGAAAAGTATCTGCTGAGTCTTATGAGTATATGTATTGGTGGTATTTTAAGTATGATTCTTACTAAAATCGGGATGCTCTTTACACCGGATCAGGCAGATAGTAATCAGGAAATTTTTAGTGCGTTTCTTGGAATATTGGCAGTTGCATTAGTTCTTCAGGCAATTATATTTCCGGTAGAACTGAAATATGATGTATCAAAATCAAGAATTATTATTTTGCTGCTTGTAATGGGGATTATTATTCTTTTTACAGCATTTGATATGTTAATAGGCGCAATACTGGTAGCATTTATTACCATCTTTGTAGATGCATTTGGAGGTATATTTATACAACATTTTTTAGGTACTGTATTACTATCTGCAGTTGTGGTGGGAATGATTTATTTCTCTTCTTATCGGAAATCAGTTAAAATTATGGGGCAGAAAGAGTTCTGATCAGAAGTTTTCTAAATATTTCAGAATTTACGAAAACCCTTGCAACAGCAAGGGTTTTATGCTATCCTATTAAGGTCGCAAAAAACACGCATATATTTGTCCAAGATGGTGCCGGCCTGATACAGGAGGTTTCAAAGACTTACATATATGCGGAAGTAAAGAACCAAATGGAGGAAAGAAACATGAGCGTTATTTCAATGAAACAGCTTTTAGAAGCAGGTGTTCACTTTGGACATCAGACAAGAAGATGGAACCCTAAAATGGCTCCGTACATTTACACAGAGAGAAACGGTATCTACATCATCGACTTACAGAAATCTGTAGGAAAAGTTGATGAGGCTTACCAGGCAGTAGCAGATATCGCAGCAGAAGGTGGAAACATTCTGTTCGTTGGAACAAAGAAACAGGCTCAGGATGCTATCAAAGTAGAAGCAGAGCGTTGTGGAATGTTCTATGTTAACGAGAGATGGCTTGGAGGAATGCTTACAAACTTCAAGACAATTAAGAGCAGAATCGCTCGTCTGAAAGATATCGAGAGAATGTCTGAAGATGGAACATTTGACGTATTACCGAAAAAAGAAGTTATCCAGCTTAAGAAAGAATGGGAGAAACTTGAGAAGAACCTTGGCGGAATCAAAGAAATGAAGACTATTCCGGATGCAATCTTCGTAGTAGATCCTAAGAAAGAAAGAATCTGTGTTCAGGAAGCACATACACTTGGTATTCCGCTTATCGGAATCGCTGATACAAACTGTGATCCGGAAGAGTTAGATTATGTAATTCCGGGTAACGATGATGCTATCCGTGCAGTAAAACTGATCGTTTCCAAGATGGCAGACGCTGTTGTAGAAGCTAATCAGGGAGCAGCTGATGCTGATGAAGTATACGAGGAAGTTGCTGAAGAAGCAGAGGCAGTAGAAGAGTAGGATTCATTCTTTTTAATGATGGAGGATAAAAAAATGGCAGTTACAGCTAAGATGGTAAAAGAATTAAGAGAGATGACTGGTGCAGGAATGATGGACTGCAAAAAAGCTCTTAATGAAACAGATGGAAACATGGACGAGGCAGTAGAATATCTGAGAAAGAATGGCGAAGCTAAGGCTGTTAAAAAAGCCGGACGTATCGCAGCAGAAGGTATTGTTATGGCTGATGTCAAAGATGATAAGACTGCAGCAATCGTAGAAGTTAACTCAGAGACAGACTTCGTTGCTAAGAATGCAGAATTCCAGGGATTTGTTAAAGCTGTTGTTAATCAGGCAATCGCTTCTGAGTCCAAAGATATGGAAGCATTTATGGCAGAAACTTGGAACGAAGATGCTTCTAAGACTGTACAGGATGCTCTGACAGAGAAGATTTCTGTTATCGGAGAGAAACTGAACATCAGAAGATTTGAGAAAGTTGTTACTGACGGATGTGTAGTATCTTATATTCACGGTGGCGGACGTATCGGTGTTCTTGTTGAAGCAGATACAGATGTTATCAATGACGAGATCAAAACTTGTCTGAAGAACGTAGCTATGCAGGTAGCAGCTATGTCTCCAAAATATACTTCCCGTGATGAAGTAGATCAGTCCTTCTTAGACCATGAGAAAGAGATTCTTCTTGCTCAGGCTAAACAGGAGAATCCGAACAAACCGGATAACATCATCGAAAAGATGATCATTGGACGTCTCAACAAAGAGATGAAAGAGATTTGTCTGTTAGACCAGGCATACGTTCAGGATAGCGACCTTACTGTAGCTAAATATGTGGAGAAGGTTGGAAAAGAGAACGGAGCTAACTTAAGCGTGAAGAGATTTGTTCGTTTTGAAACAGGTGAAGGCCTTGAGAAGAAGAACGAAGACTTCGCAGCAGAAGTTGCAGCTCAGATGGGTAAATAATCTGATATTTGCTGCTCTTTAATAAGACCCATAAAACCCTTGAAAATCCAGTGTTTTCAAGGGTTTTTCTTATGCCGGAAAGGAAATCATATGGCAAGATTAATTTCTATTGTAAAAGAGTCATGACCAAAGAGTGATAATTAAATCATATAGACAGGGTATGGCAACAGCAGGTTGCTTTTCGGAACATGAATTTATCTATATGATATGCTTATGGAGGTGATGACTATGGAAACAAAAAATATTATTTTGAAACTTCGTACAGAAAGAGGAATGTCACAATACGAGTTGGCAGATAAAATTATGGTAACAAGGCAGGCGGTATCACGCTGGGAAAATGGTGATACCGTTCCCAATACTGATACACTTAAGCTCTTATCGAAAGAATTTGATGTTTCAATCAATACGCTTTTGGGAGAACCCAGAAAGCTGATCTGTCAGTGCTGCGGGATGCCAATTGATGATGATTCTATATTGGGACGTGATAAGGATGGCACATTAAATGAGGAGTATTGTAAATGGTGCTATGCAGATGGAACATACACATATAATGATATGGAAGAATTGATTGATGTTTGTGTAAAGAATATGGTAAATGAAAACTTTACCGAAGAACAAGCACGTTCTTATCTGAAAGAAATGCTTCCAAAGTTAGATTACTGGAAAAGGTATGATGAACTTAGTGACAATGGGCAGTTTGAAGAGTTTAAAATGCAGTTGATAAATGAAATTAATGATCTGCATATAGACGGACTTCCACGGGTAGATAAACTAAATGCACTTGTGGGGAAATATGTGAATCTGGAATATACTCTGCCTAATGGACAAAAAGTGAAATTCCTTGATGATCAGAAAACCTATCTGGGGAATCAACTGGAGTCTGAATTTGGAGGAGACAGGTGCTTCGGCATTCTGGCAAGTATGGATTTTATTCTGGTAAGTACATATGAGAAGGATGGTAAAAATCCGGAGCTGTTGATTTATAAAAAGAGATAATATAAGCAAAAAGAAAATCTTGACAATCACGAACCATAATATTGTAGAGTACGTATACTCACTCCGGTAAGTTTGCTCACTTCATGCACTGTCATCATTAATATTTTCTCCTATCTAACTTTGTGTTCTAAGCATAAACTATTACGTAACGTCGGAGTCAATACTTTTTTACAATTATATATGCACCTAAAGCTATGAATCTATACGACTGACAAGTTATTTAGCTAAAGTCAGAAGAATAAGAGAAATGCAAAAGAATTTGGCAGGTAGTACGGGATACGAAAATGTGATATGATTATGAGCAGGATATCAGAAGAATCTGGAGTTGAATAGATTGTGAAGAAAGAAGAAATTTTTGAATATGTGCAGAAACAGTACGGCACAGTTCCGGAATATTTATGGAGTAAATCGCCAGACAGTGCTGTACTTCGTCATAAAAATGGAAAATGGTATGCTGTACTCATGACAGTTGAGAAATCTAAGTTGGGATTAGAGGAAAATGATCTGGTTGACATCATGGACGTAAAGTGCGATCCGGAAATGACCAGTATGATTATTCAGACTTACGGTTTTTTACCAGGATACCATATGAATAAACAGCACTGGATTACGATTTTACTGGATGGTTCAGTCAGTGAAGCAAAGACATTAGACTTTTTGGATATGAGCTATGACCTAATTGATGGAACAGGCAGAAAGGAAGAAAAATGAGAACAGCGATAGTATACGCATCTGTGCATCACGGAAATACAGAAAAATTAGTAAAGAGGATAGCAGAAGAATGTCAGGTGGATTTGATTGATGCTGTGAAACAGCCAGATGCAGATCTGAGCAGTTATGATATAATTGGGTTTGCATCAGGAATCTATTTTTCAAAGTTTCATCAGTCGATATTGGGATTTGCAGAGAAGAATCTACCGGATGACAAAAAGATATTTCTGATCTGTACTTATGGTGGGAATGCGAATTATAAATCCATAGAGCAGATTTTAGACAAGAAGCATTCTAAAGTGATAGGAAAATTCGGGTGCAAGGGTTATGACACATTTGGTCCATTTAAACTGGTGGGTGGTATTGCCAAAGGGCATCCAGATGAAGAAGATATAAAAAATGCAGTTAAGTTTGTAAGAGGACTATAAATAGTTAAGCGAAAAAGAAAAACCGGGGAACAGTCCTCGGTTTTCTGATATTTGTGGTTCAGTCTTCAATTTGAAAAAAAGTAACATGAACATTATGTATTGCATCAGCTTCGAAATGATCCGGTTTATGACTATGGGACCGATTTGTATTACTCCGGAATTAAAAAGACAAGGGTATGGGAAAAGTGGATTTACGATGATGTGGAAGAGCGAAGAGAATTAGAAAAGACAGCGGAATATAATAAGTACAATCTAGGGTGTCAGATGGAGGCGCCGGCAGGAGTTGCGTATGTTGTGGCGAGAAAAGAAGGGTGATAAATCGTATTTGCAATACAGCAGAAGATAATATTATAATAGCATATAAAGATGCCAGGGGTAAAAGCCTAAAACGGTATGGAATCAATATATTTCATTCAGGAGAAGAACAGGAAGATCGTCTATCCTGCCGTTTTCGTATTATAAACAGCATTGTGAAGAAAGGAAAACTATGAAAGAGAATGTAATCGAAGTCAGCCATTTACATAAAGCATTTGGTAAAGTTAAAGCAGTCCGGGATTTAAGCTTCCGGGTGAAAAGGGGAGAATTGTTTGCATTTCTTGGTGCAAACGGAGCAGGAAAAAGTACAACGATTTCCATCTTGTGCGGGCAGCTATCTAAGGATGCCGGAGAAGTAAGAATTAACGGGGCAGACCAGACGCATGCCGGGCAGGACACAAGGTATCTGCTGGGAGTGGTATTTCAGGACAGTGTGTTAGATAAACCGCTGACTGTCCGGGAGAATTTGAAAAGCCGGGCAGCACTATATGGAATTACAGGTAAAGCTTTCGAAAACAGATTGCAGGAGTTAGAGAAACTGTTAGGATTTGCAGATTATACAGACCGTGCAGTTGGTAAGCTTTCCGGCGGACAGAGACGAAGAATAGATATTGCGAGAGCACTTTTGCACCGCCCGGAAATACTCATCCTTGATGAACCGACAACTGGACTGGATCCGCAGACGCGTAAGATATTATGGAATGTTATAGAAAACCTGCGGAAAAAAGAAAAGATGACCGTGTTCCTGACAACACATTATATGGAAGAAGCTGCAAGTGCGGATTATGTAGTGATTCTGGACAGTGGAAGTATTGTTTCGGAAGGGACACCGCATAATCTGAAAAATCAGTATGCGGATGATGTGATAGCACTTTATGGAGTAACAGAAGAACAGGTGCAGCTTCTTGGAAAACAGTATAGAATAATCCGGGATGGTTATCAGATCATGGTGCGGTCTACAAAAGAGGCGACAGAGCTGATCGTGGCACATCCGGAACTGTTCCAGGATTATGAAGTGATAAAAGGCGGTATGGATGATGTATTTCTGGAAGTTACCGGAAAGAGACTGGGAGGGGATGAAGTATGAAAACATTACAGGCATTGATAAACCGTAACCGAAAATTATTTTTCCGGGACAGAGGAATGTTATTTTCTTCGCTCATTACACCAGTTATATTGATTGTGCTTTATGCTACGTTCCTTGCAAAAGTATATAAAGATTCATTTACGTCTTACCTGCCGAAGATCCTGCATGTATCTGAAAAACTGATCGATGGTGCGGTGGCGTCCCAGCTTGGTGCGGCGCTTCTTGCTGTCAGCTGTGTAACAGTTACTTTTTGCGTGAATCTTACGATGGTGCAGGATAAAGCAAGTGGCGCAAGAAAAGATTTTGATGTGTCACCGGTAAAAAGACCGGTTCTCTATCTTGGATATTTCTGCGCAACTGTGTTCAATTCCCTAATGGTAAATATACTGGCACTGGTTCTGTGTCTTTTTTATATAGGGAAAATGGGTTGGTACTTATCAGCAACAGATCTTGCGTGGATGGTTCTGGATGTACTTCTTCTGGTATTGTTTGGAGCAGTGTTATCCAGCATTATCTGTTATCCGTTAAAGACACAGGGGCAGATGTCAGCAGTCGGAACAATTGTCAGCGCAGGATATGGTTTTATCTGTGGTGCGTATATGCCGGTGTCCAATTTCGGAGACGGATTACAGAAATTTTTATCTTACCTTCCGGGTACGTATGGAACATCGCTGCTGAAAAATCATATGTTAAGAGGCGTGTTTGCACAGATGAAAGAGGATGGATTTCCAAAACAGAGTGTCACAGAGATTGCAAAAAGTCTGGACTGCCGTCCGATGTTCAGGGGCGAAGTTGTTTCTACGCAGGAGATGATTGCTGTTATGGCAGCGAGCATTCTGATATTGGGAGCGGTTTATTTGGTGGTGACAGCTATTTTTATAAAAAGGAATACCGTCAAATCTTAGGAATCGACAAAAGAGCTGACGATAGTGTAAATATTGACAAAAAATGGAATAATCTGACTAAAATAAAAATATAATTAAATAGAATGAGATATAGACACAATAATAAGAATCGTATATAATTACAGTACTTTACAAAAAGCAGCCTGAAAGACTGCCACGATAAATGAAGCTCTGCTTTGGCAGATTTCATGATCCACACCAGAGAAAGAATAAGCTGGAAAGGAGTGGAGCAATGAAAAGGCAGTTTTTTGGAAGAAGCAGATGTAAGAATACGATCAGAAGAGTTCTGACGATCATGCTGATGATGGCACTGGTCTGGGGAATGTTATCTTCTGGTATGGCAGTACAGGCGGAAGAACAGACATCAGAGGGGATACTTTCAGGAGTGACCTCTCAAAGCGAGAGTACGATGGCAGATGCGTCCAGTATTGCCAATTGGAAAAAAGCACTGACGGATGGAGACGGGAACTATTTGATAGAAAATACCGGTAAGATCTGGTCAGATAAAACAGTTACAACAGAAAATCTGGAAATAGAAAACGGAGGAAAGAAGATCACGGTATCAAATGACGGATCTGATTTCCTCGTTGCATTATCTGCACTTTCTTCTATGTCCAACAGGAAAACAGTTTCGGATAAGCCGTTAGATATCGTGCTGACACTGGATGTATCCGGATCTATGAGCGATAATCTGAATGGAAGCACTTCTAAACTTTCTGCGCTGAAAACAGCGGTAAATGATTTCATTGATAAAACAGATGCAGTCAATAAAAATATCACGGATGCATCAAAAAAACATAAGATTGCAATTGTAAAATATGCAGGAAATAAATCCGATAAAATTGGAAATACCACATATACTTCCAATGGTTATAAGTATAATCATACGCAGATTCTCAGCAATCTGACGGATGATGCATCTGTATTGAAAGCGGATGTAAATGCACTGAATGCCAGCGGATGTACGGCAGCGGATTATGGAATGGAATATACAAAAAAGATCATAGATCAGATAGAACGGAAAAAATCGCAGAAGATCGTCATCCTGTTTACGGACGGAGAACCGAATCATTTTAGCGGATTTGACGGATACGTTGCAAATCGGGCGATTTCTTATGCGAAAGATCTGAAAAAGGATGGAACAAGGATCTACACGATTGGGGTATTCGATTCGGCAGATCCGTCAGATACGCGAAATTCATTTAATGCATATATGCACGGCGTTTCCAGTAACTATCCGGATGCACAGAGTTATCAGAACCTCGGCAACAGAGCAAAAGACAGCCAGTATTACAAGGCGGCATCCAATGTGGCGGAACTGAATAAGATTTTCGATGAAATCGCGCAGGATATCAGTCAGTCAACAAGTGGTGTACCAACAGAGTTAGGAGAGGCAGACGGCAGTAAAGACGGTTATGTTATATTTACAGATCGGCTTGGGGATTATATGAAAGTGGATCGCTTTGCAAATATTGTCTGTGCAGGAAAAACATTTGATCTGAAAGAGAAGACGACCAGCGGAAATAAGGATGTCTATCATTTCTCCGGCACGGTTTCGGCGAATGCTTTATATGAAAATGCCAGTCTTAATGACCTGATTATTCAGGTAGAAAAATCAAATGATTTAAAAACGGGAGATCTTGTCACAGTGAAGATTCCGGCATCGCTGCTGCCACTTTTGAATTTCAAGGTGAACGAAGTGAATGGAAAAGAGAACGTGACAGTGGAAGAAGCATCACCAATCTCCATCTGTTATGGTGTAAGCCTGAAAGATGGTGTGGAAGAGAAAATGGCGGTTCCGGATGAGAATATGCAGTCTTATCTGGCTGAAAACCAGAAGGATGGAATTGTATCATTTTACAGCAATGTTTATACGAAAGGAGAAGATAACGGAGACACAACGTGCATATTTACACCGGCATCTGAAAATCCGTATTACCGGCAGGCGAAGAATGAGACTGAAACAAAGCAGGAAAATGTGACAGAAACCGCAAAAAATGTCTGGAGTTCAAAGAGGACAAGTGGAGATGCCTCTGAGATAAAAGAAGAACTCGGTAATAACGGAAAGTTACAGGTTGTGTGTCCGGGAGCGCTTCTGATCAGCAAATGTGCGGAAGTGGCAGAAGGATTTACAGGACCGGAAAAAGCCGGTGAAACGGAATTCCATTTTAAAATCCAGATTCCATCTGCAACGAATCAGACATTCCAGGTGCAGAAATATCAGAATGGACAGAAGTCTGGCAATCTGATATCACTTACATTTGCAAATGGAAAAGCAGACATTGTCTTAAAAGACGGAGAATCTCTCTGCATTTACGGATTGGAAGCAAATGCGGCATACAGCATCGAGGAAGTGAATCTGCCGGGAGGATATACGCTGGATGAAAAATCAGGAGAAAATGGAAAAATTAATGCAGGAAAAACGATGGAAGCAGTATTTCATAATGTTTACAGGGCAGATCCGGCAGAACTTGCAAACGGAATTTTCTGCGTACAGAAGCAGTTCCCGAACTGGGAAGCATTTCAGGGACTGTCTTTTGATATTGTGCTGAGCAGTGACCAGAAAAATGCGCCGTTCCCGGAAGGAGCGCAGGTGACAGAAAAAGACGGTGTCCGGTGCATGACAAAAAATGTAACAAATGCACAGAACATTGGGTTCGGAACAATTAAATTTACAAGACCGGGTACATTTAAGTATCAGATCCGGGAACAGATACCGGCAGAAAATAATCGTGCCGGTGGTGTGAAATATTCGCAGGCACTCTATGAAGTTGTTGTGAAAGTGACAGATGACGGAAAGGGGAATCTGCATGCGGAATTAACGATGTGGCAGAAAAAGGATGATAAAGGCGCGGAATTAAACCTCGCAGTTGCAGATCAGATTGCAAGGATTCAGAATGACTATGAGACCGATGCGGTGACACTTCAGGGCGCAGCAAATCTGAAAGTGAAAAAGGAACTTACCGGACGGGACTGGATGTCGGATGATGCGTTTACATTTGCAATCGGATGGGATAAAGACAATCCAGATGCAGCAAAAGATGTAAAGCTTCCGAAAGCAATTACTGTAAAAAATGGTGTGGAAGCGCATTTTGGTGATATCGTATTTAAAGAGCCGGGAGTTTATAAACTGGTTATAAAAGAAAGAAAAGGAAGTCTTCCGGGTGTTACTTATGCAGACGGAAATGTAAAAGTGACAGTGGTCGTGACTGATAATCTGGATGGAACACTGACTGCAAAAGCACTTCCTTCCGGATATCAGACAGAAGGAAACGGCGTGTCGATTACAGGAGACCGTGTGATGACATTTACGAACCGGTACGAAGTAAAACCGGTGCAAACATTTGTTCATGGAAAGAAAGTGCTGGAGGGCAGAGACTTAAGAGCAGATGATACGTTCCATTTCCGGATCAAGGCAGAAAATGATGCGCCACTTCCGGGTGAAACGGTTGTAACAAACGATGTAGACGGAAAATTCCATTTCCAGATGTCTTATGTGAAGGCAGGGATTTATAAATATACGATTCAAGAAGTGGAGGACACGGAGCATCCGATTCCGGGTATCCGTTATGATAAAGTTAAATACGAAGTGACAGTAAAAGTAACGGATGATGGAAAAGGAGCATTAAAGGCAGAAGTTATTTATCCGGACGGAAATCCATTGAAGATTATGAACCGCTACAAAGCAGATCCGGTTGTTCCGGCTGATTTTAAAACCGGTATACGCGGCACAAAGCAGGTACAGTCAAGTGAAAATAATATGTTTACAATGAAAGGCGGAGAATTTACATTTGTACTGGAAACTGCTGAAAATAATCCAGAGTCAGATCCGGTGAAAGCATTGTCAGAGGCTGCACGCACAGTGAAAAATGATGCAGACGGACAGTTCCGTTTTGAAAATACTATGCGGTACACAGAAAGTGGAACATATGTGTATACAATCCGTGAAAAGCAGGAAAATGCAAACGGAATCAGCTATGACGGAGTTCCGGTAACGGTAATCGTGACGGTAAAAGACAATCTGAACGGCAAATTGGAAGCAACGGTAACTTATGAAAAAGGACAGAAAAAAGCGGACAGCATTTTATTTACGAATAAATACAACCCGGACAAAGTACTTGTTACTTTACAGGGAATGAAAGAACTGACAGGCAGGACACTGGAAGAAGGAACGTTTCAGTTCAGGCTGAAATCAATCAGCGAAGATATTCCGGAAGAAGTGCAGAAAGAGTTGCAAAATGATACAGTAAAAGCAGTGGCAGAAAATGTAGACGAAACCGTTACAAACAGCCAGGGTGGAAGTTTTCATTTTGGAGAGCTTACCTATACACATCCGGGAACGTACATTTATCAGGTATCTGAAGTTCAGGAAGGTAAGGCAGGGTACACGTACGATTCCCATGTTGCAACTGTGAAAGTTGTCGTTACAGATCAGGACGGCATATTACAGGCAGAAGTCTATACGGACGGACAGAAAGGAAAGTATCCAGAATTCCACAACCAGTACGCGCCGAATCCGGTAACACTGGAAGGAAAGAATATCATTCACGCTAAAAAAACGTTGCATGGACGTGATATGAAGAGTGGAGAATTTTCGTTTGAGCTATTAAATGAAGATGGAACAGTTGTTGCAAAAGCCAGAAACCAGGCAGACGGAAATGTCATATTCCCTGCAATGACTTATGAAAAAGCAGGAATTTACCGCTATACAATGCGAGAAATAAAAGGAACTTCCGGTGGTGTTACGTATGATGAGACTGTTTATGGGGTGACAGTGGAGGTTACGGATGCCGGAGGATATCTGAAAGCAGAGACATCGTATGCATATGATGGAGATGCTGTGAATATTCCGACGTTTTCCAATCAGTATCAGGCAGTGCCGGTAGAAGTGGTTCCGGGCGCTGTGAAAGTGCTGAAAGGCAGATTGCTCGCAGAAGGAGAATTTACGTTTGAATTAAAAGACGTAAATGGCGCGGTTATGCAGACGGTGAAAAATGATGCGTCCGGAAGAGTGACATTTGATAAATTAACATTTAACCGTGCAGGCACGTATATTTATACAGTAAATGAGAAGCATGAGCAGGCGAAAGGTATTACCTATGACACTTCTGTATACACGTACAAAATAACGGTGACGGATAATGAGCAGGGCGCTTATCAGGCGAAGGTCGAGACAACGCCGGACGAAGTGTTATTTACAAATGTGTACACGAAGCCGCAGGAACCACAAAATCCACAGAAACCGACTAACCCGCAGAAACCAAACCAGCCACAGAAGCCGGTAAAAACAGTTACAATCCTGCCGAAGACCGGTGATCCGGCGCAGACAGGACTGTTGATCGGAATTATGGCAGGGGCAGCAGGACTTGCTGGCGTCTGTGTAATTCGGAAGAGAAAAAGTGTGAGATAAAAGGTTCCCGATAGCAAAAATATCTATATTATAAAAGGATGACAAGAGCTTTGACGCAGGCGATAAAACCGCAGGTGTCATAGCTCTTGTTGTATGATTGTTCCTGACATGTCATTCCAGAAAAGAAGTTTCTTTCATATACGGTATCCAGGAATCATGTTATAATAAAAATATGTAGAAAAATTGTATGGAGGAGAGACAGATGGAAAAAAGCACAAGAGCAGAATTTTCATATGTGATATTTTTTTTGGCAATTTTGTGCGGATATGTCTTTCGTCTGCTCCCACGGAATATTTTACTCCCAGGGGATGTCTTTATGGGATTGGATGTATTACGTTCTGCAATTTACATGGAACTGGTTCTGTACTGGATTTCATCTGTGAAAAAAAGGATCTTGTACAGTGCAGTTCGGAAATATTTGTTGATGATCGGTTACCTTCTTATTTTCTGGTTGTTTATACGTACAATAAAGTATCTTTTCCTGGGAAATATGGATTTCCTGAAAAGTCTGTGCTGGTATGGATTTTATATACCGATGTTATTTATACCATTATTTGCACTATATCTGGCAGTCTGCCTTGGACAGCCAGAGCATTACAGGTTACCAAAGTATTTGTATAGTCTTGTTTTCCCGGCAGTTGTGCTCTGTCTTCTTGTTTTGACCAATCATATCCATCAGTGTGTGTTTCGCTTTGAAAATGGGGTGCCTTCCAGTGATGGAAATTATTATTACGGATGGGGATACAAAATGATTCTTGCGTGGCTCAGTATGGAAGTTTTGATCTTTTTTGTATTGTTGTTTATAAAAAGTCATGTGCCCGGAAGAAAAAAACGAATCTGGTTGCCAATGATTCCGTTGGGCGTGGGGATTTTATATGTAGGATTGTACCTTTCCGGAATTTCGTTTCTTCGGACTTATGCAGGAGATCTGACGGTGATGATGATTCTTGTGATCCTTGCTATCTGTGAAGGATGTATAAAAAGCGGTCTGATCCCGTCAAATACAGGATATGAAGAACTGTTTGAAGCAACTACAATCGGAGCACAGATTCTGAATCAGAATAAGGAAGTTTGTTTTGCATCTGGAAATGCAAAACAAATATCAGAAAATGTACTGGAAGAGGCAAAAAATAGACCGATTGATCTTGGGGAAGAACAATTGCTTCTTGCACCGGTCAGAGGAGGAGCGGTTGTATGGTGTGAAGATGTAACAGATATCAGATGTGTATTAAAACAATTAGAAGCAAATGCGGAACAACTGGAATCCAGCCGCAGTCTTTTGCAGGCGGAAGTGGATTTAAAGAAAAAACAAAGCAAACTGGATGAGCAGATGCAGTTTTGTAATAAAATTACAGAGTATACAAAAGATCAGATCGATCAGATTAAATACTGGCTCGAAGACAGTAAAAATGAGCAACAGAAATGGGAAAATCTGAAAAAAATCTGTGTACTTGCCGCCTATGTGAAACGGATGAGTAATTTAATATTACTTTGTGAAGAATCTGATTTTTTGCCGGCAAAAGAATTGGAGTATTGCTTGAGGGAGTCGGTGGAAAATCTGAAAGTATGCAAAATAGCAGTATCTTTATCCGGAAAATGTGAAGGAGTTTTGAAAAAACAAGATTTGATCGCATTATATGAAACATATGAAAAGCTGATGGAACAGATCCTTGGTGATGTGGATGCAGTGCTGTTACATTTACAGTCGGCAAATAGGCAGGCGGTATTAAAATTGAATATAGCGGGAAATACCAGATGCCTGTCTCATGTAAGAGATATTGCAGTGGCAGGGAATATACAAATCAGGAAAAGAATACAGAATGAGGAATGTCAGGTACAACTGTATGCCGGAAAGGAGATAGGAAAAAATGAGCGCAATGATATGTAGTTTATTGTTTCTTTGTTTCTTTTTACAGGCAAATGCATTTTTGAAAGAAAAGAGCAGACGAGAAGTCAGAACAGGTCTTTTAGTCAGCAGTTTACTGAATCTGGGATTGTTAATTATATTTGCGGCAGGGGTACAGAAGCTAGCAGATAAAAGCACCACTTCAGCGATAGAAAATGTGGTACTTGGAATTCCGAAAATATACATATTTCTCTATATTGCTATGTCAAGTGTAGTGGCAGGAAAGGTTTATTACCGGCAAATTTGCAGAAGCAAAACGGAAATAACGAATAATACAATACGTGAAGCTGCAGATACGTTACCAATGGGACTATGCTTTTATGATACAAATGGTCAGATTCAGCTTATAAATAAGAGAATGAATCAATTGGGACATAAATTGCGTGGAAAAGCAATTGTAAACGGTGAAGATTTCTGGGAGTTTTTAGAAGAAGGAAGTTTGGTGCCAGGATGTAAGCGCCTGTCCAGGAAGAGTCCAATGATTTTTCAAATGGCGGATCAAACAGTCTGGCAATTTGACCGGGAAGAAATCTATGTGAGAAAAAAGAAAATGATACAGGTGACAGCTTCAGAAAGAACGATGCTATATCAATTACTGAAGAGGCAGGAAGAAGAAAATGAAGAACTGAAAAGTATCAACAAAAGACTGGAAGTGTATGCACAGAGGGTAGAAGAGCTTACGCGTGCGCGTCAAAGACTTGATACAAAAGTCCGGATTCATGATACGTTCGGACAAATACTTATGGAAACCAGATATTTTCTTTCAAGCAAAACTGTAAAAGATAAAACGGATGAATTATTAAAAAAATGGCATCATATCATTTCGCTTTTACAGCAAGAGACAAAGGAAGAGCAAGAGGATGCCTTGTATTATTTGAAAAAGGCAGCAGCATCCGCAGGAATAAAACTTAAAGTAACAGGAAAAATCCCAGATGACAGAAGTATTCAGGAATTGTTTCTGGCAGCGGGGGCGGAAGCTTTGACAAATGCTGTTCGCCATGGAAAGGCGGGCAATTTGTGGATTGAGACAGGAACCGAAAAGGGAGAAATATATTTTATTTGTTCAAATGATGGAGTGATTCCACAGAAAAAAATTACAGAGGGCGGAGGGTTGTCAACGCTTCGTCAGAAAACAGAACTGGCAGGCGGGTCTATGAAAATTACAGCTGAAAATGTATTTTCCTTGAAAATACGGCTGCCAAAAGCAGGGGAAGGAAGAGAGAATGATACATGTATTGATTGTGGAAGACGATCCAATGGCAAGAAAATTGTTTGAGATTATTTTGCAGGAAAGTGACAGATATATAGTTACAGCGGCAATTGAGAGTGCATCTCTTGCAGAATTTTACTGTATGACGAGCACGGTGGATCTGATTTTAATGGATGTCTGTACAGCGCTACGCTCGAGTGGATTGGAAGCGGCAGCAAAAATTAAAAAGATTTATCCAAAGAAGAAAATTATTATTGTGACAAGTCAGCCGGAGTGTGATTTCGTGGAGCGTGCAAGAAAAAGTGGAGTAGAAAGTTTCTGGTATAAAGATCCTTCGGCAGAACATTTGCTGGATGTCATGGATCGGACGATGAGAGGAGAATCTGTTTATCCGGATAAACTGCCTGTATTGCAGATCGGACTTGCAACAAGCGAAGAATTTACGGCAAGAGAGCTGGAAGTACTGCGGGAACTGACCAGCGGAGATACGGATGATGAAATTGCAAAAAGATTACATATCTCAATACATACAGTAAAAAAATATGTAAAAACACTGCTACAGAAAACTGGTTTTACAACGCGGACACAGCTTGCGGTAATGGCAAGAGAAAGCGGAATTGTGATACGGGGATTTTAGAAAGGGATAAATATAAAAACATACTCTTTTGAGGGATGTTATACTTTTTTTCTTCTGTTAAACTGAAACTAGAATTAGAGATCCTATGTACAAATTCAAGGAAAAGGAGGAGATAAATATGAAAGAAAACGAAGATATTTTGTGATCGTGCTTGTAATGCTTCTGACATTGCTTCCGGAAGCAAAGGAAGTTTTAAAAAATGTGTTCTTTAAGTTAGGGATAACTGGAAAGGAAAGCGTATGGATAAAAAAATATGGAGATGTATAAGAAAACACTTTTTGGCGGTTGCAATGGTAGCAATTTTTGTGTTTTCCGGAGTACAGGGATGTAGAGTAGAGGCGGCAGCGAAACCAAAGCTCAATAAAAAAAGTGTTATGTTGTACGTGGCGCAGAGCAAAAAGTTGAAAGTGAATCATACAAAGGCAAAAGTAAAATGGTCGAGCAGTAATAAAAAAATTGCAAAAGTCAGTAAAAAAGGTACAGTAAAAGCAGTTAAGCCGGGAAAATGTACAATTTATGCAAAAGTAAAGGGCAAAAAGTTAAAGTGTAAGGTGGAAGTTGTTTCCAAACAGCAATATTATGGAAGAAATTTATATATGCTTGTGAGACAAAAAGGAGCAAAAGGTTCATCGGATGTCAGACGCATATCAATGAAAATAAAAGAGTATGACGTAGAAAATTATCGTACAGTTATAATAAGTGCGTATCCGAAAAAATGGCAGATGCAATTTGCGTTTAAGGAGGATCTGGAAGAACCGTATGAATTAACGAGAGTGGATATAAAACTGGATGTTTCAAAAGATAAGGCCGGACAATTAAAATATGTATATGAAGACCGTTACAGTGACATTATTACCCGCATACAGGGCAAGGTTGAGAAAAAATGTGATGAAAACAAAAAAGGTCTGGACTTAACGTATTATGAAATTATTAGAGAAGAAGAAGATCCTGACAAAGGAGTGCCGGGAGAGTGGGCATGGCCAAAGACATCCGAAAATGTAAAAAATGCATTTAGCTATTATGACGATTTGTTAAAAAAATATGGATATTCCATGAAAAAAATTGGGTTTATGAATCGACTTTAAGTGGCTTCGAAGAGTTTTTTGTGCTTGTGTGGAAAAGAACAGGGAGCAGTATCGTTTATCAGGACGAACTGCTCCCTGTGTGTTGTTTTATTTTATGGAATAATTTCATCCATGTTTCACTTCCATTGGAAATAAAGAATATAAAAAAGCAAATTTCACAAAATATTCAGAAAAAAATAAGTGCATTTTCCGGTATATCTTCTATAATGGTAAGAAGAAAGACAAGAATGGAGGACTTAAGATGGACATAGAATTAGAAAACGAGATTCAGAAAAGATTACACAAATATCATAAGAAGATGTGGGCTTCGTATGGAGCCATTGCAATAGATATTTTGTTTCTGATTTACATGGTGATTTTCAAACTGGATCTGGATATATGTTCCTGGTCATTTGGAATATTTGGAACTTTCCTGATATATGTGGCTGTTTTTGCAGCATATGCCGCAATTGCTGTTCTGGCATGTCTGTTGGAAGTATTTGGGAAACTGGAAATAGAGAAGATTTTATTTGAGGAATGTGATCCGTTTTTATATGAGGCATGTGCAATGCGTATAAAGCAGCCATTTTTCAAAGATCGTGTGAATTGTAATCTTGCAGTCGCAAGGTACTATCAGGGAAATATAGATGCAGCATATGATACGCTGATGGCGATTAATCCAGAAAAATTAAAAAGAGAATTCGCACTGAATTATTATCTGTTATTATCCATGATCTATTTTCAGAGAGACATGGGACAGCAAGTTCCGGAGCTGGAACAGGCATGTCGCAGAAAACTTTCTAAAAATAAAAAAGGACAGGCTCTTTTTGCACATTTGTGTGCATGCAATAATTTCCGGAGGGCAATGGCAAATAAGGACTATGATGCAGCGTTCGGATTTATGCAGGATGCAGCGACTGCACCAAATCGTCTTTTTTATAAGTTGCATCAGGTTGCATACAGCTACGATGCAGCGTTGTTGTACAGAGCAGCAGGTGAAAAGGCAAGCACCGGATGGAATCTGGATTATATAGCAAAAGAAGGAAATAAGCTTTTTGTTGTACAAAAAGCAGAAGAAATGCGATAGTTATTCCTTTTTTGAAATTCCTATGTTATAATTACAACAAGTATGTGAAAACATAAAAAGAGAAAAGATAAGGAGTTTGAAAACCGATGAAAAGAGTATTATTAAAACTCAGCGGGGAAGCACTCGCAGGAGATAAAAAAACCGGATTTGATGAAGCTACATGTGTAGGCGTTGCAAAGCAGGTTAAGAAACTGGTAGACGATGGCATCCAGGTTGCAATCGTAACCGGAGGCGGTAATTTCTGGAGAGGAAGAACCAGTGAGACGATTGACCGTGTGAAAGCTGACCAGATCGGTATGCTTGCAACGGTTATGAACTGTATTTATGTATCTGATATTTTCCGTTATGTCGGAATGGAGACAGAGATTTTCACACCATTTGTATGTGGTGCATTTACATCACTATTTTCCAAAGATGCAGCAGTAGAAGCACTCAATGAAGGAAAGGTTGTATTCTTTGCAGGCGGTACAGGACATCCGTATTTCTCAACAGATACAGGAGCTGTTCTCCGTGCGATCGAGATCGAGGCAGATGCAATGCTTCTGGCAAAAGCAATTGATGGAATTTATGACAGCGATCCGAAGGTGAATCCGGATGCGAAGAAGTATGATGAGATTTCGATTCAGGAGATCATCGATAAGAAGCTGATGGCGGTTGACCTGACAGCATCTATCATGTGCCTGGAAAATAAGATGCCGATGCTAGTATTCGGACTGAATGAGGAGAACAGTATCGTTGAGACGATGACAGGAACATTTACAGGTACAAAAGTAACTGTATAATAATAGGAGGAAATATTTATGAACGAGAAATTAAAAGCATATGAAGAGAAGATGACCAAGACAATGGGTAATCTGGATGGAGAGCTCGGAGCAATCCGTGCAGGACGTGCCAATCCAAATGTTTTGAATAAAATCATGGTAGATTATTATGGAACACCGACACCAATCCAGCAGGTTGCAAACGTATCTGTACCGGAGCCGCGTATGATCCAGATCCAGCCATGGGAGAAGTCGATGGTAAAAGTAATCGAAAAAGCGATCATGACTTCTGATCTTGGAATCAATCCGACAAACGATGGAACATGTATCCGTCTGGTATTCCCGGAACTGACCGAGGAACGAAGAAAAGAACTGGTAAAGGATGTTAAGAAAAAAGGAGAGGCAGCAAAGGTTGCAATCCGTAATATTCGTCGTGACGGAAATGATGCATTCAAGAAACTGAAAGGTTCTGATGTATCTGAAGATGAGATTAAGGATATGGAAGATGATCTTCAGAAACTGACAGACAAATATGTCAAAGAAGTTGACAAAGCAGTTGAAGCAAAATCAAAAGAAGTAATGACGGTTTAATAAATGAGGGGACAGAAGCCAAAGAGATTTTGGTAACTGTCCCCCATTCGTGGGAGGAGAAACCAGATGAATGTACCGCAGCATATTGCGATTATTTTGGATGGAAACGGACGTTGGGCGAAAGCAAAAGGAATGCCACGTAATTATGGGCATGTACAGGGAAGCAAGAATGTTGAGAAAATCTGTGAAGAAGCATGGAAAATGGGGATCAAATATCTGACTGTATATGCGTTTTCGACAGAGAACTGGAACCGTCCGGCAGATGAAGTGAACGCGTTGATGAAGCTGTTGCGCAGTTATATGAAGACCTGCCTGAAAACAGCAGCGAAAAATGATATGAAAGTCCGTGTAATCGGTGATAAGACCAGACTGGATGATGACATCCGAAATCGTATAGAGGAACTGGAAGAAGCTACAAAGGATAACGGTGGACTGAATTTCCAGATTGCATTGAATTACGGAAGCAGAGATGAGATTATGCGTGCAGTCCGCAGAATTTCCGCAGACTGTGCAGAAGGTAAATTAAAGCCGGGAGAGATTTCAGAAGAAGTTATTTCAGGCTATCTGGATACACATGGAATCCCGGATCCGGATCTTCTGATCCGTACAAGTGGGGAACTCAGATTATCCAATTATCTGCTCTGGCAGCTTGCATATACGGAATTTTATTTTACAGATGTTCCGTGGCCGGATTTTTCAAAAGCAGAACTGGAAAAGGCGATTGAGCAATATAATAGAAGAGACCGCCGCTACGGAGGCGTGAAGGAGGAACAGAAAAAAGATGTTTAAAACAAGACTTTTAAGTGGAATTGTTCTGGTGATCATCCTGATCGCTACAGTTGGATGCGGAGGAGAAGTACTCTTTGGCGTACTTGGCGTAATCAGTCTGATCGGTATGACAGAATTGTATAAGGTAGTGGGTGTGCAGAAGAAACCAATTGCATTTGCCGGTTATCTGGTAGCAGTAGCTTATTATGCACTTCTGTATACGAATCAGTTAAATCGTTTGCCGCTACTGATCATGGGATTTATGATCGTATTGATGGCAGTTTATGTATTTTCGTATCCTGCATTTGTAGCAGATCAGGTTGCAACAGTATTTTTTGGAGTATTTTATGTGGCAATGATGATGTCTTATGTATATCAGACAAGAATGTTAGAGGATGGTGGCATTGTAGTATGGCTCATTTTCCTGAGTTCCTGGGGATGTGATACCTGTGCGTATTGCGTCGGCATGCTGATCGGTAAACATAAGATGGCGCCGAAGTTAAGCCCGAAGAAGTCGGTAGAAGGTGGAATCGGAGGAATTGTAGGTGCAGCGTTGCTTGGCGCGATATTTGCAGCTGCAATGAATCATTTTGCCGGAGCACAGGCAAATGTGTTGCATTATGCAATCATCTGCGGAGCCGGAGGAGCGATTTCCCAGATTGGAGATCTGGCAGCTTCTGCCATTAAGAGAAATCATGATATTAAAGATTATGGTACGCTGATTCCGGGACACGGCGGTATTCTGGATCGTTTTGACAGTGTTCTTTTTACAGCACCGGTCATTTATTTCCTGACAACATTTCTCGCCGGCAATCTGTAAAATAAAACAGTGGTTATAGGATTAAAGAGAGGGATTTTATGAAGAAAATAGCAATTCTTGGTTCCACCGGATCGATTGGAACACAGACACTCGAAGTAGTCAGAGAAAATAAAGATATTGAAGTGCTTGGGCTTGCAGCCGGTAAGAATATCGAACTGCTGGAACAACAGATCCGGGAGTTTCATCCGGTGTGTGTTGCTGTATGGAGCGAAGGCAAAGCAGAAGAGTTAAAAGTAAAAATTGCAGATACAGATACAAGAGTTGTAACAGGAATGGAGGGGCTTATTGAGATCGCAACGCTTGAAAAGGCAGAGATTCTTGTGACGGCAATTGTAGGAATGATCGGACTGCGTCCGACGATCGCAGCGATACAGGCAGGAAAAGACATTGCGCTTGCCAACAAAGAGACGATGGTAACAGCCGGACATCTGATCATGCCGATGGCAAAGGAATATAATGTCCGTATTTTACCGGTAGACAGTGAACACAGTGCTATTTTCCAGTCTCTTCAGGGAAATAAAGGCAATCCGATCCACAAGATACTTCTGACGGCATCCGGCGGTCCATTCCGCGGAAAAAAAGAAGAAGATCTTCTGAATATCCGTGTGGAAGATGCATTGAAACATCCAAATTGGTCGATGGGACAGAAAATTACCATCGATTCTTCTACAATGGTAAATAAAGGACTGGAAGTGATTGAGGCAAAATGGCTGTTTGATGTAAATGTGGATCAGATCCAGGTTGTTGTACAGCCACAGAGTGTCATTCATTCCATGGTTGAATATGAAGACGGAGCCGTAATGGCGCAGCTTGGAACACCAGATATGAAACTGCCGATTCAGTATGCGCTTTATTATCCAGAGCGTAGATATCTGCCGGGTGACAGACTGGATTTCTGGGAAATGGGAAAACTGGATTTTGAAAAGCCGGATATGGATACGTTTTATGGTCTGAAACTCGCATATAAGGCAGGAAGAGAAGGCGGAAGTCTTCCGACCGTGCTCAATGCGGCAAATGAGTTGGCGGTAAGCAAGTTCCTGAAACGTGAAGTCAAATATCTGGAAATTATGGAAATCATCGAAGACTGTATGAATGCACATAAGAATATAGCGAATCCGTCACTGGAACAGATTCTCCAGACCGAAGCAGAGACGTATGAACGAATCGAAAGCAGGAGGTAATAATTAGATTGAGTAATATAGTAGGTATTATATTTGCAATACTGGTCTTCAGTTTTATTGTAATTTTTCATGAACTGGGACATTTCACACTGGCAAAAAAAAATGGAATTGATGTGGAAGAGTTTGCAATCGGAATGGGACCGAATCTTGTTTCAAAAGAGTATAAGGGAACAAGATATTGTCTGAAACTTTTTCCAATTGGCGGCTTGTGCATGATGGGAGAAGATGACGAAGCGTCAGATGCACCGGGAAACTTTAATAATAAATCTGTGTGGGCGAGAATTTCTGTTATTGCAGCAGGACCGGTTTTTAATTTTATTCTTGCATTTATCGCATCAATAGTATTGATTATGATGGTAGGATATGACGCTCCGGTAGCGGCTTCTGTGGAACAGGGGTATCCAGCTGCTGCGGCAGGCATTCGGGCAGGAGATAAGATTGTAAAAATCGGAGATAAAAAGATTCACATTTTTCGTGAAGTTACTTCTTACAATCAGTTTCATCAGGGAGAGGCTGCCAAAGTTACCTATGAGCGAAATGGGAAAACCTATACTGTAAAGCTGACTCCGAAGATGGATAAGAAGCTGGGATATTATCGTTATGGAATCACAGGGGCCGGTAATACAAAAGCTTCTTTTGCAGAGAGTCTCCAGTATGGTGTTTATGAAGTGAAATATTGGATCTGTTCGACGGTAGACAGCCTGAAAATGTTAGTTATGAGAAAGATAGGAATGGATCAGTTATCCGGACCGGTCGGAATTGTAAATGTTGTAGCAGATGCATACCAACAGACGAAGAGCTATGGAGCGATTGTTGTAATTGAACAGTTTCTCTATATCGGAATTTTATTATCGGCAAACCTGGGAGTTATGAATTTGCTGCCACTTCCGGCACTGGACGGAGGAAGACTGGTGTTTCTCTTTGTAGAAGCAATCCGGAGAAAGAGGATTCCACCGGAGAAAGAAGGCTATGTGCATGGACTGGGATTCGTGCTTTTGATGCTTTTGATGGTGTTTGTATTGTTTAATGATGTAAAGAGAATATTTTTCTAGGATTATACGGTATTAGCAGAACGTCACAGACGGAAGGTAGTGCTTATTATCCCGGATGATAAAAGAAAGCTGTCCGGAACAATATCATGAAGTGAAAATGATATTGCTCCTGGACAGCTTTTTAAAAATATAATTATGTTAATTCAGCAATTCTGGAGACTCCGACATAGATTTCAGAAATTTTATACCATGTTTTATAATCTACAACTCCGGTTTGGGGTAAATTAAAAATGGACTGGAATTTCCGAACTGAGTTTTCCGTAGCTGTGCCGTAAATTCCATCGGCATCTACTTTCGGAAGCGCAGGATAGGCACCGGCAATCACATTGAGTTGTTCCTGCATCTGACGTACTTTGTCACCGGAAGAACCAACACTAAGATCGTATCCCGGCCATGATGCCGGAACACCGGAAATTGCTTCAGCAGTATTGATATACATGTCATCTCCATAATAATAACGGAGAATTTCGATTGGTGTGTAACCCTGATCTCCAAGTGATTTAGATCCCCACTGTGTCATCCAATTCGGGCACTGTACCTGACGCCCATCACAGTATTGCGTGAGGATCGGCTGTTTGACATTTGGCCTGGAGAGGTAGTCGGCAAACAGCTCATCGACTACGACAGAGATGGAATCGAAAATATTCCGGTTCGGAATCCATTTGTGATCGAAAGCCGTAGAGGAAGTAATCGTAAAGTCATAGCCCTGATTGCGGTACCACTCTGTGTAGACACGGTTCAGGGTAAAAGACATGATGGCAAGCACATTTGCACGGATCGTGGCGGCAGGCCAGGTCGCATAGATTTCACTGGAAGCAACATTTTTGATGTAATCTTTATATTTTACATAGTAGTTTTTAGCGGTGGAATCTCTCGGACTTCCATCATGGACAACAATATATTCAGGAACAACAACCCGGCTTAAAACAATTTCCCCGGATTCCTGAACAGGCTTTATTTCTTCTTCCGGAATTTTTGCCGGATACTCTCCATATAGAGTATGAGCAGGAATAACATAGACGGAATCATTGTTTTCAGCGCCAAGGGGTGCAAGCGCAAGATTTTGCAGAGAGAGCGTCGATGCAAGAACTTCTGCACCGGCAACACTGATTGGCGCATATCCTTCGGCTTCTATGCGGAGTGTGTATTCAGAGTAAGGCTGTTCGTCAAAGGCGGGATCAAGACTGTATTCCAGAGGCGGTGCATCTAATGTAAGAGATTCTGTTTGACCGGAAGAATCAGTCATCAGTTCTTCCAGAGTACTGTCTGGTATACCGGTGTAAGAGATGGATACTTTAGCATTTGCAACCGGGGCGGCAGTGAGAGAGGAAGTAAGGCTGACTTTCAGACTGCCTTTTGCAGAATTGTCCGGCAAAGACGTATTTATACGGTCGTTTTCTGGCATGGGATCATACCTCAAAATACTTTGTCATGTATAATGTATGCGGATAAGAAAAAGAATATGAATATTTTTACGGGAATGAGGTTGAAATTAAAAAAAATATGTAGTATAATTTTTACAATTTGTGGAGACGAAGGCGTCTGAACAAGTGTCATAACAGAGCAGTTGTGCATACGCAGACTGCTTTTTTTATGGAGGCGACAAGCCGGGGAATGCGTTTGCTTAAAACTCTGGCGGAAAAAGATACCTTGGAAACCCACGGATACAATAGGATAATCAGGAAGGGAATAGGTGGATATATGAAAGCATTTCTTATATTAGAAGACGGAACCGTCTTTACCGGAACCAGCATAGGCTCTAAAAAAGATATGATCAGCGAGATTGTGTTTAATACTTCAATGACAGGATATTTGGAAGTATTAACTGACCCTTCTTATGCGGGACAGGCAGTCGTTATGACATACCCATTGATCGGCAACTATGGAATTACACCGGATATGGAATCGAAGAAAGCCTGGCCAAAAGGTTATATCGTCAGAGAACTTTCCAGAGTACCGAGCAATTTCAGATGTGAAGGAACAATTCAGGATTTTCTTGAAAAGCAGGACATTCCGGGAATTGCAGGAATTGACACGCGTGCGCTGACGAAGATTCTTCGTGAGAAAGGTACGATGAACGGTATGATCACAACGAATGAGAATTACGATCTGGATGAGATCCTTCCGAAGTTAAAAGAATATGTAGTCGGAGACGTTGTATCAGAAGTAACCTGTGATAAATCTTATATCTTGGAAGGTGATGGACCAAAAGTTGCATTGATGGATTTTGGTGCCAAGAATAACATCGCCCGTTCTTTAAATAAGCGTGGATGTGAAGTGACCATTTATCCGGCACATACATCTGCACAAGAAATCATTGATTCTAAACCGGATGGTATCATGCTCTCAAATGGACCTGGAGATCCGGAGACCTGTGTTTCTATTATTAAAGAAGTGAAGAAGTTATATGACAGTGATATTCCGATCTTTGCAATCTGTCTGGGACATCAGCTTATGGCACTCGCAAATGGTGGAAAGACATATAAGTTAAAATATGGACACAGAGGTGGAAATCACCCGGTAAAAGATTTAAGTAATAACCGTGTGTACATTTCTTCTCAGAACCATGGATATGCAGTAGATGCTTCTACATTGGATTCATCAATCGCAACAGAAGCATTTGTAAATGTCAATGACGGAACCAATGAAGGTCTGTCTTATGTCGGAAAGAATATCTTTACCGTACAGTTTCATCCGGAAGCTTGCCCGGGACCACAGGACTCAGGATATTTATTTGACAGATTCATGGATATGATGAAGGAGGTACAGTAATGCCAAGAATTAAAGATATCAAAAAAGTATTAGTAATCGGTTCCGGTCCGATTGTAATCGGACAGGCGGCAGAGTTCGATTATGCCGGTACACAGGCATGTCGTTCACTGAAAGAAGAAGGGCTTGAAGTTGTTCTTCTGAACTCTAACCCGGCAACGATTATGACAGATAAAGATATTGCTGACCGTGTATATATTGAACCACTTACCGTTGAAGTTGTAGAACAGCTCATTTTAAAGGAAAAACCGGACAGTGTACTTCCTACGCTTGGTGGACAGGCAGCACTGAACCTTGCCATGGAGATGGAAGAGAATGGGTTCTTAAGAGAGCATAACGTACGCCTGATCGGTACTACTTCCCAGACAATCAAGAAAGCAGAGGACCGTCTGGAATTTAAAGAGACGATGGAGAAGATCGGTGAGCCATGTGCAGCTTCCCTCGTTGTTGAGAATGTGGAAGATGGTATTGCATTTGCGGAGAAGATCGGATACCCGGTTGTACTTCGTCCGGCTTACACACTTGGTGGAAGCGGCGGTGGTATCGCCCACGACCGAACACAGTTAGTTGAGATTCTGGAAAATGGTCTCAGACTTTCCCGTGTCGGACAGGTACTGGTAGAGCGTTGTATCGCCGGATGGAAAGAGATTGAGTATGAGGTAATGCGTGACAGCAATGGAAACTGCATTACTGTATGTAATATGGAAAATATTGATCCGGTTGGTGTGCATACTGGTGACAGTATTGTAGTTGCACCTTCCCAGACACTGGGTGATAAGGAGTACCAGATGCTGCGAACTTCCGCGCTGAACATTATCAGCGAGCTGAATATTACCGGAGGATGTAACGTACAGTATGCGTTAAATCCTGACACATTTGAGTACTGTGTTATCGAGGTAAATCCGCGTGTAAGCCGTTCTTCTGCACTGGCTTCCAAAGCAACCGGATATCCAATTGCGAAAGTTGCTGCAAAGATCGCACTTGGATATACACTGGATGAGATTAAGAATGCAGTTACGAAGAAGACCTATGCAAGTTTCGAGCCAATGCTTGACTATTGCGTTGTAAAGATCCCGAGACTTCCATTTGATAAATTTATCAGTGCAAAACGTACACTGACAACACAGATGAAAGCAACCGGAGAAGTTATGAGTATCTGTGATAACTTTGAAGGTGCACTTATGAAAGCAATCCGTTCTCTGGAGCAGCATGTAGACAGCCTGATGTCTTACGATTTTTCACATCTGAAAGGTGAGGAGCTGTTAGAAGAGTTAAAAGTTGTAGATGACAGAAGAATCTGGAAGATTGCAGAAGCGATCCGCCAGGGAATCAGCTATGATGAGATTCATGCAATCACAAAGATTGACAAATGGTTCATTGACAAGATTGCAATTCTTGTTGAGATGGAACAGAAGCTGCAGAATGAAACACTGAATGCAGAGACATTAAAAGAAGCAAAACGTATGGAATTTCCAGATTCTGTTATTGCAAAATTAACAGGCAATACAGAGCGCCAGATTCACGATATGCGCCATGAATATGGAATTACGGCAGCATATAAGATGGTTGATACGTGTGCGGCTGAGTTTGCAGCAGAGACACCGTACTATTATTCTGTATTTGGCAGCGAGAACGAAGTTGAAGAGACGAATGACAAGAAGAAAGTACTTGTTCTTGGATCAGGTCCGATCCGTATCGGACAGGGAATTGAGTTTGATTTCTGTTCTGTGCATTGTACATGGGCATTTGCAAAAGAAGACTATGAGACAATCATTGTAAATAATAACCCGGAGACAGTAAGTACAGACTTTGACATTGCAGATAAATTGTATTTTGAACCGCTGACACCGGAAGATGTAGAGAGTATTGTTGATCTTGAAAAACCGGACGGAGCAGTCGTACAGTTTGGTGGACAGACAGCGATCAAGCTGACAGAGTCTCTTATGAAAATGGGCGTTCCAATCCTTGGAACTTCTGCCGAGAATGTAGATGCAGCGGAAGACCGTGAGCTGTTTGATGAGATTCTGGAAGAGTGTAAGATTCCAAGACCAACAGGTGGTACTGTATTTACAGCAGAAGAAGCAAAAGAAGTTGCAAACAGACTGGGGTATCCGGTACTTGTGAGACCTTCTTATGTACTTGGCGGACAGGGAATGCAGATTGCGATCAACGACCATGATATTGATGAATTTATCGGCATCATCAACCGGATTGCACAGGATCATCCGATTCTTGTAGATAAATATCTGCAGGGTAAAGAGATTGAGGTCGATGCAGTATGCGATGGCGAAGATATCCTGATTCCAGGTATCATGGAACATATCGAGCGTGCAGGAATCCATTCCGGAGACAGTATTTCCGTATATCCGGCACAGAGCATTTCCGAGAAGACGAAGCAGACGATCGCAGAATATACAAGAAGACTTGCAAAATCACTGCACGTTATCGGACTGATCAATATCCAGTTTATTGTATGTGGTGAAGAAGTGTACGTCATCGAGGTAAACCCTCGTTCCAGCCGTACGGTTCCATATATCAGTAAAGTAACCGGTATCCCAATCGTTCCGCTTGCAACAAAAGTCATCATCGGAGCAAAGATCAAAGATCTCGGATACACACCAGGATTACAGCCGGAAGCAGATTATTTTGCTGTTAAGATGCCGGTATTCTCCTTCGAGAAAATACGTGGTGCAGATATCAGCTTAGGACCTGAGATGAAATCTACCGGAGAGTGTCTGGGAATTGCGAAGACATTTGACGAAGCATTGTATAAGGCATTTATCGGAGCCGGAATCCGTCTGCCGAAGCATAAGAATATGATCATGACTGTTCGTGATGAAGATAAGGAAGAAGCAATCGATATCGGACGCAGATTCGAGAAACTTGGATATAAAATCTTTGCAACGAGAGGAACTGCGGAAATCCTGAAAAAAGCAGGAGTGAAAGCAAATGCAGTAAATAAGATCGAGCAGGAATCTCCGAACCTGATGGATCTTATCTTAGGACATAAGATCGACCTTGTTATCGATACACCGCATCAGGGAGCAGAACATTCCAGAGATGGTTTTGTGATCCGTAGAAATGCGATTGAGACAGGTGTGAATGTACTGACAGCGATTGATACAGCAAAAGCGCTTGTATCCAGTCTGGAGAATACAGATATTAAGAAACTGACATTGATCGATATTGCTACAATTTAAAGATGTCAAGATAAAACCTGCTACAGGATTCTGTAGCAGGTTTTTTACATATTAGGAATTTTGTCCTATTTGATTTTTCTGTTCTTCGAGTAATATTTGACAGAACAGCCAGATTATGATATGATACCAGACGTTGTGCGTAACATTTTTGTAATATTTGTAATAAAATTGAAATGAATGAGTATGATTTATGTAAAGAAAATGGTTTGGCACATATAGGAGGGTATTATATTTATGAATTGTCATAGCATCCGGAGGAAGTTGCCAGTGGCAGGTTCTGTAGGTAAGGGAAGTAAAAAGATTGTATTATTCTTAGCGGCTTTGATATGTACCGTGTGTATGACTGGATTTACAGCGAAAGCGGCATCGGTGGAGGGAAACGTCAGACATTCCAGATCGATTGCAGTTCAGACGAGGGAGACAATACGAGTACAAAAGATCAGATTAAAGCAGGCAGTATTGGAAAAAGAGCAGGAAATCAGACGACAGAAAATCCGTGCAAAAAGAGAAGCAAGAAAAAAACAGGAACAAAAGAAACTGAAAAAACAGCAGGAGCTGCTAGCAGCGCTTATATTCTGTGAAGCGGGAAATCAGCCGTATAAAGGACAGGTTGCTGTGGGAGCGGTTGTTTTAAACCGGATAAAAAGCAAAACTTATCCGGATTCTATGAAGGAAGTTATCTATCAGTGCGGACAGTTCGGACCGGCAGGCAGCGGATGGCTGAATCGTGTTTTGCAGAATAAAAGTTATACCAAAACCGCCTGGAAAGCAGCAGCGGATGCATTAAAAGGAAAAGATCCGATAAATGGATGTCTGTATTTTAATCAGGGAGGCTCCGGAAAGAAGATCGGTGATCATTATTTCCACTAAGAGATAGAGCAAAAAAGTCTTATTTCTGGAATTGACAACTTCCGGACAAGGTATTAGGATGTAAGAGCAGAGGCGGGACGTTTCTGCTCATTTTGTTATGGCGACGAGGAAAATGCACCATGCTTGCATGGCTGCATTTGACGACCGCTAATCAGAGCGGGATGGCTACCATAGTCTCGGCAGGTGGGGAAAAAGATGTATAAGATTTTAATTGTAGAAGACGACCAGACGATTGCACAGACAGTGGCAATGCATTTGGAAAAATGGAATTACAAAACGAAAACGACAGAAGATTTGAAAAATGTATTGCAGGAATTTCTGGCTTTTGAACCGGAACTTGTGATCCTGGATATTATGCTTCCGTTTTTTAATGGCTTTTACTGGTGCCAGAAGATTCGTGAAGTGTCGAAAGTACCGATTGTTTTTCTTTCTTCAGCAAATGACAATATGAACATTGTCATGGCGATGAATATGGGTGCGGACGAGTTTATTGAAAAGCCATTTGATCTGACAGTTCTGACTGCAAAAGTACAGGCACTGCTTAGAAGAACCTATTCTTTTGGCGGAACGACAAATGCGATAGAATATAAAGGTGCTCTTTTGAATCTGAATGATGCAGTGCTGACTTATCAGGAGCAGAGAGTCGAGCTGACAAAAAATGAATTTAGAATTTTACAGATATTACTTGAAAATGCGGGAAAGATTGTTTCAAGAGATACGATCATGGAACGACTCTGGGAAAATGATTCGTTTGTGGACGATAATACACTTACAGTTAATGTGACAAGACTTCGTAAAAAACTGGAAAGTATCGGAATGACAGATGTGATCCGTACGAAAAAAGGAATTGGATATTTGGTGGAACTATGAAAATCTTAAAAGCATATATAAAAGAACATCGGACGCAGATCTGTATGTATCTGGGTGCGTATGGAATCTTTTTCGTTATATTTGATCTGTATCATATCGATCTGGCATGTGTGGAATATGCATTTCTACTGTCAGGTGTGTGGAGCCTGCTTTATGCGGTTCTTGGATTTGTAAGATACAGAAGAACGCACAGAGAACTGCAGAATGTTATAAAAGATGAGAAAGAGCAGATTCTGGAATTTGCAGAAGGAACCACACTTCTGGAACAGGATTATCAGAAACTGGTACAGAAATTATATACGCAGATCAATGAGACTGAGTCGGAACAGGCAATAGAGCGGCAGGACATGCTGGATTATTACAGTATGTGGGCGCATCAGATCAAGACTCCGATCGCAGCGATGAATCTCCTGCTTCAGACAGAAAAAGAGGAGCATCCGGTTCTGGTAAGTGAACTGGAGATGGAATTATTTAAAATCCAGCAGTATGTAGAAATGGTCTTAACTTATCTGCGTATGGAAGATATGTCAGCGGATCTGTCCTTTGCAGTCTGTGATCTTGATACGGTTATCCGCCAAGTAGTGCGCAAGTATTCCAAGATGTTTATTTTAAAGAAAATCACACTGGTATATGAGCCGATTCAGGAAACAGTATTAACCGATGAAAAATGGCTGTCGTTTGTTCTGGAGCAGCTGCTTTCCAATGCTTTGAAATATACAGAAAACGGAAGTGTGCATATTTATAAAAAAGGTCAGATACTTGTTGTGGAAGATACTGGGATCGGTATTCGTGAAGAAGATCTGCCACGGATTTTTGAACGCGGATTTACCGGCTATAATGGCAGAAATGATAAGAAATCGACAGGCATCGGACTTTATTTATGCAAATCGGTAATGGATAAGCTTCAGCATGGATTGTGGCTAGAATCGGAAGCGGGGAAAGGAACAAGAGCCTGCATGGATTTGTCCAGAGAAAAATTACCGGTTGAATAGATACAAAAGAGAATCTGGAAGTAAAATGAGATATCTTACAAAAATGTAAGAAACAGGAAGGAAAATGTAACCTGAATCGATGGCTGTACATTTTCCTTTTTTCTATAATCATAGATGTAAAACAGATGATATGGAAAGGGTGAAACAAATGGCATTATTAGAAGTAAGAAATGTAAAAAAAGTATATACGACCAGATTTGGAGGCAACCAGGTAGAGGCGCTGCGAAACGTTAATTTTTCAGTTGAACCGGGAGAATATGTAGCAGTTATGGGAGAGTCCGGGTCCGGAAAATCAACACTTTTAAATATTCTGGCAGCACTTGACAGACCGACAAAAGGAAAGGTGTATTTGAAAGGACGCGACCTTTCCGGGATAAAAGAGAAAGAAATGGCAGCTTTCCGAAGACAAAATCTCGGATTTGTATTTCAGGATTTTCATCTTCTGGATACATTTTCGTTAAGAGATAACATATTTCTTCCACTTGTATTGTCTGGAATGAAATATGGGAAAATGGAAGAGCGGCTGCAGCCGGTTGCAAAGCAGCTTGAGATTACGCAGCTTCTGGACAAATATCCATATGAGGTATCAGGAGGACAGAAACAGCGTGCGGCAGTTGCCAGAGCGCTGGTTACCAAACCACAGCTCCTTCTCGCGGACGAACCGACAGGAGCGCTGGACTCTCGGGCTTCCAAAGCACTGCTTGATCTCTTTACCGGTATCAATGAGGACGGACAGACGATCGTCATGGTTACACATAGTGTGCGTGCGGCAAGCACAGCGAAAAGAGTGCTTTTCATCAAGGATGGAGAGGTGTTTCATCAGTTATATCGTGGAAATCTGAGCGAAGATGAGATGTATCAGAAGATTTCAGACACCTTAAGCGTTCTTGCAACGGGAGGTGAGCACATTGGCTAGAAACATTTATGCAAAACTTGCCGTCACAAACCTGAAAAATAACCGGAAGACTTACATGCCATATATATTGACCTCTATGTTGATGGTTATGATGTTCTATATGTTTGATGCACTGACAAAAAGCAAAGACCTGCGAATGGAAACGCTGCGGCTCTGCCTGCAGTACGCAACAGGCGTGATGGTTATTTTTTCTGTGATTTTTCTCTTTTATACAAACAGTTTCCTGATGAAACAGCGAAAAAATGAAATTGGTGTTTACAATGTTCTCGGAATGGGAAAACGGCATATTGCGAAAATGATGGCAGTAGAGACGATGATCATTGCAGGAGTCAGCATGATCGGAGGATTGATCCTTGGAATTATATTCGGAAAAATGATGTATCTGATCCTGCTTAAAATCCTGCACAGCGGAGTGGAAATGAAGTTTGCGGTCAGCATGGCGGCAATAAAAGACTGTCTCGTTTTATTTCTGATCATTTTCATGCTTACGTTTATTTACAACCTTCTGCAGGTGCAGCTTGCGAATCCGATGGAACTTCTGCGTGGAAGCAGTCAGGGAGAGAAAGAGCCGAAGACGAGATGGCTGCTCGCCCTTGTCGGAGTCCTGGCACTGGGAAGCGGATACTATATCGCCCTGACTACAAAAGAGCCGTTAAAAGCTTTATTAACTTTTTTTCTGGCGGTGGTTCTTGTCATCATCGGTACTTATGCGCTGTTTACAGCAGGTAGTATTGCGCTTTTGAAGATTTTAAAGAAAAACAAAAAATATTATTACAGACAGGGACATTTTACAACCATATCAGGGATGATCTACCGGATGAAACAGAATGCAGTCGGGCTTGCAAATATCTGTATCTTAAGTACGATGGTGCTTGTAATGATATCTACAACAACATCACTGTATGCAGGAATGGAGGACGTTTTACATACACGTTTCCCGAAAGCAGTGGCAGTAACAAATTATCAGACTAGCAGAGAATCCAGAAATCAATTGCAGGAAGCCCTTGGAAAAGAATGTGATCGTCTGCATTTACAGAGGCAATCACAGATTTCTTACCGATGCGGTCAGCTTATGGCATCACAGAAAGACGAACAGTTTGAAATAAATGCGGATGCATATAATTCATCAAAAATCTGCTATCTGACTTTACTTCCGCTGGAAGATTATAATCACATGGAAGGAAAAACAGAAACATTAAATGAAAACGAAATTCTGTTGTACTGTCCGGATGGAAAATATAATTATTATGATCTGAAAATTGCAAAAGAGAATTTTCATGTGAAAAAACAGATCAGGAAATTGAAAGCAGAGGTAGAGAAAACACAGTCGGTATATGGTAATTATTATATTGTTTTCAAAAACACAGATGCGATTTTAAAAATTTTGCAGATGCAGAATTATTCTGGGCAGAATGTACCGGAAGCTTTTAAGAAAAATCAGCAGATGCTCCGATATTATACAGCATTTGACCTGAATGGAAAGAATGCAGAAAATGCAAAGATACTGGAAAAATTACAAAAAGGGCTAAACAAAGTGCCTTATACAGAAATGGAAAGCAGAGAGACGAGCAGGGAGAGTTTCTATGATCTCTATGGCGGATTGTTCTTCATTGGAATTTATTTGGGAATCCTGTTCCTGATCGCAACGGTGCTGATCATTTATTATAAACAGATATCCGAAGGCTTTGAAGACAGAAAACGATTTCAGATTATGCAGAATGTCGGAATGAGTAAGCGCGAAGTGCGTCGTTCCATCAGAAGCCAGATCTTAAGTGTATTTTTCCTGCCGCTTTTTATGGCAATTCTGCATGTAATTGTGGCATTTCCGATCATGGTAAAACTTCTGCGTGTACTGAATTTAAGTAACAGAGCTCTGTTTGCGGGATGTACGGTTACAACAATTGGTGTGTTTGCTGTATTTTATGCAATTGTATACAGCCTTACTGCAAAAGAATATTACAGGATCGTAAATTAAATTGTGAAAAGGAGCAGTATTTTGATAAAAAGTGGATTGACGGATCGGCTCTGCGGTTGTATCTTGTTTTTATAGAGTTTTGAGAAAACTGTTTTCACAGCAGGTACAGAGGCAATCGTAAGAAGGAGGCAGAACGAAAATGACAAGAGAAGGCGAAAGAGAGATCGTAAAAGTTGAAAAACCAAGTGGTGGAGAAGGATATATTTTGAAGGAGGCACTGCTTGGTGCAGAGGAACTTGGTGCGCACTGTAAGATGTTCAGTAAAGTGACACTGCCGCCACATTCTGAGCTCGGGCACCATGAACATCATGGAGAGACGGAAACGTATTATATTTTATCAGGTGAAGGAATTTACGAAGATAATGGCACGAAGATTCCGGCAAAACCGGGAGATGTATTCTTCTGTAAGGACGGAGACGGACACGGGATCCGCAACGACGGGGAAGAAGATGTTGTATTTGCAGCATTAATTCTGAAAAAATAAGGGAGTTATTTCCCGGACGCTATAACAGCGATAAAACACGCTCCGCGAGTTTTATTCGCTGATTAGCTACCGTCAAATGCTACCATGCAAGCAGGGCGCATTTTCCTTGTCGCCATAACAAATAAAAAAGTCAGCTTCCGGTTTTGGAAAGCTGACTTTTTTGTGTTGCCATAGCATCCAGAGGAAGCTGCCAGTGGCAGGTTCTGCAGGTATACGATGAGCCAGGTACAGATTTATGCTTACACAATGAACTGCATTTATACGCCTGTAACATAGGAGATGACATGCAGACATTCGTTTTTTAACTTCGTATTGTCAAGATCCATATTCGCTCGTTTCTGCTCCAGCTTGTATTTGCAGTAGCTGACAATGATCTCATTTACCATATCCATATTATCTGCAGTCACCTTATCTGTTTCATTCAGGACAGTTTTGAGCAGGTTGCTGCTTCGTTCCTCAATATTCTTGCCGTAATACATGTTGTGGATATCGTCCGTATATTCGTTACGTTCTTCCGGATAGAGTTCATAATAATGGTTCATATAAGGCGTCAGGTCGTCGCTTCGCTTTCCGTAGAAGAAATTAAAGAACAGATTTGGCCACTTGAAAACCGTTGTCAGGAAATAATCCCAGATTTTGATGAAAGTCTCACTGGATGTAGTAGCTGTCTTGCTCAAAAGACTGAGAGAGTGACTGTATTCCTGAAAAAATTTCATGGAAGCGAGGAGCAGAAGCTCATCCAGATCTTTGAAATAAAGATAAATGGTTGAGTTGTGGAATCCGGCTTTCTCTGCAATCTTTCGAATCGAAATATGTTCAATCCCCAATTCTTCGATCATCTCTGTCGTAGCATTGATGAAGGTGATGGTGTTCTGTTTCTTTTGTAATTCCTTACTGTTATTCGCATTTAAAGACATCTGAAAATGCCTCCTTTCTGTGGTACATATAGAAAGTACTTAATCTACTATATCGGTAGTTTATTTGTATGTCAAGGTGAAAATACATAGAAACAATTTATAGAAAATCATAATAAATATAGACTTTTTATAGGAAAGGTGTTGGTGACAATCGCGCTTATCACTGTTATTCTTGTAAGAAATAACACAAAAATATTGTGTATGCAAGAAAAGCTGCTCCGGGTATTTTCTTTAGAAAATCTTTAGAAAGCTATCCGGCGGCTCTTAAGAAAAGATCTTTATACTTTGAATCAGAAAATGTGATATGATACAAAAGTTAAAAGAAAATGTATCTACATATTTTTTTGAATACCACATAGTGCGGAAGTGTCCGCAGGTATCGGGGCCGGGGCTATCCCGACATGATATTTAAGAGAGAAGCAGGGAGAAAGAAAATGGAAATGAATCACGTACTTGTAGTTGAAGATGATAAGGAGATCCGTCAGGGAATTGAGATCTATCTGAAAAGTCAGGGATACGAAGTGTACCAGGCAGAAGATGGAATCGAAGGTCTGGAGGTGATAGAAAAAGAAGAAATCCATCTCGCGATCGTAGATATTATGATGCCGCGCATGGATGGAATTACAATGACGGTAAAATTAAGAGAAAAATATGACTTCCCGGTTATCTTCTTATCCGCAAAATCAGAAGAGGTAGACAAGATAATGGGACTTAATATGGGAGCGGATGATTATGTGACAAAACCATTTACACCGATGGAGCTGTTGGCAAGAGTCAATTCCCAGCTTCGCAGATACCGGAATTTTATGGGCAGATTAAAGGAAAAAGAAGAAAAGGAACATATTTATACAATCGGTGGACTTGAACTGAATGAGGACCGCAAAGCAGTGAGCGTAGACGGGGAAGACGTGAAAGTGACACCGACAGAGTATAAGATTCTTCTGCTGTTAATGAAACATCCAGGCAGAGTATTTTCCGCTGATGAAATCTATGAATGGGTATGGGAAGAAGAGGCGGTGAATACAGACACTATTATGGTGCATGTGAGAAATATTCGGGAGAAAATAGAAATTAACCCGAAAGAACCAAAATATTTGAAGGTGGTGTGGGGAGTTGGATACAAAATTGAAAAACAGGCATAAACTGGCGTGCATACTGATCTTTTTTACGATACTGATACCGGCTGCGATGGTTGTCGGAAGATATCAGCTCTATCAGAGAGAGGCCGCGGCAAACGTAGAAAAGGAAAAAAGAAGCCACGAGTCATCTGAAAATTTTATGATGCCATTCGTTCAGAATGGATATATTATGTATACAAATGAAAACGGAACGGAAAAAGAACGCACGAAGTTACGGGATATGCTGGATCAGGATGCATACTGGGAATGGCTTACAAATTACAAAATGCTCTATCCATATATTGATTACGAAATGGAAAATGAAAAAGGTGAGGTCATAGCAAGAAGTTCTGTCAGTACAGGTGAACAGGCGATGGAAGATGATATGACGAAATATGCATTTTCATTTACTATCCAGTATGATAAAAATGGAAAACCAATGGCGCAGATTTTATCCGGAAGTAACAAAAGCAAACAGCTTCTTGCGCTCAGGCGGGCATTGAACGATGTAAGTACACAGCCGGATGAGGCGTTTCTTTATGAAGATGACGAAGCAGATACGCAGACGGACGGAAAAACAAATACGATATTAAAGAATCCGGAGAATTGCACATTCCGTTATGGAATTACAGAGAAAAATCTGAAAGCTTATTTAAAAGACAGCACGGAAATGGATTTCAGTGAACAGGATGAAGTACCGGATTCAGCAGACAGGATGATCTATGCACTGCTTGCTGCAGTTGCGCTTCTTGCATGTGTTTATCCGTCAGTGAAGAGCTTTCAGACCGGAGAAGAACGGATTTTCCAGGCTCCTGTGGAAGTAGCTGTGCCTGCATTCATTGTGTTGCTTACGTGTGCACCGTCGCTTGTCCGGGCACGTGTTACAGACGGTTTGCAGTCAGAAGGCATGGAAACGCTTTTGTGGGCGGCAGTATTTGCTGTGGATTACTGGATCGTGACGAATCTCAGACATATCTGGACCTGTGGAATCAGAGGATATATAAAAGAATATTCACTGTGCTGCAGAAAAAGGAAGACGATAAAGAATATTTCCGGAAAAATCTGCGGAACCGTGAAAAGTGCTGGCAGAAAAACCCTCTATATGCTGGAAAAGATTGATTTTAGAGACAGAGGACAGCGTTATATGTTAAAGGTTGTTCTTATTAATTCGATATTATTAGTGCCTTGTTTTATAGTCGGACAGGGGGATATGTTGTGGTTTCTTCTGTGTGATGCAGTCCTTTTATTTGTTGTGTTAAATATCTGGTATCGCAGAATGAGACGCAGATACATGCAGCTTTTGAATGCAGCAGAAGCAATCGCAGACGGCAATCTGGATGCAGAAATAGGTACGGATTTAAGGATGTTCCAGCCGATCGGTGACGCACTTGGAACGATTCAGAGCGGATTTAAAAAGGCAGTGGATGAAGAAGTGAAGAGCCAGCGGATGAAGACAGAGCTGATCACCAATGTTTCGCATGATCTGAAGACACCGCTCACGGCGATCATTACTTATGTGGATCTTCTGAAAAATGAAAAAGATGAAGAAAAACAGAAAGAGTACATTGAGATTCTGGAACGAAAATCACTGCGACTGAAAGTACTGATCGAAGATTTGTTTGAAGTGAGCAAAGCGAACAGCCAGGCTGTCAAACTGAACCTGCTGGATCTGGATATGGTAAATCTGTTTAAACAGGTAAAATTGGAACTGGATGAACAGATCCGGAAATCCGGTGTGGAGTTCCGCTGCGATTTTCCGGAAGAAAGGCTGATCGTACATCTGGACAGCCAGAAAACATACCGGATCTTTGAAAACCTGCTTGTTAATATTACAAAATACGCGATGCCGCATACGAGAACCTATATTTCCATCCGTGAAGAAGATGGAGAAGCGGTTGTGCATATGAAGAATGTTTCCAGAGAAGAACTGCATGTAAAACCAGAAGAACTGACCGAACGGTTTGTGCGGGGAGATGAATCCCGGAAAACCGAAGGCTCCGGACTGGGACTTGCCATTGTAAGCAGTTTTACAGAATTGCAGAAAGGACATCTGAATATTGAGACAGAAGCAGATCTTTTCAAAATAACATTGAGATTTCCGCTTGTCTCCCATTGACAAATGTCGGTAATTCGCATATAGTATATTCTATATGAAAAGACGATGAACGAAAAGAGTAGCGATACTTGTGGCTGTCAGAGAGAAACCGTCACCGGCTGAAAGCGGTTTTCAGAAAAGAGCATCGTGAAGTGCATTCGGGAGTTGATCCGGCGAGCGTAATCTGATGCGTTCAGATAAGATGGGTAGCCGGGTACGGAATTACACACGTTACGTGTACTTAAGCAGAAGAAGATTTTCCTTAAGCGTGGGATATTTCAGCAGGAAGGTCTGATTCTGGAAGAAGAGTGGAACCGCGATATATACGCCTCTTGCGAAAGCAAGAGGCGTTTTTTATAATGAAGGAGCGATAAATATGGGAGTTATTTCTTACGTAAAGGAAGAGATCCAGGTTGTCCGCGAAAGGGATCCTGCGATCAAATCCAATATGGAAGTTTTTTTATATTCCAGTTTCAAGGCAATTTTACATTACAGAATTGCACATAAATTATATTTAAAGAAACATTACTTTCTGGCAAGATGGGTGTCACAGCGTGCCGTGCGCAAAACCGGTATTGAGATCCATCCGGGAGCTACGATTGGTAAAGGACTTTTTATCGACCACGGAAGCGGTGTGATCATCGGAGAGACAGCAGAACTTGGTGATAATATTACACTGTATCAGGGTGTTACCCTGGGTGGAACAGGTAAGGAACAGGGAAAGCGGCATCCGACACTTAAAGATAATGTCATGGTAAGTGCCGGCGCAAAAGTACTTGGTTCCTTCACCATCGGAGAAAATTCCAAGATTGGCGCCGGAGCGGTTGTATTAAAAGAAGTACCGCCGAACTGTACAGTTGTCGGTGTGCCGGGAAGAATTGTGAAGATGGATGATCAGAAGATTCCGCGTATGGATCTGGATCAGGTACATTTACCAGATCCGATCAGCGCAGATATCCAGAACCTGCAGGAAGAAAATCTCCGCATGAGAGAAGAAATCCGCGCAATGGAGAAGAATATGAAATGCCTGCGTAAAGATAAGAAGGAACTGATCAAAGAAATAGAAAAAATGGAATTCATAGAAAGTTCCAGAGAAGAATAAGAAAAGAGAGGAAGAGACAAAGATGAAACTGTATAACACACTGTCAAAACAAAAAGAAGAATTTACCCCGCTGGAAGAAGGCAAAGTTAAGATGTATGTCTGCGGACCAACGGTTTATAATTTTATCCATATCGGAAATGCAAGACCGATGATTGTATTTGATACGGTCAGACGTTATTTTGAGTACAAAGGATACGATGTTAATTATGTATCCAACTTCACAGATGTAGATGATAAAATCATTAAGAAAGCTAATGAAGAAGGCGTTTCGTCCGATGAGATTTCCAAACGCTATATTGCAGAGTGTAAGAAAGATATGGATGGAATGAACATCGAGCCGGCAACAAAGAATCCGCTTGCAACAGAAGAGATCAGCGGAATGATCGAGATGATCCAGACACTGATCGACAAAGGCTATGCTTATGAGAAAAACGGAACGGTATATTACAGCACAAGAAAATTCAAAGACTATGGAAAGCTTTCCCATAAAAATCTGGATGATTTAAGATCCGGTGAGAGATCACTCCTTGTAAGCGGCGAAGATGAAAAAGAAGATCCGTTGGATTTCGTTCTCTGGAAACCGAAAAAAGAAGGAGAACCTTTCTGGAAAGCACCGTGGAGCGAGGGACGTCCGGGATGGCACATTGAGTGCTCAGAGATGTCTAAAAAATATCTGGGTGAGCAGATCGATATTCACGCCGGTGGAGAAGATCTTGTATTTCCACATCATGAGAATGAAATCGCACAGAGTGAAGCTGCCAACGGAAAAGAATTTGCTAAATACTGGATGCACAATGCATTTTTAAATATCGATAACCGCAAGATGAGCAAGTCATTAGGAAACTTCCGCACTGTCCGTGAGATCAGTGAACAGTATGATCTGCAGGTGCTTCGCTTCTTTATGTTAAGCGCACATTACAGAAGTCCGCTGAACTTCAGCGCAGATCTTATGGAAGCATCCAAGAATGGTCTGGAGCGTATTGTCAATGCGGCAGATAATCTGAAATTCTTAAAGAAAAATGCTGCAGATGAAAAGATGACAGAGGAAGAGAACAAGTTATTTACACAGACAGATGCATTTGTTGCTGATTTTGAGAGAGCAATGGAAGATGATTTCAATACAGCAGATGCAATCGCAGCAGTATTTGACCTTGTTAAATTTGCAAACAGTAATACAGACAGTGAGAGCTCAGCAGAATACCTTGGCAAACTCTTTGATCTTCTGGTAAAATTAACAGATGTACTTGGACTGCTCGTTGACAAGAAGGAAGACATCTTGGATGAAGATATTGAAAAACTGATCGAAGAGCGTCAGGCAGCAAGAAAAGCGAAAGATTTCGCAAGAGCAGACGCAATCCGTGACGAGTTATTAGAAAAAGGTATCGTTTTAAAAGATACAAGAGAAGGAGTACAATGGAAAAGAGCATAAACTGGGAGTTTGACTCCTGCATGCAGGAAACGTTCCGGTTAAAAGAGGTGGATATAAGAGAATATTCACCTCTTACTCTGGCGTATATCGGTGACAGTATTTACGATCTGATCATGAAGACGTTAGTTGTAAACCAGGGCAACAAACCGGTACAGAAACTGCACAAAGAAACCAGTACCTATGTGCAGGCAAAAGCACAGTCTAAAATGATGCGTGTTCTGCAGGAAGAACTGACAGAAGAAGAGCACAGCATTTACAAAAGGGGACGGAATTCCAAGAGTGTATCACCTGCGAAGAACCAGTCTGTGACCGATTACAGACGTGCGACCGGTTTTGAAGCAGTGATGGGATATCTGTATCTGAAAAAGGATTACGCAAGAATGATGGAACTGGTGAAAATGGGACTTAAGAGCCTTGAAGAGGAACAATAAGGAGTCGGACATGAGCGAAGATTATAATAAGAAAACAAACGAAAATAAAATCGAGGGAAGAAATGCGGTTCTGGAAGCATTTCGTTCCGGAAAACCGGTTGACAAATTATTTGTTCTGGACGGCTGCCAGGACGGACCGGTGCGCACGATCATAAGAGAAGCAAGGAAACACGACACGATCATTCAGTTTGTAGAAAAAGAGCGTCTGCATCAGCTTTCTGAGACGGGAAGACATCAGGGTGTGATTGCTTATACTGCATCGTATGAATACGCAGAAGTAGAGGATATGTTAGCTCTTGCAAAAGAGCGTGGAGAAGATCCTTTCCTTGTTCTTCTGGATGGAATTGAAGATCCGCACAATCTTGGCGCGATCATCCGTACGGCAAATCTTGCCGGTGCACACGGAGTGATCATCCCGAAGAGAAGAGCAGTCGGATTGACAGCAACCGTGGCAAAAACATCTGCCGGTGCACTGAACTATACACCGGTAGCAAAAGTTACAAATCTGGTAAAGACAATGGAAGAACTGAAAAAAGAAGGTCTTTGGTTTGTCTGTGCCGATATGGGCGGCGAGAAGATGTATGATCTTAATCTGAAAGGACCGATCGGACTGGTGATCGGAAACGAAGGCGAGGGAGTCAGCCGCCTCGTAAAAGAAACCTGCGACTATGTAGCAAGCATTCCGATGCACGGTGATATCGATTCACTGAACGCGTCTGTGGCAGCCGGTGTCCTTGCTTATGAGATCGTAAGACAGAGAATGTCATAAGAATCAAAAGGAATGGAAGCGCATGAAATATGAGAAGATGACAGATGAACTGCTGATTGAGAAGCTGCGCGGCGGTGAGAAAGAGATCATTGATTTTCTTATGGAAAAATACAAAAATCTTGTCCGCAAAGAAGCCAATGCAATGTATCTTCTCGGCGGTGAGACAGATGACCTGATTCAGGAAGGGATGATCGGTCTGTTTAAGGCTGTTCGTGACTATGCACCGGATCAGAATTCATCCTTTTACAGTTTCGCAAAATTATGTATTACAAGACAGTTGTATTCAGCAATAACGGCATCCAGAAGAAAAAAACACAGCCCGTTAAATTCTTACATTTCTCTGTATGAGACCGGTGCGGATGACCAGAATCCGTTGATCGAAACAGTAGAAGCGGAAGGTCAGAACAATCCGGAAGAGCTGCTTATCAGCCAGGAATATGCGACTCTTATTGAGAGCCGTCTGGAAGAAGCACTCAGTGATCTGGAAAGCAGAGTATTGTATCTGCACCTTCGGGGAACAGACTATAAGACGATTGCAAAGCTTTTGGATAAGAGCCCGAAAACGATTGATAATGCACTGCAGCGCATCAAAAATAAGACCGAAAAAATCTTAAAGAGTGACGAAAAATCATATTGACAAATATAGCGTATGTGTTGTATAGTATTAACGTTGCATAGCACATATGCGTGCTGCCTTGGCTCAGTCGGTAGAGCGTCGCCTTGGTAAGGCGGAGGTCGGCGGTTCGATTCCGCTAGGCAGCTTGTACAAAAGATAAAGACCTCTGGAAGTCATGGCTTTCAGAGGTTTTCTTTTGTTTTAAACCTTGTTCGTCCATATGTTTTATGGTAAGATAAGGGGCAGAATAATCACTAGGAGGAAGAACATGGGAGAAGAGACAGTTTCTAAGAATTTTATAGAACAAGAGATAGATAAAGATCTGAAAGAGGGCGTTTACCAGGAAGTATGTACCCGTTTTCCACCGGAACCGAACGGATACCTTCATATCGGACATGCTAAATCCATCATTTTAAATTCCGGTCTGGCAAAGGAGTATGGAGGAACATTCCACCTTCGTTTTGACGATACGAACCCGATGAAAGAGGACATGGAATTTGTAGAGTCCATCAAAGAAGATGTAAAGTGGTTAGGTGCTGACTGGGGAAACCATCTCTATTTCGCATCCGATTATTTTGATACAATGTATGAATGCGCGATCAAGCTGATTAAAAAAGGCAGAGCATATGTCTGCGACCTGAGTGCGGAAGAGATCCGTGAATACCGTGGAACGCTGACAGAACCGGGAAAGAATAGCCCGTACAGAGATCGCTCCGTAGAAGAGAACTTACAGTTATTTGAAGAGATGCGTGCAGGTAAGATTGAAGACGGAAAACGTGTTCTCCGTGCGAAGATCGATATGACATCACCGAATATCAACATGCGTGATCCGGTTATTTACCGTGTGGCACATATGACACACCACAATACAGGAGATAAGTGGTGCATTTATCCGATGTATGATTTTGCACACCCGATCGAAGATGCGATTGAGAAGATCACTCACTCCATCTGCACACTGGAGTTTGAAGATCACAGACCGTTATATGACTGGGTTGTAAAGGAATGTGAGTTTGATCCGGCACCGAGACAGATCGAATTTTCCAAATTATACCTGACAAATGTTGTAACGGGAAAACGTTACATCAAGAAGCTTGTTATGGATGGAATCGTAGATGGATGGGATGACCCGAGACTTGTTTCTATTGCAGCTCTGCGCAGACGTGGATTTACGCCGGAATCTATCCGTAAGTTCGTAGAATTATGTGGCGTTTCCAAATCCCAGAGCTCTGTAGATTATGCAATGCTTGAGTACTGCATCCGTGAAGATCTGAAGATGAAGAAACCACGTATGATGGCAGTGTTAGATCCGATCAAATTAGTGATCGACAACTATCCGGAAGGAGAAGTAGAATATCTGGATGTTGAGAATAATCTGGAGAATCCGGAGCTTGGCATGCGTAAAGTTCCATTCGGAAGAGAATTATATATTGAGCGTAACGATTTTATGATCGAGCCTCCGAAGAAATATTTCCGTTTGTTCCCTGGCAATGAAGTACGCCTGATGCATGCATATTTTGTGACTTGTACAAGTTATGAGACGGATGAGGATGGCAATGTAACAGTTGTACATGCAACTTATGATCCGGAGACGAAGTGTGGAACCGGATTTACAGGAAGAAAAGTGAAAGGAACGATCCACTGGGTATATGCACCTCTTGCGAAACAGGCAGAGATCCGTCTCTATGAGAATCTGATCGATGAAGAGAAGGGTGTATATAACAAAGAAGATGGCTCTCTTAATTTAAATCCGAACTCACTGGAGATCCGCAAGGAATGTTATGTAGAGGACAGCTTCGCTGAGGCAGGTCCGTCTGACAGTTTTCAGTTTGTAAGAAATGGTTACTTCTGCGTAGATTCCAAAGATTCTACACCGGAGCAGCTCGTATTTAACCGGATTGTTTCACTGAAGAGTTCGTTTAAACTTCCAAAATAAAGGATATGAATGAATTAACGATTGATCTAAAAACACACAGTAAGGTTCCGCTTTATGAGCAGATCTACGAACATATTAAAACAGAGATCCGCAGAGGGAAGCTCTCCTATGGGGAGAAGCTTCCTTCTACGAGAGCGCTGTCCAGACATCTGGAAGTCAGCCGCAGCACGATTGAACTAGCCTATGAACAGTTATTGTCCGAAGGTTATCTGGAATCAGAACCGTGCCGCGGTTATTTTGTAGCACAGATTGAAGAATTGTATCAGTTGTCGGCAGCAAAGCCTGCAGTTGTGGAAGAAAAACAAGAAAAACAAGAAAAATATCGGTTTGATTTTACACCAAATGGTGTAGATCTTAAGAGTTTTCCGTATAATGTCTGGAGAAAGCTTTCCAAAGATATATTGATTGATGATCGGACAGAATTATTCCGAAGCGGGGATTCGCAGGGAGAATATGGATTCCGCAATGCAATCTGTAATTACCTGTATCAGGCGCGGGGAGTGCATTGTACGCCGGAGCAAATTCTGATCGGAGCCGGAAGTGATTATATTCTGATGTTGTTAAGTATCATTTTAGGAAAGAATCACCGGATTGCTTTTGAAGATCCGACTTATAAACAGGCATACCACGTACTTTCCGGTCTGGGATACGAGACAGTGCCTGCTCCGGTAGATAAAAATGGTCTGCGTGTGGATGCTTTGAAAATGAAAAATGCTGATATTGCTTATGTAACGCCGTCTCATCAGTATCCGACAGGGATTGTCATGCCGTTGAAACGCCGTCTGGAATTATTGCGATGGGCAAATGAAAAGGAAGGACGTTTCATTATTGAAGATGATTATGACAGTGAGTTCCGGTATAAAGGGAAACCGATTCCGGCATTACAGGGATATGATTCCGATGAGAAAGTTATTTATCTGGGAACATTTTCAAAGTCGATCGCACCGGCGATCCGACTGAGCTATATGGTTCTGCCGGTACCGCTTTTAAAAAAATACAGGGAAAATTACCGGTTCATTAATTCTACCGTATCGAAGGTGGATCAACTGATCGTGCAGAAATTCATTGAAGAAGGATATTATGAGCGCCATCTGAACAAGACGCGAGCGTTATATAAGAACCGGCATGACGTGCTGATTGAGGCATTAAAGCCACTACTTGGCAGATGCAGGATCTCCGGGGAACATGCAGGTGTGCATCTGTTACTTAATTTCAAGGATGGTACATCAGAAGAATTTCTGATCCGGAAGGCAAAGGAAGCCGGCGTCCGCGTGTACGGAATGTCCCAGTACCGTATCGAAACTACAGAAGAGCCGGCGACAATTCTTCTTGGATATGCGAATATGTCTGAAGAAGATATCAAAGAAGCAGTAAACATTCTGAACCAGTGCTGGAGAGAGTTATAAAAAGCATCAGCGGCTGTCAGATACTGCCATAGCAGAAATGAACAGGATGTGAGCATATAGAGCACAGGCATAAAATAAAGGGCGTTATACAAATTTAGAATTTGTGTAATGCCCTTTTGCTCATTTAATAAAATCTGTGTTTATTATTAAATGAATGCTGATTTGAAAATTTATTCCTATTCTTCTTTGTCCGGATCAGCATTTTCTGTTTCATTTCCTTCGCTGGAAGTGTCAGCGTTTTCTGTTATATCAGCTTCAGTACTGTCATCAGAGGAGTTATCCTCATCAGAGTCAGTATCTTCTTCGCTGTCAGTCTTTGGTGTAAGTGGTACATAACCTCTGTCAGAGACCGGCTTCAGATCATTGTCCAGATCAAAGCTTTCATTTTCAAAGATATCGTCGAGATCATCGTCAAAATCGTCCTCGTCGTCAGCTTTTGCCTTCTTAAAGTAATAGAAAATACCTGCGGCAGCACTGCCGATCGCAGCGAGTCCGAATAAACGTTTCCATAATTTATTCATAAGTAAATACTCCTTTCGTCGTGTTGTTCTAATAGATGTATTGTAATACTTTTCAGAAGAAAAAGAAAGGGATAGAGTTATAAAAATACTATAAAACTTGACAAAATTGTGATACACTGTAAAATATATTTTTTGGAGAAGGTGTAGTAAAAGAGGAGATTAGTAGTTAGTTTATGAAGAAACATGAACCAAAAAAAACAGCAAAAAAAGGATTATTTCGTATTGTTTTCAGTCGTACCGGTATTATGCTCCTTCTGATTCTCATGCAGATCGGAGTCTTTTCGATGACTACATTCCGGCTGCAGGCATATTCGACAGCAATCAGCGGAATCATGCTTTGCCTGCGAGTGATAGTAATCATTTACGTAATTAATTCGGAGGGCAATCCGGCATTTAAGATGACATGGATTTTGTGCATTATCACGTTTCCGGTTGTAGGAACGTTGTTTTATATTTATGTGAAGCTGCAGGTGGGGACACGGTTTCTGAAGCACAGACTTAGTACACTCAAAACAGAGATGTCCCAGTATATGGTGCAGGATAAAGATACAGTAGATGCACTATGGGCAAGCCGATCAGCGAATGCAAGGCTGTCGCATTATCTTTCAAACCAGCTGAACTTTCCGACATACCGGAATACGCAGGTCCGTTATTTCCCATTGGGGGAAGACAAATTCCGTTGCCTGCTTGCGGAGCTTAAGAAAGCACGAAAATTTATTTTTATGGAATATTTTATTGTCGAAGAAGGATACATGTTGGATCAGATTCTGGAGATATTGATCCAGAAAGTAAGAGAAGGTGTGGAAGTTCGTTTTATGTATGACGGAATGTGTGCGATTTCCATGCTTCCGTATGATTATCCGGAGAAATTAAAACACTATGGAATCCAGTGTAAAATGGCAAATGCAGTAAAGCCGTTTCTGTCTACAACACAGAATAACAGAGATCACCGGAAAATCTGTGTTATAGACGGAAAAACAGCATTTACAGGAGGAATCAACATTGGAGATGAGTACATTAACCGGAAAGAACGGTTCGGCCATTGGAAAGATACAGCAATCATGTTAAAGGGGGATGCGGTGCAGAGCTTTACAATGATGTTTCTGGAGATGTGGAACGTAGATGAGCGATATTCAGAAAACTATCATCGCTATCTGACACCAAAACGCCGGGAATTGCACCGGGAATACGGCTATATAATTCCTTATGCAGACAGTCCGTATGATGATGAAAATGTAGGCGAAGAGGTTTATTTCCATATTCTGAACCATGCGAGAAAATATGTACATATTATGACCCCGTATCTGATATTGGATAACGAGATGATTACGACGTTGACGCGTGTGGCAAAAAGTGGCGTGGAGGTCAGTATCATCATGCCACATATTCCGGATAAGTGGTATGCTTTTGCTGTGGCCAAGACATATTACAAAGAGCTGATAGAAGGCGGTGTCCGGATTTATGAATACGAGCCGGGGTTTGTTCATGCAAAGGTATTTGTGGCAGACGATGATACGGCAAGTGTAGGTACGATCAATCTGGATTACCGGAGCCTATATCTGCATTTTGAATGCGGAGCCTTTATTTACAATAATTCAGAAATTGACAGAATTGAACGTGATTTTCAGGAAACACTGGAGAAATGTCATAAAGTGACGCTGATGGAAGTAAAGAATCGGTCACTGCTGACCAAGATTGTCGGACAGGTATTAAAACTTGTAGCGCCGCTTATGTAAAAATAAAAAAAACGTGGAAAAACAGTGAAAATGTACAAAATTCGTTTTACAGAAACACGGAAATATAGTATAATAACGAATGGTGTCTTAGGACACTCGAATGAAGAATGATATGTGATAATAACACAGGAGGAATTGATATGGTTAAAGCAGTCGTAGGTGCTAACTGGGGAGACGAAGGTAAAGGAAAGATTACAGATATGCTTGCTGAGGAAGCTGACATTATCGTACGTTTCCAGGGTGGAGCCAATGCAGGACATACAATCATTAATAATTATGGAAAATTTGCCCTTCATACATTACCGTCAGGGGTATTTTATGATCATACAACAAGTATCATCGGAAATGGTGTTGCATTAGATATTCCGGTACTTTTCAAGGAAGTACAGTCTATCGTTGACAGAAATGTTCCGATGCCGAAGATTCTTGTATCTGACAGAGCGCAGATGGTAATGTCTTACCACAAAGATTTTGATGCATATGAAGAAGAGAGACTCGGAGGCAAGTCCTTCGGATCTACAAAGTCCGGAATTGCACCGTTCTATTCAGATAAGTATGCAAAAATCGGTTTCCAGGTAAGCGAGTTATTTGATGATGAATTATTAAAAGAAAAAGTAGTAAGAGTTGCAGAGCAGAAGAATGTTCTTCTGGAGCATCTGTATCACAAACCGCTGATCAATCCGGATGATCTCTATGAAGAGCTGATGGAGTACAAAGCAAAAGTTGAGCCGTTTGTATGTGATACATCCTTGTTCCTGCACAATGCATTAAAAGAAGGAAAGAACATTCTGTTAGAAGGACAGTTAGGTTCTCTGAAGGATCCGGATCACGGAATTTATCCAATGGTTACTTCTTCTTCCACACTGGCTGGATATGGAGCAATCGGAGCAGGTATTCCACCGTATGAGATCCAGAAGATCGTGACAGTATGCAAAGCATACTCCAGTGCAGTTGGAGCAGGTGCATTTGTAAGTGAGATCTTCGGAGAAGAAGCAGACGAGTTAAGACGCCGCGGCGGAGACGGTGGCGAGTTCGGAGCAACAACCGGACGTCCGAGACGTATGGGATGGTTTGACTGTGTAGCTTCCAAATATGGATGTCGTATGCAGGGAACAACAGATGTTGCATTTACAGTATTGGATGTCCTTGGATACCTGGAAGAGATTCCGGTATGCGTAGGATATGAGATTGACGGTGAAGTTACAACAGACTTCCCGCCGACACATCTTCTTGAGAAAGCAAAACCGGTATTTAAGACACTGCCGGGATGGAACTGTGATATCCGTGGAATCAAGAAATATGAAGACCTTCCGGAAAACTGCCGTAAGTATATCGAGTTCGTAGAAGAACAGATTGGTTATCCGATCACAATGGTATCAAACGGACCTGGAAGAGAAGACATTATTTATCGTAATAAATAATTAAGATTCTTAATACCTCTTAAGAAAAGTGTTATTTTATCTTTAGAAATCTGCCACAGGATGTACACATTCTGCTGATAAGATGATTTTGCCGCTAAGATTACGTCATATACAGAGCAATCTGTGAATATAATAGTAAGGCGGGAGTAAGAATGACCGAGAAGGAGGTATACTTATGAATCAGAAAACTACTTCAGAATATCAGGAAGTGATATCGATGGAAGAGTATTTAGACAAGAGAAAAAGACAGAAAAAGAATGCCCCTGAGAACAGTAGCAAGATGGAAGCTACCATTCCTGTGAATGTTGCATGGGCGTTCGCCGAGATGTATATATAAGAGAAATGAACTAGAAACATAAGAAGGAGTAACATAGATATGAGTCGTACATTATTAGAACAGTGGAAAGACATCGCTTATGATGAGACTGCTGACAGAGGACAGCTTCAGAACTTCTGGGGAAGCTATTTCCAGATTGAGAAGGAGATTTATGAAAAGCTTCTTTCTAATCCGGATGAAGAAGTCAGAGGAACTGTAAAAGAGCTGGCTGAGAGATATGGACAGGATGTCATGACAATGGTAGGATTTCTGGATGGTATTGACGAGAGTTTGGTTGTGCCAAACCCAATCGATACAATGGACGAAGATACCGTTGTGAATCTTGTATTTGACAAGGAAAAGCTTTACAAAAACATGGTTGCAGCGAGAGCTGACTGGCTGTATGAACTTCCACAGTGGAAAGAGATTTTTTCTGAGTCTGAACTGAAAAAGTTATACAAAGAGCAGAAAGAGTCTACAACAATCCGCAAAGGCAAGAAAATCGGACGTAACGATCCGTGCCCGTGCGGTTCAGGAAAGAAGTATAAGAAATGTTGTGGAAAATAATATTGCCAATGCTCGCAGTTTTGTGCCTGGTCTATTATGGAGTGATTCGACTGGCAACCGGGCGATGGAATTCAACATTTGCAAGAGTCTGGCCAGTAGCAGGAATCCTGTTACTGGCTTTTTCCTATCTGGAATGGAGAGGACGTCTGCCACATGTAATGATGCTGGCAATATTGGCAATCTGTGTATTGATCATACTGACCTGTATACCGATTCTGTATACGATGTTTGTTAAAGAAAATGATGCATGTGACTATCTGATCATATTAGGTGCGCATGTGAATGGCAGGGTACCAAGTGATTCACTGGAACGCAGAATCAGAAAAGCGGAGCAATATCTGAAATCACATCCGATGACTAAAGTCATCGTCTCCGGAGGTCAGGGAAAGGGCGAAGATATTACAGAAGCAGAAGCGATGGAGATCTATCTGTGGGAGCATGGCATTGAGAAAGAACGGATTTTAAAGGAAGCGGCATCGACAACGACAAGAGAGAATTTAAGATTTTCCAAAGCATTATTTACACCGGAGATCGTAACGGTTGGAATTGTGACAAATAATTTCCATTTACACAGGTCATGTGCTCTTGCAAATAGACTCGGATATCCACATGTGTATCCGATCTCTGCCGGATGTAAAGGAAGTCTCTTTTTGAATTATATGATGCGTGAGGTTCCGGCGATGTGGAAGTTCTGGCTTGACAAAGAAAAAGACAGTGATATAATATAAATCATATATGAAAAACATATGCCAAATGCGTAGATGAGACGAGTAAGTTGGGAAAGGAATAGCAGAGAGAGAAGTCACCGGCTGCAAGCTTCTTATTTTGGAACCTTCTGAAGACTACCTCGGAGTGGCTGCAAAACAGCCCGGTGATTCCGTTATCATCATGAATGAAGTGGTTTCGATCAGAGATATTTTTAATATACAAGTATGATCGTTTCAAACAGGGTGGAACCGCGAGAGAACTCGTCCCTTACAGTGATTGCTGTAAGGGATTTTTTTAATAATAGAAAACCGCATTTCCTATTATTTTAAAAGCCTCCGGCAGGATGTGTACTCGCACATTCTATTTAACCCCTTACCAGCGAATAAAAAGCGAAATAATAAAATAAAAGGAGAAAAAACATTATGAAAATCACATTAAAAGATGGATCTGTTATGGAATTTGAACAGGCAATGTCCGTTCTTGATGTTGCAAAATCAATCAGCGAAGGTCTTGCAAGAGTAGCAACATCTGCAAAAGTAGACGGAGATATTGTAGATCTTCGTACTGTACTTGACAAAGACTGCGAACTGGAAATTCTTACTTTTGATTCAGAAGACGGAAATGGTGCATTTAATCATACAGCAGCACATATTATGGCACAAGCTGTAAAACGTCTGTATCCAGAGACAAAACTGGCAATCGGACCTTCTATTGCTAATGGTTTTTACTATGATCTGGATCGTGAGACTGCATTTACAGCAGAAGATCTTGAAAAAATCGAGAAAGAAATGAAAAAAATCGTAAAAGAAGCACTTCCTCTGGAAAGATTTACAAAATCAAGAGAAGAGGCAATTGCATTTTTCAAAGAAAAGGAGGAACCATATAAAGTAGAACTGATTGAAGACCTTCCGGAAGGAGCAGAAATCAGCTTTTACAAACAGGGAGAATTTACAGATCTCTGTGCAGGACCACATCTGATGTCTACCAAGACAGTAAAAGCATTTAAGCTGACAAGCCTTGCAGGTGCTTACTGGCGTGGAGATGAGAAGAATAAGATGCTGACAAGAATCTATGGTGTTGCTTATCCGAAGAAAGCACAGTTAGATGAATACCTGCATATGATGGAAGAAGCGAAGAAACGTGATCATAGAAAACTCGGAAAAGAGCTCGGACTTTTTATGATGTGTGAAGAAGGACCTGGATTCCCGTTCTTCCTTCCAAAGGGAATGGTATTAAAGAATACATTGCTCGATTACTGGAGAGAACTGCATAAACGCTGTGGTTATCAGGAAGTTTCCACACCGATCATCTTAAGCAGACATCTGTGGGAGACATCCGGACACTGGGATCACTATAAAGAAAATATGTATACAACCGTGATCGATGATGAAGACTTTGCAATCAAACCAATGAACTGTCCGGGTGGAATGCTTGTTTATAAAGCAGAGCCTCGTTCTTATAAAGATCTTCCGCTCCGTGTCGGTGAACTTGGACTGGTACACCGTCATGAAAAATCCGGTCAGCTTCACGGACTGATGCGTGTACGCTGCTTTACACAGGATGATGCGCACATCTTTATGATGCCGGAACAGATCCGTGATGAGATCAAAGGTGTTGCAGCACTGATCGACGAAGTATACAGCCTGTTCGGATTCAAATATCACGTAGAGTTATCTACCCGTCCGGACAACAGTATGGGAAGCGATGAAGATTGGGAACTTGCAACGGAAGGTTTAAGAGGAGCATTAGACGATCTTGGACTGGATTATGTTGTAAATGAAGGGGATGGAGCATTCTATGGACCGAAGATTGATTTCCATTTGACAGATTCTATCGGAAGAACATGGCAGTGCGGAACGATCCAGCTTGATATGCAGCTTCCACAGAGATTCGAGTTGGAATATACAGGAGCTGACGGAGAGAAACATCGTCCAATCATGATCCACAGAGTTGCATTTGGTTCTATCGAAAGATTTATTGGTATCTTGATCGAGCATTTTGCAGGAGCATTCCCGACATGGCTTGCACCGGTACAGGTTAAAGTACTTCCGATTTCTGATAAATACATGGATTATGCACAGAAAGTACAGGATACATTATACAATGCAGGTATCCGCTCAGAAATTGATTCCAGAGCAGAGAAGATTGGATACAAGATCCGTGAAGCACAGATGCAGAAGATTCCATATATGCTTGTTGTGGGAGCAAAAGAGGAAGAAGCAGGTGTAGTATCTGTAAGAAGTCGTTTTGCAGGTGACGAAGGACAGAAAGATCTGACAGCATTTATGAATGCTTTGAAAGAAGAGATCGATACAAAAACAATCCGCGAGGTCGAAAAAGAAGATTAAAGCTTTTATAATATCAAACGATTAAAAATTTTATTTCCGGATATACTAACTTTGATCTGGTAACAGGATAGAAAAGGAGGGTATAATATGCCGGAATTAAAGTGTACCGTACAGACATGTAAGCATAATCAGAATTACTGCTGTGATCTTGACAAGATCACAGTGGGCGGAGACGCCGCAGTTGCACCGAAGGACACTTGTTGCGACAGTTTTGAAGAACGTAAAGATGGATATTCAAACAGCACAGGAAAACAGGCATCTCTGGTCAGCCAGGTAGACTGCCAGGCAACAGAATGTAAGTATAATAACAACTGTTCCTGTCAGGCTGGTAAGATCAGCGTGGAAGGCGGAAACGCCTGCACATGTGGGCAGACAGAATGTGCAACATTTGATTGCAGCTGCAGATAAGAAAAATAAGCGTGCCTCTCATAGCACAATGGAAACTCCCGGAGAGAGATCTCCGGGAGTTTTCTTTTGTGCCGTTGATTGCTTACTATTAAGCCTTTTTAGTTGACGCATAAAAGATCGGAGAGTATAATTATTTTATGTGCATTTGTGCAAAGAAGAGGAATAATTATATGAGTGAAAATGAAAAGAAAGAACGGGAAACATATTACAATTCAAAACCAAGACTTGGCGGAAATGGTCCTTCGAAAATCAGACAGCAGTTTAACAGAGGAATGACATATTTTCTTGTGATAGCGGCATCGCTTGCATTTTATTTTGCACTGTTGCGTTTCCGGCATATTTTTAACGTGCTGTGGAAGGTATACGACGTATTGAAACCGATTATTTATGGAGCCGTGATCGCATATCTGCTGAACCCAATCGTCAAAAGAGTAGACAAGAGGCTGATCCCTGTATTAGAGAAAAAGGTTACAAAACCGGGAAGAGCACAGAATATTTCCAGATCTGTCGGTGTGTTTACATCGCTGATTATATTGGGCGCATTGATATCTGCTTTATGCAACCTACTGATACCGGAATTATATGTTAGTATCCGTGATATGATCTATACATTACCGGGACAGCTCAACCATATGGTGTCATCACTGAATAATATCAAAATGGATGATTCTACAACCGGTTCCATTGTAAAGACAGCGATTGAGCAGGGAACAACAATGCTTCAGAACTGGCTGCGCAACGACCTTCTTGGAAAGGTCAATGAACTGATGTCGAATCTGACAGTCGGAGTGCTCAATTTTCTTGGTGAAGTTGTGAACTTCCTGATCGGAGTGATTGTATCCATCTACATTTTATTCAGTAAGGAACTGTTTGCAAAACAGTGCAAGAAGATTGTTTATGCAGTATTGCCAATAAGACATGCTAATCTGCTCCTGCATCTGACAACGAAAAGTAATGAGATATTTGGTGGATTTATTATTGGAAAGATCATTGATTCTGCAATTATTGGAGTACTGTGTTTCTTTGGATTGTCAATTTTAAATATGCCATATACGTTATTAGTAAGTGTGATCGTCGGTGTGACGAATGTCATCCCGTTCTTTGGACCGTACATTGGAGCTGTTCCGAGTGCAATCCTGATCATGCTGGATAGTCCGATAAAAGGACTGTATTTCCTGATATTTATACTGGTATTGCAACAGTTTGACGGTAATATATTAGGACCGAAGATCCTTGGAAATTCCACAGGATTGTCTGCATTCTGGGTAATCGTTGCAATTCTTCTCGGGGGAGGTTTGTTCGGATTCCCGGGTATGCTTATGGGAGTGCCGACATTTGCTGTGATCTATTACATTGTTCAGATGCTTGTAAGCAGCAAGCTGGAACAAAAAATGCTTCCTAAAAATACGGAAGCTTACGATCAGTACAGTTATGTAGACAATGCAGGACAGTATGTACATTCTTCACAGGAGCATGTGCATGCGACGCAGGAATATAAGTATCCGGAACATTCCGCAGTACATATGGAGCATTTTGGTCATATGGAAACCTTTGATGCAAAAATTAGACCAAAGAAAAAGGATGATCAGGAAGAGAATCATAAAAAAGATAACAAATAAAGGGGAATTTAATTATGCCGATTCGTGTGCAGAATGATCTCCCGGTAAAGGAGATCTTAGAGAGTGAAAACATATTTGTAATGGATGAACACCGTGCGATGCATCAGGATATCCGTCCGATCAAGATCGGACTTCTGAATCTGATGCCGCTTAAGGAGGATACGGAGCTTCAGATCCTCCGGTCGCTGTCCAATACACCGTTGCAGGTGGATGTAACGTTTGTTATGGTATCCAGTCATGAAGCAAAGAATACACCGACCAGTCATTTAAACCAGTTTTATAATCGTTTTGGCGAGATTCGGGATGAGAGATTTGACGGATTTATCATTACGGGAGCTCCTGTAGAGCAGATCCCATTTGAGGAAGTAGATTATTGGGAAGAATTAAAGCAGATCATGGAATGGACAAAGACGCATGTTACCTCAACACTGCATCTGTGCTGGGGTGCGCAGGCAGGTATGTATTATCATTTCGGAATTGATAAGAAGCCGTTGCCGGAGAAAGCTTTTGGATTATTCTGGCATAAAGTACTCAACCGTAAGATTCCACTTGTCCGTGGATTTGATGACTGTTTCCTTGCACCACATTCCAGACATACAGAAGTGCCGATGGATGCAGTAAGGGATGACGAGCGAATTACTGTGCTTGCTGAGTCCGATGAAGTTGGACTTTTCCTTGCTATGGCAAATGACGGCAGACAGATTTTCGTAATGGGACATCCGGAATATGACCGGGTAACTCTGGATGGCGAATACAAACGTGATCTTTCCAAAGGCCTGGAGATTGCAATGCCGAAGAATTATTATCCGGATGATGATCCGGATAAGACACCGCTCCTTAAGTGGAGAGCGACTGCGAATAACCTGTATACAAACTGGTTGAATTATTACGTATATCAGGCAACGCCGTACGATATGATCGGAACACCGGATTTTCGTTGATTTTACGGGGATTACGAGTATCCTATATATCACATAATTTATTATAATTTAGTATGATTTGTTACGAAAATGGTGTAGAAAAGGTGTACAAAAATAGAAAAATTGTTAAAAAATGGGAATGCCAATTAAGGCATTCCTTTTTTAATGCAAAAATAATATAAACAGATGTTTTACATTGATGAATACAACATATATGATGTATTATGCGTAATATAAAAGAAGAAAGGAGAATATGTAATTATGATACTACATGATTATGAAACTTCTTCTGGAAGGAATGTAATTAAAGAATATATTGATTCTTTGACAATCCCTGAAATGGTTGATGGATATAGTGTCAGAGAAAAAATGGAGAATGGAGAATTCGAGAAACTGAATATTAAAAGATGGGAGAAAAAATATACGAAGTATATTTTTACAAACACAATCGCATATTTTATATTATCCCAGACGGTGACAATATTTATTTATTACATGCATGCAGAAAGCAAAAAAACAAAACGGAAAAGGGAGATTCAAAAATAATAAAAAAGAGAGCAAAAGAATTGGGAAAGGCATTGGGAAAGAAATTTATATAAAAATATAGAAAAAGAGGAGTGAAAGATATGCCATTCATACAAGCAAATATAAAAAAAGAAATTGAAGAAAAAAGAAAGGATGACAGTGAATTTAGAGAAGCATGGGATGAATCTCGTGCGGAGTATGAATTAATAGAAAAAATGATTATGCTGAGAAAGGAAGAAAATATAACACAAAAAGAATTAGCAAAATTATCCGGTAAAAGACAACAGACAATTTCAAAGATAGAACGCAAGGAAACAGTTCCTACTATAACGGCATTTAATAATTTATTAAATGCATTAGGATATGAGTTAAAGATTGTAAAAAAGCAGTAATTTGATTAATATATTGGGAGATATATTATGTTATGAACACCGGATTTTCGGTAGAAAAAGGAGAAGAAAAATGAAAAGATCAAAAAGAAAAGTCGTACAAAGCTGCCTGCTTGTCATGCTCTCTGCATTGGTTGTGGGAGGTCTTGCATCTGGACGAACTTGCATAACTGCGTCGGCAGATTCAGCAAAAAAGGTCGTTCTTGTGCAAGGACAGAAAAAACAACTTAAGATTCATCCGAATTGTTAAGAACTCAAAATCATCTTATAAATATAAGGTGAAAAGTTTAAAATATAATATAAACGTCTAAGAAGAAAACATACATAAGTAGTTAAAAAGAACCAGCGCATGATTTCATGTGCTGGTTCTTTTATGAGGGGCAAATATCTGAACAAAAATGATAATGTCACTTAGGAATGAGCGCGTTCCCCGGCAAGCTGTCTTACGTCCGGGATAGCGATCAGAGCCGGATATAAGATTGCGGAAATGACCAGTCCTCCGATACCCTGGATGATGTTGGCAGGAACACTTGCAAGTGCACCAGATACACCATAAAGGAAAATCTCGCAGAGGCAGTAGCCGCCGGCAACAAGTACAATATCAGCAACTCCGCCAAGGATAACGGCTGTAAATCTTGTCTTGGAAGAATGTCCAAGTTTCTGGTAAATCAGTCCTGCTACAAGAGCAACCAGACCTTTGATCACAAATGTAATCGGTACATAGATAAAATATCCGCCAATCAAATCAGCCATTGCAGAACCGATACCGCCGGCAAGGAGTCCGTATACCGGACCAAGGATCACACCGGAGAGAATCACAACTGCATCACCCGGATGGATATATCCGCCGGTTCCAGGAGTAGGAATGTGAATCGACATGGTTGCTACACACGATAAAGCAGCAAATAAAGCTGTCATAACAATTTTTTTCAGATTTGAATTCATAACTATCAGACCTCATTTCTTTTGTTTTGTTGTAGAAACTTTACAACGAAACTGGATTGAAATAAAGAACCAGTTATTGCAAAAATAACCATGCCAGTTTGGAGAGCGATAATATTTATCAGTTTGGAAACCCTTGTTTTACAGACTGACATTGACAGGAAATAAAACTACTTTGGCTGTCTTCTTTTTTCTTAAATTGTAGTCATATATGGAATATTTAAAACATATAATATACAAAAAATACTTGCATGCAAATTCCAAATATGGTAGTATAATTTTGTCAATTGGTTTAATGAATACAAGTTGTGCGAAAATTAGACTCCAAGGATGGAATTTCCCCGGAGTCTTTTTGTTATGGCAAAGAGGAAAATACACGCACTTATGCAAGTGCATCCTCGAACGCTAATCAGCGGATAAAACATACCAGTGTGTATTGACGAATACATGCAAGGACAACTTATTTGAAAAAAGATTTTCTAAAAATATTAGATAAAATGCCGAATTGTTCGATAATTATATAACAATTATTGATGTGTTCAATAAGTTCGGTTAAAATGTATTCAATAACTAAATAACCGGTATAGAAAGTACATGTACAGTAACTTAAGGACAGAGAATTCATGAAAAGGGGGCACATTATGTTAGAAGCAATTAATTCTGTCGTTACCGCAATTAATGGTGTTGTATGGGGCTGGCCGATGATCATACTCTTGTTTGGAACTCATCTTTATATGACTTTCCGGACAGGATTCATCCAGTGGAAGTCCGTAACAAAAGGAATCAAGTTATCTGTAACAAAGGATCCGGAAGCAGAAGGAGAAGTATCACAGTTTGGTGCGCTTACGACTGCTCTGGCGGCAACAATCGGAACTGGTAATATTATAGGTGTAGGAACAGCAATCGCTCTTGGTGGACCGGGGGCAGTTCTCTGGATCTGGCTTACCGGCGTTTTTGGAATCGCAACAAAATATGCAGAGTCACTGATCGCGGTGAAGTATCGTGTAAAGACAGACGATGGACGTATGCAGGGTGGTGCTATGTATGCGTTGGAGCGTGGATTGAATATGAAGTGGTTAGGTCTTCTGTTTGCTATTTTCGGAGGATTTGCTTCATTCGGTATCGGATGTGCAACGCAGGTGAACGCAATTGCAACAGTCTGCTATACAAACTTCCACATTCCAAGATGGCTGGTAGGTGTGGTAGTTGCAATATTAACAGCAATTGTTATTTTCGGTGGAATCAAAGCGATTGCAAATGTATGTGAGAAGCTTGTTCCATTTATGGCAATTTTCTATGTACTGGGATGTATCGTGATTCTCTGTATGAATTATGATTACATAATTCCAGCACTTGGAGTCATATGTCGGCTTGCATTTACACCAGGCGCAGCAGCAGGTGGTCTGGTAGGAAGCGGAATTATGATGGCACTCCGGTTTGGTGTAGCAAGAGGGCTTTTCTCCAATGAATCCGGTCTTGGATCTGCGCCGATCGCAGCAGCGGCAGCACAGACAAGGAATCCGGTCCGTCAGGCTCTGGTATCTTCTACAGGAACATTCTGGGATACTGTTGTTGTATGTGCAATGACAGGTCTTGTACTTGTAACAACAATTATGAAGAACCCATCGATTAATGCAGATGAGATCCCGGATGGTGGTGTCTTGACATCTCTTGCATTTGGTCAGATTCCGGTTCTTGGACCGATCATTCTGACACTTGGTATTATTTCATTTGCATATTCTACTGTTCTTGGATGGGCATATTACGGAGAACGCTGTGTAGAATATTTTGCCGGCAAAAAAGTATTATTACTGTATCGTTGCCTGTATGTGGCAGTTGCAGTTATCGCACCGGTTGTAGCGCTGGATCTTGTATGGCTGATCGCAGATACATTGAATGCGCTGATGGCGATACCAAACCTTGTGGCAGTATTGTTGTTGTCAAATGTTATCGTCAGTGAAACGAAGAAATACATCAACGATCTCGACGCAAAAGATGACACACCAATTCCGGTTATTAAAGATTAGTTAAAAATTTGAGTTACAAAATTAATCAAAGTTGTTCTTGACAAATATACTTTAATGAAGTAAAGTAGTGATTGTAGATAAGCAAAACCGTTGAGAAAGAGTAGTAGATTATCTGATGACATTACAGAGAGCGATGGGTGGTGGAACATCGTATGGAATGGATAATTGAATGGCCTTTCGAGGGCAGTCTGAAATCTTTGAGAGTAGGGCTTGTCGGGAACCGAACCCGTTATCAATCAGGAGTGTATGTTAGTACATGAGAAAAGTGGACGATTCGTCAAGTTGAGTGGTACCGCGATAATATTTCAGAATAATATTACCGTCTCAAACCGATAGGTTTGAGGCGGTTTTCTTATTTTATAAGACTTCCTTATCTGTCAGTCGGTCCCGATCATTTTTCTCTCCTAACAGGAAACAAAAATCAATAAACACAGAAAAAGGAGAAAAAGACAATGAAAAAAAGAGTATTAGCAGCAGTATTAGCAACAATGATGGCAGCAACGATGATGGCAGGATGTGGAAAGTCAGAGACAAAGAGTGAAGCAAAGAAAGATAGTTACACAATCGGTATTGAACAGTTCGCAGAGCACGGTTCACTGGACAACTGCCGGGAAGGTTTCTTAAAAGGACTGGAAGACGAAGGAATCAAAGAAGGCAAGAATCTGAAAGTTAAGTATAAGAATGCAGCCGCAGATATGGGAACTGCCGGACAGATTTCGGACAGTTTTGTTTCAGATAAAGTGGACCTGATCTGTGCGATCGCAACACCAAGTGCACAGAGTGCATACAATGCAGCAATGGACAAAGACATTCCGGTTATTTATACAGCCGTTACCGATCCGGTAAGTGCTGAACTTGCAGACAAAGATGGCGAAGCCGTAGGAAATACAACCGGAACATCTGACAAACTTCCGATAAAAGAACAGCTGGAAATGATCCGTAAGATGTTACCGGATGCAAAAAAGATCGGAATCATGTATACAACGAGTGAAGCAAATTCTGTATCTGCGATCAAAGAATATGAAAGCCTTGTAAAAGATTATGGATTTACACTTGTGAAGAAAGGAATCTCAACAACAGCAGATGTTTCACTTGCTGCAGATGATCTGTTAAGCAAAGTGGACTGCATCACAAACCTGACAGACAACACGGTCGTATCTTCCCTGCCGACAATTCTTGACAAAGCAAATGCAAAGAAGATCCCGGTATTCGGAAGTGAGATCGAACAGGTTAAGATCGGATGCCTTGCAGCAGAAGGACTGGATTACATTGCACTTGGAGAGCAGACAGGTAAGATGGCAGCACAGGTATTAAAAGGTGAAAAGAAAGCAGAAGAAATGAACTATGAAACCATTAAAAAACCTGGTTTCTATGTAAATAAAAAAGTAGCTTCTAATCTTGGAATCAAAGTTCCGGATGAACTATCCAAGAGTGCAGTAGAGAGTTTTGACGAGATCACAGCAAGCAAAAAGACAGATAAATAAGAAGAATTAAGAAAGTAATGTTTTGGGAGGAAGTTTCATGGATTTTATCGTAACGATTTTAGAACAGGGGCTGATATATGCAATATTGGCACTGGGTGTATATATTACTTATAAGATACTGGATTTTCCGGATCTGACGGTAGATGGAAGTTTCCCTCTGGGAGCAGCTGTAACGGCTGCTCTCATTACAAGAGGGATGAATCCTTATCTGACACTGCCGGTTTCCTTTTTGGCAGGAGTGCTGGCAGGTGTATGCACCGGACTGATTCATGTGAAATGTAAAGTAAGAGATCTGCTGTCCGGAATTATTATGATGACGGCACTGTGGACTGTAAATCTTTACATTGCAGGTACAGCGAATGTACCGCTTTTTTCTCAGGACAGTATTTTTAAAAATGATTTTCTGACAGGAATTGTACCGGAGAGTATGAAAAGTTATGTGACGCTGATCGTCGTACTCATCCTTGCGGTTGTATGCAAGATCATTCTGGATTTTTATATGAATACAAAGTCCGGATACCTGCTCCGGGCAGTCGGAGATAACGAGACAGTCGTAACTGCACTTGCAAAAGATCAGGGCAATGTGAAAATATTAGGACTTGCAATTGCAAATGGACTTGTATCTCTGGCAGGATGTGTATTTGCACAGGAAGAGCGTGTGTTTGAAATCTCCATGGGAACAGGTGCGATCGTTATCGGACTTGCGAGCGTAATCATCGGAACAAGTATTTTCAAGAAAATCTCGTATGTAAAGACGACAACAGCGGTCATTATCGGTTCGATCATTTACAAAGCATGTGTGGCGGTTGCAATCCGTAACTTTGAACCGCAGGCAATGAAGCTGATCACAGCAGTATTATTCCTGATCATTTTGGTCATCAGTATGGAAAGAAAGACGAAGGTGAAATAGATGTTAGAATTAAAAGGAATTCACAAATATTATAATCCGGGAACAGTCAATGAGATGTGTCTGTTTGATGATTTTGGACTTCAGATTGGAAAAGGTGAATTTGTATCCGTAGTTGGAAGCAACGGCTCCGGCAAGACATCTATGCTGAATCTGATCTGTGGCAGTATTTCACCGGAAAAAGGCAGTATTCTGATGGATGGAAAGGATATTACAAAAGAAAAAGAATATAAAAGAAATCTCCGGATTGGAAGAGTATACCAGAATCCAGCGATGGGAACCTGTCCTTCCATGACGATCCTTGAAAATATGGCACTTGCCGACAACAAAGGAAAAATGTATGGACTTTTGCGGGGAACAAATAAGAACCGCATTTCTTATTACAGAGAACAGTTATCCAGACTGAATCTCGGACTGGAAGATAAGATGAGTGTGAAAGTCGGTGTATTGTCCGGTGGTCAGAGACAGGCGATGGCACTTCTGATGTCAACGATGACACCGATTGATTATCTGATCCTCGATGAGCATACGGCAGCGTTAGATCCAAAGACGGCAGACCTTATCATGGAACTGACCGATCAAATCGTAAAGGAGAAAAATCTTACAACGATTATGGTAACACATAATCTCCGTTATGCAGTAGAGTATGGGAATCGGCTTCTTATGATGCATCAGGGAAAAATTGTTTTAGATAAGAAGAAAGAGGAAAAAGAAGCAACCTCTATTGATGATATTCTTACAATGTTTAATGAAATCAGTATTGAATGTGGGAACTAAATAATGGTATGCTATATGATAGTTGATCAAAATAAGGAGAATTATGATATGGCTAAGAGAATTGCACAGTTTGAAAAAGTAAGTTTTGTACAGTTTAAAGAAGGATACAAAGATGCATTCGGAGATGTTTCGGATGAAGAAATCCGGGGAATTTATGAAAAAATAAAACTTCCAAGACGAGCAACAGCAGGTTCGGCAGGATATGATTTCTTCATGCCTGTGACGAAGACATTAAAAGTGCAGGAGACATTAAAAGTTCCGACAGGAATTCGTGTGAAGATGGATGAAAACTGGGTACTGAAATGCTATCCGAGAAGTGGTCTTGGATTCAAATACCGTCTGCAGCTTAATAATACAGTTGGAATTATTGACAGCGATTATTATGGCTCCGATAATGAGGGACATATTTTCGCAAAGCTGACAAATGACGGAAAAGAAGGGAAAGAAGTCGAATTAAAAGAAGGTACCGGATTTATGCAGGGAATTTTCGTTGAATATGGAATTACCGTCGATGATGATGTAGAAGAAGTACGCAACGGAGGATTCGGAAGCACCACAAAGAGTGAATAAGATAAAAGAAAAAGGACATCCTAACTGTCAGTAAGACAGTGGAGGGTGAACATATATGAAAGACGGGAAAAAGATTACCGCTTCAAGAGAAGAAAGCACATCCTATATGAATCAGACTCTCCCGATGAGGGAGAGCTTTGACCTGATTCAGCGCGATCTGATGATCGGCGAAAGGATGGCTTCTTTTTATTTTATCAATGGTCTGAATAAAGACGATGATATGTTAAAGCTGATGGATGCACTTTTAAAGATCAAAAAAGAAGATATGCCGGCAGGGATTCTGCAATTTATGGAAATGGCGATTCCCTATACGGAAGTAGAGCTAATAGAAGATTTTGACCAGGTGTTAAAAAATCTGTTTTCTGGTGTTACCTGTCTTTTTGTGGATGGCTATGAGGGGGCAATCGCAATCGATTGCCGTACTTATCCAGCAAGAAGTGTGGAAGAGCCGGATAAAGATAAATCACTTCGTGGTTCCAGAGATGGTTTTGTCGAGACTGTTGTCAGCAATACGGCAATGATAAGACGAAGGATAAGGAGCGAGCATCTTGTAATGGAGATGCAGGAGGTTGGCGACAGTTCGCGCACAGATATTGCCATCTGCTATATGAAAGACCGGGTGAACAAGGAGATTCTCTGCGATTTAAGACAGAAAGTCCTTTCAATCCGAACCGATGATCTCAGAATGAACCAACAGAGTCTTGCAGAATGTCTGATGAAGAGAAAGTGGTACAATCCATTTCCGAAATTTAAGTTTACAGAACGACCGGATACGGCTGCGGCATGTCTTTTTGAAGGAAAAGTGGTTCTGCTGGTAGATAATTCTCCATCAGCGATGATCTTGCCGACATCGATCCTGGACGTCATAGAGGAAGCAAATGATTATTATTTTCCAACACTTACAAGAGTGTATCTGAAATCAGCGAGAGGGCTGATTAGCTTTTTGACGATTTTTTTAACACCGGTGTTTCTTCTGCTTATGCAGAATTTGAACTGGCTCCCGAAAATGTTTGCGTTTGTGGCAGTAAAAGATATGATAAATATTCCGCTTATTTTCCAATTGTTGATTCTGGAGATTGCAATTGACGGATTAAGACTTGCAGCTCTTAATACACCGAGTATGTTAAGCACACCGCTCAGTGTGATCGCAGGTCTTGTGATGGGAGAATTTTCTGTAAAGTCCGGCTGGTTTAACAGTGAGGTAATGTTATACATGGCTTTTGTGGCTGTCGCTAATTACACCCAGCCGAATTTTGAACTTGGCTATGCACTCAAATTTATGCGGCTTCAATTGCTTATATTGACTGCTCTCTTTAACTGGATCGGTTTTCTGATCGGATGTATCGTTGTGGTGTGTAGTATCTGTTTTAATAAGACATTGTCCGGGTGGAGTTATCTGCATATACGGTTAAACTGATACGCTGGAAAATGTGAACAAACCGTAATAATTTTGGTGTAATTTTGGTGTAAGTTGGTGTAGTATTATGTTTTGCATATCCTGTTTCCAGGTGGTATAATGTAGCCAACCTAAGAAATAGGAGGATTTGAAAGATGAGTGAATATGTAATTTCTGTCAACAGTACAGTTGACTTACCAAAGGAATGGCTTGAGAAGAGAGCTGTTCCGGTGATTCCGTTAAAATATACGATAGATAAGGAAACTTATGATGATATGTCAGGTCTTACGTCAAAGGAATTTTTCCAAAAGTTAAGAGAAGGAAAGATGGCTGTGACGACACAGGTAAACCCGGAGCAGGCAAAAGAAGGTCTGGAGAAGATTGTAAGAGAGGGAAAAGATATCCTTCATCTGGCATTTTCTTCCGGACTCAGCGGTACATATAACAGTATGCGGATTGCGGCAGAAGAGCTGAAAGAAGAATATCCGGAGCGTAAGATCATCGTGATTGACACGTTGTGTGCTTGTATGGGAGAAGGACTTCTTCTGTATTATGCACTGAAACATAAGAAGGAAGGCATGTCCGTTGAAGAACTTGCAGACTGGGTAGAGCAGAATAAATTACATGTCTGCCACAATGTCACAGTAGATGACCTGCATCATCTGCAGAGAGGCGGGCGTGTGTCAAAGACAGCGGCAGTTCTCGGAACAATGGTACAGATTAAGCCGATCATCCATGTAGATGACGAAGGTAAGCTGCAGGTGATCGGTAAAGAGAGAGGAAGAAAACGTTCTATCCAGAAGATTGTAGATATGTCTGTAGAGCGTTCAAAAGGATGGGATAATGAGATTATCATGATCACACATGGAGACTGCCCGGAAGATGCAGAATATCTGGCAAAAGTTGTCCGTGAGAAGATGGGAGTGGAGAATATTCTTATCAATAATATCGGAACCGTGATTGGAAGCCATACCGGTCCGGGTGTACTGGCGGTATTCCATATGGGTGGAAAGAGATAGGCAAAGAAGCCTGCTCAGATCTTGCCAGACAGTCTATGGATGGAAAGATTCAAAAGGCAGTCAGTCAATGGCGATTTTTACGAGCTTCTGGTAATCAAATAAACAGCGGACAGGATTTTAGAAAATATTAACTGAAATCCTGTCCGTTTTATCTTGGGAAGAAAGTCCCAAATTATCATATTCTGCTGTTGGTGTATAATGTATTCCTGTAGTTGCAATATACTTCTTACAGAGTAAAGATTCCTAATGCACTTGCTACGGAACTTAAGAGGATCAGCACAAGGAAGATCGGAGCGATCCATTTGATCATAACTGCAAATAATTTTTCGCCTTTAAACGTTCCATCTGTCACTTTTACTTCGTCTGCGATCGTAGATGGCTTAATTACAAAACCGATAAAGATACAGGTGAAGAATGCTACGATCGGCATTAGTACGCTGTTGCTGACAAAGTCCATAATATCAAGTACAGACATTCCCATCCAGGAAATGAAACTGAGTGGACCGAATCCGAGAGAAGACGGAACACCCATAACAAGTGCCAGAATTGTTACAAACACACAGGTTCCTTTTCTTGTCCAGCCAAGTTTATCTCTTAAGATTGATACAATCGTCTCCATCAGTGAAATTGCGGAAGTAAGCGCCGCAAAGAACACAAGCAGGAAAAATACTGTTCCGACAACATTGCCAAATTTCATATTGCCAAATACTTTTGGAAGTGTAATGAACATTAGCCCCGGACCTGCCTGCAGTGCAGAACTGTCACCACCGGAAAATGAGAATACTGCTGGGATAATCATAAGACCTGCAAGGAAAGCAACACCGGTATCGAATATTTCAATCTGTCGTACAGAACTTTCCAGATGATTTTCTTTCTTCATATAGGAACCATATGTGATCATAATACCCATGGCAAGTGACATGGAATAAAAGAGCTGTCCCATAGCTGCAAGGATTGTCTTCGCGGATACGTCAGCCATATGTGGTTTCAGATAGTAAGAAAGTCCGTCCATGGCACCGTCGATCGTCAGTCCATATAAGGCAACGAACAGAGTTAGAAGAACGAGGATCGGCATCATGAATTTGCTGACCTTTTCGATACCCTGCTCTACACCAAAACCAACGATAACTGCTGTAACTGCAATAAACAAGAAAAACCATCCGATCGGTTCGAATGTTCCGCCAATGAAATCTGTAAAATAACTGTCGCCCGCTGCTGCGTGACCGGAACCAGTGACAAATACGAAAAAGTATTTGACAACCCATCCACCGATAACGGAATAATACGGGAAAATAATGATCGGCACTGCTGATGCCAGAATACCGAGAAACTTGAATCTTTTATCAAGTATAGTGAAAGCACCAATGGCGCTGAGTCCTGTCTTACGTCCGATTGCGATCTCTGCGGTCATCAGTGTAAAACCAAATGTGACTGCCAAGATCAGGTAAATAAATAAAAACGTTCCTCCACCATATTTTGCAGCGAGGTAGGGGAATCGCCAGATGTTACCGAGTCCTACCGCAGATCCGGCGGCTGCCAGTACGAAACCGAGCTTGCCGGAAAAACTACTTCTTTTTTGCATGTTAAAACCTCCTCTAATGATAAGCATTCCTTATAGATGTATTGTGTTATATTATGACACGAAAAACTTGTATTTTCAAGAAAAAATCATGCGAAATACACAATTTGAAGGATGAAAATATAACTCAACTGACAGTGTGGTGAGAAAAATAAGAAATTATGTTATGATATGGGCAGTGAATCAGAGAGGAGTACAGAATATGATTGATGTACGGAAGACGGGAAAATTTATAGCACAGTGCAGACATGAAAAAAATCTGACACAGAAAGAATTAGGAGACAGACTGAATGTAACAGACCGTGCAGTTTCCAAATGGGAAAACGGTGTTTCCCAAACAAAAAGATATTAAGAAACAGCCCATGTTTACCTGCTTGCAAACAAAAGAATATTGCTACTAGACTAAGAGATACTACATAAGTGTGTTGGTATCTCTTTTTTGTTGCCGTGAAACAGCAGACTATTTCATTTCTGCTTGATTACCTTAAAACTTATTAGTCTATGGTTTGTCAAGGGCTTGTTGCGTGAGAAATGCTGAATATCACCCTTTACAAAACATAGGCTGATAAGTAACTTTTCAAAAGCAGAAAAGAAATGGCAATGCTTATAACAATATGATATAATGCAGATGAAGACAAAAAAGGAATTTGTCGAGCTGGTTAGTTCGAGATAATTTTGAGTTTGTTAAGATGTGGTGCACTTGATGGAATCACAGGTACGACATCATATTATGGAGGATGAAATAGATGATAGGTTTGATTGTTGCGAGGTCAAAGAATAATGTTATAGGCAAGAATGGTAATATACCATGGAAAATAAAGGGAGAACAAAAGCAATTTAGAGAGTTAACAACGGGTAATGTGGTTATTATGGGGCGAAAGTCTTATGAAGAAATCGGTCATCCGTTGCCTAATAGAATGAATATTGTTGTTTCCACCACAACAGAGTATCAAGGAGATAATTTAGTTTCAGTTAAATCATTAGAAGATGCATTATTATTGGCTAAAGGACGAGATGTATACATATCTGGTGGATATGGACTATTTAAGGAAGCTTTGCAAATAGTAGATAAAATGTATATCACAGAAGTAGATTTAAATATTGAAGATGGAGATACATTCTTTCCAGAATTTGATATCAATGATTTTGAAGTTTTGATAGGGGAAACACTTGGTGAGGAAGTGAAATATACGAGAACATTTTATGTAAGGAAAAAATGAATTGAGTAAATTTTGGATTTAGGGTGTTTTCATAAATATATTGCTTTTTATGCATATATAAATTGTTGTAAGACAAATTCCAGTTTGTATGGGGCGATAAAATCAGAATTTGAGAGAGGATTGAATATGAATAAGGAATGGTCTGAACTTAATAAAACAATGCAGGCACAAATAAAAAAGAAAGATACTTATAAGAGGGGTATTGATACTTTACTTACTTTACGAAGTCAGTTAATACAAACCTTAGTATCTTTCAAAGAAGAATTATGCAGAGAAGATTTTAACTCAATCCCCTTCATAAACGCTGATGGTTATCATAGTAAGACGATTGCTTATTCTATTTGGCATATTTTCCGCATTGAAGATATAGTTGTGCATACAGTGATAAATGAAGATGAACAAGTATTTTTTGCAGGCAATTATCAAGAGCGTATCAATTCACCTATCATTACAACAGGAAATGAACTCATGAAACAGCAGATTGCAGACTTTTCAAAACAGCTTAATCTGGAAGAATTATATTTATATATTTTCGAAGTATGGGAAAGCACTGAGAAAATGCTTGAACGGTTATCTTATGATGAATTGAAAAGAAAAATACCGAAAGAAAGAAAAGGATACTTAGAATCGTTGAATGTAGTAAACGACAATGAAAAAGCAATTTGGCTGATTGATTATTGGTGTAATAAAGATATTTGTGGACTAATTCAAATGCCGTTTTCAAGACATTGGATTATGCACACAGAAGCCTGTTTGCGTATAAAGAACAAGATACATTCATAGGCAAAAATTTCAGTTTGTAGAACTAAGGAAATTGGAATTTAAGGAGGAATAAAGTATGGTTAGTGATTTTATAAGAGCAGCATTTCCATGGATTTTAATGGGTTTATTTGTAGCAATCAGTTGTTCCCTTATGAGTAAAAAAGAGAAATAAATTCCTGTTTGTATTTATAAAAGAGAAAAAATGAGAAAAGTAGTTTTATTTATTGCCATGAGCCTTGACGGATATATTGCGGACGGTAATGGTGGAGTAGCTTGGCTAAATGGTCATGGAAATGACAATGAAAACATCGACACTTATACAGAATTTACCAAAGATATAGATACTGTCTTAATGGGGTGGAATACTTCTCATCAGGTTGTTACTGAACTTTCTCCGCAAGAATGGGTATATAATAAATTTACAACTTATGTATTAACACATAAAGAGTGCAATTCTTCCCAACAAATTCATTTTACAAGTGAAAATCCTGTTTTATTATTGGAACGGCTAAAACAAGAAGCAGGAAAGGATATTTGGATTTGTGGCGGAGCAAATCTTGTTCAGCAGTTGGTAAGCAAAAATATGATTGATAAATATTACATTTCTGTTATTCCTACTCTGTTAGGAAATGGGGTTCGTCTTTTGGGCAACATAGACAGGGAAATAAAGTTAAGGCTTTGTAAAACACAGACTTATAACGGAATAACCGATTTGATTTATATGCGTAGATAACTAGAGAGAAACAGAAAAGCTGTTAAACCGACGGAGCGATCCGACCACGTTGGCGGGAAAATCCTTAAGATTTTTCCGCCATGCTTGCAAGGGGGCGGTTCGCTTCGGCGGTTCGGCGAGCTTGCGAGCCGTTCAAAGCCCCCGTTATCTAACAGGGGGGTACTATTACAAAGGACAAGAGAAAAAATAAATACAAAACTGCTGATATGCAACGATTTATAAGGTTATAAGAACTTATTTCACTTCACACCATATTCTTTTTACCCGACAGGTCTAAAACAGCATATCAATAGAAAATAAATATAAGATACAAGGTGTATGCTCCTATGAGTATATGCCTTTTTTGATTGGAGGAATGAAGCATGAATGATATAGAATTTATTGAAACATTAAAGCAAAAGAGAAATGCCTGTGATTATTCTCAATCACGACTGGCACAGGAATTGCAAATTAGCAGGCAGAACTTAAATGAAATTGAAAACGGAAAAACAAAAGCCAGTAAAGAAATGAAACATATACTTTTACATTATCTTGATTATTGTAATTGTACACAGCCTTTCACTTTAACGATTGACTATCTGCGTGTTCGTTTTCCTACCACAGACGCATTGGAAATTATAAAAAATGTACTGGCAATGAAAAGCGAATATTTTATACATGAAGATTACGGAATGTTTGGTTATGAAGAACAGTATATCTATGGGGCTATTAGTGTAAATGCTTCTAAAGATAGTTCTATGGGTGTTTTATTGGAATTAAGAGGTATGGGGTGTCGAAACTTGGAATATGTTTTACAGGCAAGAGGGATAGACTGGTATTACTTTTTAAGCAGTTGTATAGATTATCAAGGTGTTTTTAAACGCATAGATTTGGCGGTCAATGATATGGGCGGATTGCTGGATATAGAAATTCTAAGGGAACGTTATTATGCCAACAAGGTATGGAAACGTTCAAGAACCCATGAAGCAGTAGACAGCGGAAAATTATCGGGTACACATGGAGATACTGCAAAAACTTTTTATATCGGTTCAAAGAATAGTTCTATTTACTTTTGCTTGTATGAAAAAGAAAAGGAACAAAAAAGCAAAGGCATAAAAACAGACATTAAGAACCGATTTGAAATTCGTTTAAAAAGTGGAAAAGCAGAACAAACGATAGAACAACTTGTTTTTTCAAGAAATCCCGAACAGACCATATCAAGCCTTATCCTCACACAGATAGATTTTCCCGTTTATATTTTATGGGATATATTTTTAGATAATGTAACGACTTCACTTCCGTTTATTATGACGCCTGTTGCTGTCAATATGGATAAAACAAAACGTTGGTTAGAAAGACAGGTCATGCCCTCTTTATTGATGATAAAAGAGATTGAAAAGCAAACAGGAGCAAATTATCTGGAAGAAATCGACAGACATACACGACTAACAGAAAAGCAGGAATTAAAAATTAAACAAATGACAACAGACATAGCAGATATGATTGAGAAAGATACCGCTGTTCCACAAGGGAATGACGGTATTTTTTAATTTCTTCAAAAAATCTGCAACAAAACGGCTACTTGCGTACAGATATGGTGCGAGGAAAGGAAATCTAACTTTTTTTGAAAACAGGTCATTAAATCGGTGGTTGCTGTCCCTATATGATGTGAAAGAAGAAACGATTTTCAATTTCAACTTAACAATCCGTAGTTTCCATTCCCTATATGGAGCAAAGAAAATCTTTTATTCCACAGTTGGCAGTTACGGTGTTGCATGGGTAGTTAGGGGGTGAAAAGAAATCTTTTCATCATCAACTTAGCAGAATGACACTTTCTTTCCCTATATGGTACAGGAAAAGAAAAAAGTTTTGAATATTGGTTACGCTTCTGCTCTTTTCCAACGCGGTATACAGGAAAGACGATTTTCTTCTTTCATGTTCTTTGACAACTGAATAAAGCAATTCAATACGTTTGACAGACAGCGAGCCGTTGAAACAGATACGCCATGACCTTTTCCCTGCAAAAACGAGCGACAACCTATTTGTGTTCCTGTAAAAGATTTGTCCTCTTTTATCGCCATGACCTGTCCTGTCTGATAATGATACTCCCGTACAGCCACAGCTTGAGCGTTTAGAGCGTCGCACGCAATGGGTACGGCTACATAAGAACTATGCAGAGGTGGAACTCCTGTGGGCTATGACAAAAGCCGTTGAATTGCTTAGAAAGATTTTACAGAAAGGGGGTATGTGTTATTGCTGATATTGTAAAAACAATTCAAAAGAAAAATAACAAAGGTGGCATTGGTAACAGAGGAAAAACAAAGATTGTTGTAAAAGAGCATTTTTCCGAAAAGGGAAAGACAATGGAAGAACTTTTAACTGATGTCATGCTGGAAAAAGCAAAGCAGACAATCGCATAAAATCGGTGCAGTTGTAAGAAATAGATTGAATGACAAAAAGTACCCGTGTTATACTTTATTTGCAAGCAGGTATTGTAAACACGGGTTAGTTATAAAGGAGGATAACTGACAATGAAACAACAGATTTACAATACTGCACTTTATCTTAGGTTAAGCCGAGATGATGAATTACAGGGCGAAAGTTCCAGCATTACCACACAGAGAAGTATGTTGCGTTTATATGCAAAAGAACATCATTTGAATATTATTGATGAATATATTGATGACGGCTGGTCGGGAACAAATTTTGACAGACCGAGTTTTCAAAGAATGATTGAGGATATAGAGGCAGGAAAAATCAACTGTGTTGTGACAAAAGACCTTTCCCGTCTTGGCAGAAATTATATTATGACAGGACAATATACAGAATTGTATTTCCCTAGTCATAATGTCCGCTACATAGCGATTGATGACGGTGTAGACAGCGAAAAAGGCGAAAGTGAGATTGCACCATTTAAGAACATTATCAATGAATGGGTGGCTAGAGATACAAGCCGTAAAGTCAAATCAGCCTTTAAGACAAAGTTTGCAGAGGGTGCTCATTACGGTGCTTATGCTCCGTTGGGATATAAGAAACACCCTGACACCAAAGGCAAACTGTTGATTGATGATGAAACAAAATGGATTGTTGAAAAAATCTTTTCCCTAGCCTATCAAGGTTATGGAAGTGCAAAAATCACAAAGATACTGCGAGAGGAAAAAGTTCCAACAGCGTCATGGCTGAATTTTACAAGGTATGGTACTTTTGCACATATCTTTGAGGGAAAACCCGAAAGTAAACGTTATGAATGGACGATTGCTCATGTCAAGGCGATATTGAAAAGTGAGGTTTATATCGGAAACAGTGTTCACAATATGCAGTCTACGGTATCGTTCAAGAGCAAAAAGAAAGTGCGTAAGCCCGAAAGTGAATGGTTTCGAGTAGAAAACACTCACGAGCCGATTATTGACAAGGAAGTGTTTTATCGTGTGCAGGAACAGATAAAATCAAGACGCAGACAGACAAAGGAAAAGACAACACAGATATTTGCAGGGCTTGTCAAGTGTGCAGATTGTGGCTGGTCTATGAGGTTTGGAACGAATAAAGCAAATAAGACACCATACAGTTATTATGCTTGCAGTTTCTACGGACAATTTGGCAAAGGCTATTGTTCTATGCACTATATCCGTTATGATGTATTGTATCAAGCCGTATTGGAGCGATTGCAGTATTGGGCTAAGGCAGTACAGCAGGACGAGGAAAAGGTATTGAACAAGATACAGAAAGCTGGCAATGCAGAGCGAATACGGGAAAAGAAGAAAAAAGCAAGTACATTGAAGAAAGCCGAGAGCCGACAAAATGAGATTGACCGTTTATTTGCGAAAATGTATGAAGATAGAGCCTGTGAAAAGATAACAGAGCGAAATTTTGTGATGTTGTCTGGCAAGTACCAAAAGGAACAAGTGGAATTGGAAGAACAGATAACAAACCTAAGAGAAGAATTAAATCAAATGGAGCAGGATATGATAGGTGCTGAAAAATGGATTGAGTTAATCAAGGAGTATTCCGTACCAAAGGAACTGACAGCACCGTTATTAAATGCAATGATAGAAAAAATCCTCATACATGATGCAACAACGAATGAGGATAACGAAAGAATACAGGAAATTGAGATATATTACCGATTTATCGGAAAAGTTGAGTAATCAACCCATATTTTTAACTAAGGGAAAGCGGAAGGTCCTTTCCAGATGTGAATCTGATCGAGGAGATTTGCAGAGAACTGGATATCGAAGTAAGTGAACTGTTGGCCGGGAAAAAGATAGAACCGGAGCATTATAAAGAAGAGACCGAAAAGATGCTTATGGGAACAGTAAGAGAAAATACGATGCACAGGTTTCAGCTGATTATTTATCTGTTGATGACTTTACCATTTGTATTAATATTATTGCCGATATTATGGGGGGATCCGGTATGGATGTTGAATGTACTGTTCTGGCCAGAAGGAAATGTATTGCTACTAAAAGGACGAAGCATATTGTTGATTGGTCTTATTATAGTGTTCATGTGGTGTGGTTCCTATCTGGAACGTTACCTGCCAGAAAAAAATCTCAGACATTCCAGCAAGAAAGTAGAACTGTTTTATGCAACTATGGGAGCTGCATGGATGATCTGTAGTGTTGGCGCAGGTGCTGTAATAAATGGAATTAAAGCAGGTGGTGTAGAAGGAATTGCAGCGGCAGGTATTGGAACAGTGATAACGGTTCGATGCAGTATCATTTATTTCAAGAGAGCGATAGAAACAGCAAAAGCAAACAAAGAAAAGTATGAAGAGGAGAACCCGGAGGAAAAATAGATTTTACTCATATTTTATGTAAGCATTTATTATATTAGTAGTAACTACATAAAATTGGTGGATGCCGGATGAAACAGATTATAAAAAGAGGGATAGTGTTTTTGCTAGCGGTTGTTATGATGACCTGCCAGAGCAGTATCTTAAGTCTGGCGGAAGAAGAAAGGGAAACTACAGAAAATACAGATAATGAAGAAAAAGAGCAGAAGGAGACAGAGGATACAAAAGAAATGGTATCGGCTCCGTCTGCTCTTTTAATGGAAGTATCGACTGGGAAAGTTTTGTATGAAAAGAATGCAGATGAGAAACGCCCGCCTGCAAGCGTAACGAAGATTATGACACTTCTGCTTGTATTTGACGCACTGGATGCTGGAAAAATAAAACTGGAAGATCCGGTGACCGTTTCTGAGTATGCTGCATCTATGGGTGGTTCCCAGGTATTTCTTGAACCGGGAGAGACACAGAGCGTTAAGACGATGATCAAATGTATTGCTGTGGCAAGCGCCAATGATGCGGCAGTGGCAATGGCAGAACATGTCGGAGGCAGTGAGAAAGTGTTTGTCGGACAGATGAATAAGCGAGCAGAAGAGCTGGGAATGATGCATACACATTTTAAGAACTGTAACGGTCTGGATACAGACGGACATGAGACAACAGCAAGAGATATTGCAAAAATGTCGAGAGAGATGCTGCGTAAACACCCTCAGATTGAAAAGTATTGCAAAATCTGGATGGAAGACATTACACACGAGACGAAAAAAGGAAAGACAACATTCGGACTTAGCAATACGAATAAACTGATCAGGCATTATGCATATGCAACCGGACTGAAAACAGGTTCTACCGGAAAAGCAAAATTCTGCATTTCTGCGACTGCAAAAAAAGACGATGTAGAACTGATCGCAGTGATCATGGCGGCAGATGACAGTAAGAAGCGGATGAAAGATGCCATTTCTCTTCTGGAATATGGATTCGGCTCATGCAAAGTATACCGGGAGAAAGAAAATCTGAAATTAAAAGAGATAAAACTGATACGCGGCAAAAAAGATATGTTTAAAATTATGACGGAAAAAAGGTTTTCCTATGTCCTGTCACAGGGAGAAGATATATCCAAAATCAAGCGTTCTCTTCATATAAAGAAGAATCTGCATGCACCGGTGAAGAAAGGTGACAAAGTGGGAACAATAGAATATACACTGGATGGAAAGTCGATTGGAACTGTTCCGGTTGTATCGAAAGAAAGTATCGGCAGACAGAGATTATTTGATGTTATCCGGGAGTTTGCGTCTTCTTTTCTGTTTGCAAAGTCCTGACATTAATTATATACTGTTACTGAATGAAATGAAGGAGAACATATATGCTGAAAGACAAAAGATATTTTTTATTTGACATAGACGGAACATTGGCAGTGGACGAGACTTTATATGACGGAACAAAAGAACTGCTGGATTATATAGAGGAAATTGGAGGGAAATCCTTTTATATCACAAATAATTCTGTGAAAAGCAGAAAAGATTATATAGAAAAATTTGCCCGCTGGGGGATCCGGGCGGAGGCATCCCAGTTTATGACAGCATCTTATGCAACCTGTGAGTATTTGAAAGCGCACTATGCCGGAAAAAAGCTTTTCGTTCTCGGTACACCATCTTTCAGAAAAGAAGTAGAAGAATGTGGATTGTTTGTAACAGAGCAGGTAGAGCCGGATGTTGCCTGTGTTGTGGCAGGATTTGACCGGACGCTTCATTATGGAAAAATCGAGACAGCCTGTGAATTGCTTCTTCGCACGGAAGTGGATTATATCGGTACAAATCCAGATTACCGTTGTCCGACAGCGTTCGGCTTTGTGCCGGATTGTGGTGGAATCTGTGAAATGTTAAAAGTGACGGTTGACCGGACGCCTTATTATGTCGGGAAACCGAATCCGGAGATTGTACGGATGTGTATGGAACAGGTGAATGCCAGGCCGGAAGAAGTGCTGGTAGTCGGAGACCGTTTGTATACGGATATTGCCTGTGGCATCAATGCCGGAGTGCAGACGGCACTCGTCTATACAGGGGAAGCAAAGCCGGAAGACTTAAAAGAGACAGAATATATGCCGGATTATGCATTCGCAGATATTCGTACACTGTTGCAGGCATTTAAGAGGGCAAAAGGAGAGTAAGCCGTGCAGATCATAGCAGAAATTATTCTCGTTCTGGCTATTCTTGCCGGAATCGAGATTTACAGAGAAGTACATTGTTTTAAGAGAACCGATTATGCGATCGTATCTGAAAAACTGAATATTCCGGAAGGAAAAGAAAAGAAAATTGTATTTTTAAGTGATCTTCATAATCAGCAATACGGACAGAATAATGAGAACCTTGTAAAAGCGATCCGTGAGTCTGATCCGGATTTTATCTGGATTGGCGGTGATATGTTGATCGGAAAAGAAGATACCGATTATGCGCCGGCGCTTTCTTTTGTAAAAGAAATAACCGGGATCTGCCCGGTTTATTGTGCGAGTGGTAACCACGAGCAGCGTATGAAAGAGAACCCGGAAGATTATCAATATTCTTATGTGGAATACAAAGAAGTATTGGAGGCTTGCGGAGTACATTTTCTGGAAAATGAAACAGTGCGTTTTGCGGAGTATAATGTCACACTTCGCGGGCTGGAGATTCCGTTATCCTGTTATCGGCGTTTCCGGAAAGGTACGCTTACTGTGGAAGAAATAATCGAACGGATCGGACAGCCAGATGAGACAACATACGAGGTATTGCTTGCACATAATCCAACTTATATGGAGACATATCAGAAGTGGGGGGCGGATCTTGTGCTGTCCGGACATCTGCATGGAGGTGTGGTGAGAATACCGGGAATCTTAGGGGTTATTTCTCCGGCATTTGAACTATTTCCGAAATATTCAGGTGATCTGTACCGGGATGGCGACAAAATCAGTGTTGTAAGCAAAGGTCTTGGAACGCATACATTTCATATCCGTCTGTGGAATCCGGCGGAATTTATCGTATTGCATTTGAAAACTTGTAATTAACAGGAAAATTCTGTATAATAAATTGGTTACGGTATATGAAAATAATGTGAGGATGAGAAATGGGAATTCCGGTAAAACTACAGGTGTTTGAAGGTCCGTTGGATCTGCTTTTACATTTAATAGACAAAAATAAAATAGATATTTATGATATTCCAATCGTAGAGATCACAAACCAGTACATGGACTACATCAAAGCCATGGAACGGGAAGATCTGAATACTATGAGTGAGTTCCTCGTTATGGCGGCTACGCTTCTGGATATTAAGTGCCGGATGTTACTTCCAAAAGAAGTGACGGAAGACGGGGAAGAGGAAGATCCGAGACAGGAATTAGTAGAACAGTTACTGGAATATAAGATGTATAAATTCATGTCCTATGAGTTGAAGGACAGAGAGACAGATTCGGAAGGAATCCTGTACAAGGAAGCAACTATTCCGGAAGAAGTCATGGAATATGTGGAGCCGGTCGATCTGGACAAGCTATTAGGAGATCTTACGCTGGCAAAACTGAACCGTATTTTCAAAGATGTCATGAGACGTCAGGTGGACAAAGTCGATCCGGTGCGGAGCAAATTTGGTAAAATTGAAAAAGAAGAAGTGACGCTGACAGACAAGCTTGGCTATGTTTATGAGTATGCAAAGGAACACAGAAACTTTAGTTTCCGGAGTCTTCTGACAAAGCAAAGTTCAAAAACACAGGTTGTGGTAACATTTCTTGCGATTTTGCAGATGATGAAGGAAGGACAGATCAGTATCAATCAGGAACAGCCGTTTGATGACATTCTGATCACTTCGCATGTAGGAGAAGAAAGGTATGGAGACAGTGGAGATCAATAGATTAGAAAGCGCAATAGAAGCAATTTTATTTACAATGGGAGACTCTGTGGAACTTGGCAAGATTGCATCTGCCATTGAACACGATGAAGAGACAACAAGAAAGATCGTCCATCAGATGATGGATAAATACCAGGCAGAAGATCGCGGAATCCAGATCGTAGAACTGGAGGATTCTTTCCAGTTATGTACGAAAAAGCAAAATTATGATTATCTGATCCGTATCGCCAAACAGCCGAGACGGTATGTGCTTACAGATGTCCTGCTGGAAACGTTGTCGATTATTGCGTACAAACAGCCGGTGACGAAGCTGGAGGTTGAAAAGATCAGAGGTGTGAAGTCGGATCATGCAGTGAATAAACTGGTGGAATATAACCTTGCCTGTGAAGTGGGAAGGCTGGATGCGCCGGGTAAACCGATTTTGTTTGGAACGACAGAAGAATTTCTGCGCAGATTCAGTATCCAGTCTGTAGATGATCTTCCGGTTCTGAATCCGGAACAGGTGGAGCATTTCAAATCAGAAGCGGAAGAAGAAGTGCAGCTAAAATTAGATGTATAGATTCTGGACTGTCTGCATACATTTAGGATAGTAATGTATGGGCGGTGCAGTATGAAAAATAGAAGAAACAGAGCATGTATTTTGCTTATTGTTTTTCTTGTGAGTTGGTGGAGCCGGAAACCGGTTGCAGTTAAAGCAGAGGGAGAACAGTTTGCAGAACAGTTATACGCCCGGTCGGCAGTCCTGATGGATGCAGATAGTGGGCGTATTTTATTTGAAAAAGAAGGAAATGCGGTGCGCCCGATGGCAAGCACAACGAAGATTATGACGTGTATTCTGGCACTGGAAGAAGGAAAAACAGGCAGTGAAGTAAAAGTATCAGAAGAGGCATGCCGGCAGCCACAGGTCCGTCTCGGCGTGCGGAAAGGAGAAAATTACAGACTGAAAGATCTGTTATATTCGCTGATGCTGGAGTCCCATAACGACAGTGCAGTGCTGGTTGCGGAAAACGTTGCCGGGAGTGTACAGAAATTTGCTGTGGAAATGAATAAAAAAGCGAAAGAGATTGGATGCAAAGATACACACTTTGTGACACCGAACGGTCTGGATGGAACAGATGAAAAAGGTGCACATCGGACGACAGCAGAAGATCTTGCACGGATTTTCCGATATTGCATCACAGAATCGCCAAAACGAGAACAGTTTCTTGAGATTACACGAAAGGAGATGTATTCGTTCCAGAACATCGAGCAGACAAGGACATTTTCCTGCCGGAATCATAATGCGTTTTTGAAAATGATGGATGGGGCACTAAGCGGAAAAACGGGATTTACAGCGAAAGCAGGATACTGCTATATCGGAGCGTTAAAAAGTGATAACCGGACATTTATTGTGGTACTTCTTGCCTGCGGGTGGCCAGGGAACCGTTCTTATAAATGGAAAGATACGAGAAAACTGATGGAGTATGGACTGAAAAATTATCAAAAGGCAGAGTTTCCGGATGAAGAAGGAATCCAGGTATATATAAAGGATGCTGTAAATAAAGGAAATCCATACCAGAAAGGGGAACATCTGACGGCACATATCCAGAAAGAAACAGAGAAAATCCTGATGAGAAAAGATGAAAAATTGGAAGTAAAAAAGAAGATTCCGAAGAATCTGCATGCGCCGGTGAAAAAGGGAGAACAGATTGGTGAAGTACAGTATTTCCTTAACGGAAAAGCCGTGTGTGCCTGCCCGGTTATTGCAGATGAAACGGTAGAAGCCCGTTCACCGGGAGGATGTCTTGCGTTTGTTATGAAAAAGCTGTTTTTGTCACCATAGCATTAGGATGGAGCAATCAGTGGCAGGTTTTGCAGGTAAAAGGATTTCATATGGGACGGTTGCGCTTGTGCAAAGAAAAAAGTATAATGTTTTACATATGACAAAAGACGAAAACGAGGAATAAAAACATGGCAATTGAAAAAGTAAAAGCATATTTTAAGAATTATGGGATGGAAGACAGAGTCATGGAGAAAGATAGTTCCAGTGCAACGGTGGAAGAGGCAGCAGATGTATTAGGCTGCGAGCCGGGAAGAATCGCTAAGACACTGTCTTTTCATCTGGATGAAAAAGTAATCTTGATCGTAACGGCGGGAGATAAGAAGATTGACAATAAGAAATACCGTACAGAGTTTGGAAGCAAAGCGCATATGCTGAAATTCGAGGAAGTAGAACTGCTGGTAGGTCATGCAGTCGGCGGCGTATGTCCGTTTGCTGTCAATGAAGGCGTAGAGGTATATCTGGATGAATCACTCAAAGCTTATAAAACGGTCTATCCGGCAGCAGGAAGCGGCAACAGCATGATCCAACTTACGATTCCGGAACTGGAGCGATACGGACAGTGTAAGAAATGGATCGACGTGTGTAAATAAAGTGTGGCGATATCAGAAATTCTCTTTGACTTGTTCCGGAGAGTATGCTAGAGTAAAAATGTATTTAAGCATGCTGAATATAAATACATTCTGTAATTCAACATCGGCACTTCGCCGGATTATTTCACAGAGAGAGACGAAAGTATATTGACAAAACAGAACAAGTGTACTACTATTGTAAACAGAAAAACGAACATGCGTTCGTCGCGAGAGAAGGAGATAACTTTTATGGCAGGTAATGATACAAAGAATGAGAATAAGAAGAAGGCATTAGATGCAGCCATTGCAAAGCTGGAGAAGGATTTCGGTAAAGGTACGGTTATGAAGCTGGGAGATCCGGCAGCACAGGTTGCAGTTGAGACAATTCCGACAGGATCTCTGAGTCTGGATATCGCGCTCGGTATGGGCGGTGTGCCGAAGGGACGAATTGTAGAAATTTACGGACCGGAGTCCAGTGGTAAGACAACGGTTGCGCTTCATATGATTTCAGAAGTGCAGAAGCAGGGCGGTATTGCCGGTTTTATCGATGCAGAGCATGCGCTGGATCCGGTATATGCAAAGAATATCGGTGTAGATATTGATGAGCTTTATATCTCACAGCCGGACAGTGGAGACCAGGCGCTGGAGATTGCGGAGACGATGGTGCGCTCCGGAGCTATGGATATTATTGTTATTGATTCGGTAGCGGCTCTTGTACCGCGACAGGAGATCGAAGGAGATATGGGAGATTCACACGTTGGTCTGCAGGCAAGACTGATGTCTCAGGCGTTGCGTAAACTGACGCCTGTAATCAGCAAGTCCAATTGCGTCGTGATCTTTATCAACCAGCTGCGTGAAAAAGTCGGTGTTATGTTTGGCAATCCGGAGACAACTACCGGCGGACGTGCACTGAAGTTCTACGCATCTGTCCGTATGGATGTCAGAAGAATTGAGACATTGAAGCAGAGTGGTGAGATGATCGGTAACCGTACAAGAGTGAAGATTGTGAAGAATAAGATTGCGCCTCCGTTTAAGGAAGCAGAATTTGATATTATGTTTGGTAAGGGAATCTCCAAAGAAGGAGACATCCTTGATCTCGCAGTAAACCTTGGACTGGTAAGCAAGAGTGGATCCTGGTTTGCGTATAATGGTGATAAGATCGGGCAGGGACGTGAGAATGCCAAGAACTATCTGACAGAACACCCGGATATCATGGAGGAACTGGATCACAAGATCCGCAAGCACTATGCATTTGAAGACGGTGAAGAGGAAGAAGAACAGACAGAGACTCCAAAGAAAGCTGAGAAAGAGTAATGACAGTCACCAGAGTGGAACCACTGACAAAGACAAAGTTCCGCATCTATATAGATGAACATCCGGCATTTGTTCTCTATCAGGGAGAGGTTAAGCGGTATCATTTGGCAGAGAGCCGGGAGATAACAGAAGACATATATCAGAAGATCCGGAGTGAGATTGTACTGAAACGTGCAAAGCTTCGAGCCATGCATTTACTGACAGATATGGGGAGAACGGAGGAGCAACTCCGTACGAAGCTTAAGCGTGGAGGCTATCCGGATGATATCGTGAAGGAAGTAATTGCTTATGTGAAGTCTTTCGGCTATATCAATGATGCGGCTTATACCCGCAGCTTTATCGACAGCAGGAAGGATAAAAAGAGCAAGAGAGAGATTTATGCGGCGCTGGCAGAGAAGGGAATCGCAAGAGATGAGATTGACGAGGCGATGGAAGAGTGTTACGGGCATGAAGATGCCAGACATGCGATCATGACGCTTCTTGCAAAGAAGCATTATGACCCGGAGACGGCGGATCATGTGCAAACCCGCAAAATACTGGGCTATCTGACGAGAAAAGGATTCCGCTATGAAGACATACGTCAAGTAATACAAGTTTCTGAGGGGAGCGCTTGACATCTTTGGTAAAACAGTATAAAATTTAAGTGTTGTATTTGTACGTTGTATTTTTACAATAAAAATTAAATAAGGAGGTGCTCCTGTGCCGGACGGAATTATGATTGCTGTTACAGTAGTGCTTGTCATAGCAGGTGTAATCATCAGTCATTTTGTTACAGTTTCGAATCTGCGTAAGAATGCAGAATCGAAGATCGGAAATGCAGAATCAAAGGCGCGTGAGATCATTGATGATGCAGTGAAGACGGCTGAGGCAAAGAAAAAGGAGTCTCTCTTGGAAATTAAAGAAGAGTCTATCAAGAACAAGAATGAACTTGAAAAAGAGACAAAGGAACGCAGAGCTGAATTACAGCGTTATGAGAAGCGTGTACTTTCCAAGGAAGAGACTTTGGACAAGAAAGCAGATGCTATAGAAAAGCGTGAAGCAGGATTTGCAGCAAAGGAAGAACAGCTCAGACAGCGTGAAACTAAAGTAGACGAGCTGAGTAAGCAAAGGGTACAGGAACTAGAAAGAATCTCAGGACTTACCTCCGAACAAGCAAAAGAATATTTGTTGAAAACTGTTGAAGAAGATGTGAAACATGACACTGCCAAGATGGTAAAAGAACTGGAAGCCCAGGCAAAGGAAGAAGCGGACAAGAAAGCAAAGGAATATGTAGTAACTGCTATTCAGCGCTGTGCCGCGGATCATGTTGCTGAGACTACGATTTCCGTAGTACAGCTTCCAAGTGATGAGATGAAGGGCAGAATTATTGGTAGAGAGGGACGTAATATTCGTACACTGGAGACGATGACAGGTGTTGAACTGATTATTGATGATACACCGGAAGCAGTTGTCTTATCCGGATTTGATCCAATAAGAAGAGAAGTTGCACGTATTGCACTTGAAAAATTAATTGTTGACGGACGTATTCATCCGGCAAGAATTGAGGAGATGGTGGAAAAGGCACAGAAAGAAGTCGATACGATGATTCGTGAAGAAGGAGAAGCAGCAGCGTTAGAAGTCGGTGTTCACGGAATCCATCCGGAACTGATCAAGCTTCTTGGACGTATGAAGTTCAGAACAAGTTATGGTCAGAATGCGCTGAAACATTCTATGGAAGTTGCACAGTTATCTGGACTTCTTGCAGGGGAAATCGGACTGGATGTCCGTACTGCTAAGAGAGCAGGACTTCTGCACGACATCGGTAAATCTATAGATCATGATGTAGAAGGATCGCATATTCAGATTGGTGTGGATCTTTGTAGAAAATACAAAGAGTCTGCAACGGTTATTAATGCTGTCGAAGCACATCATGGAGATGTAGAACCGGAAACTCTGATTGCATGTGTTGTACAGGCTGCAGATACGATTTCTGCTGCAAGACCGGGTGCGAGAAGAGAAACATTAGAAACATATACAAACAGGTTAAAACAATTAGAAGATATCACCAACCAGTTCAAGGGTGTTGATAAATCTTTTGCAATTCAAGCAGGTAGAGAGATTCGTGTTATGGTAGTTCCAGAACAAGTATCTGATGCAGATATGGTATTAATGGCCAGAGATATAGCAAAGCAGATCGAGTTTGAACTCGAATATCCTGGACAGATCAAAGTCAATGTAATCCGTGAATCACGTGTTACAGACTATGCCAAGTAGAAGATAAAATATAGGCAGAATCGGTGAATATCGGTTCTGCCTTTTGTTATGGCAACGAGGAAAATGTGCCATGTATGAATGGCAGCATTTGATGACTGCTAATCAGTGAATAAAACTCGCGAAGCGTGTTTTGTTGCTGTTGTGGCAAGGAGGTAAATTATGAGCAATGAAGTAAAGAGAGTAAGCAGAGAACTGGCTTATACAGGAACAGTTCTAAAAATATACAAAGACCGTATGGAATTTTCGAATGGCAATCATGAAGACTGGGATTTTATTCACCATGACGGAGCGGCTGCCGTAATTCCGGTTATGGATGACGGCAAGATTCTGATGGTCACACAGTACCGTAATGCACTGGAGCGAGATACACTGGAAATCCCGGCAGGAAAGCTGGATGCACCAGGAGAGCCTGGAATCGAATGCGCAAGAAGAGAACTGGAAGAAGAGACCGGCTACAGGGCGGAGAATATAGAGTGGCTTATGGATCTGCGTACAACGGTCGCATTTTGTGATGAAAAGGTAGAGATTTTTCTTGCAAGGGATCTCAAACCTGCGAAACAACATTTGGATGAGAATGAATTTATCCAGGTGAAGGCATATACATTGGAGGAGTTAAGGGAGATGATCTTTACCGGCAAGATTGAAGATTCCAAGACAATCGCCTCAATTTTGGCATATGAATCCAAATACTGTCATTAAATGTATTTATTTTAGATAAGCCTCTTAAAAAACACTGTCATTAGTAAGAAGAATCCTGACATATAATAAATTATCTTTAGGTCGGGAGGCGTGGCAATGCGTGAATATACAAAAATCTGGGTAGCAGTATATGCAGCGGGAGTGATGGCAGGAATCCTATATGCGAATTTGATTGCGCAGGAGTCCATCATGCAGATGGGAATATTTGCAGAAAATCATTTAACAGAGAGTGTGAAAGTGTGCGTACCTGGACTGGAATATATATGGTACATTGTGCGTATGCGCCTGTTACCTCTTTGCATTCTTACGCTTGCAGGGGCAACAAGATGGAAAAAGACAAGTGCGGTACTGTTTTTTCTATGGACAGGTTTTCTGGCAGGCGTATTGTTCTGCGCAGCAGTCTTACAACTTGGAATAAAAGGTATATTTATCTGCGTGCTGGCACTGCTGCCACATATGCCTTTCTATGTCGCGGCATATGTGGCAATATTGATCTATTTACTGAATTATCCTGTTGTAAATCGCTGGAATATAAATAAGACAACTGGTGTATTAATTTTGTATGCTATCGGTATTTTCCTGGAATGCTATGTGAGCCCAGCTGTCCTTCGGTTCGCACTGAATCTGTAATGATAATGCAGATAAATGAAACAGAAACAAAACATAAATATCTGGCTTAACAGTAGTCCAGTCAGGTATCCTCGGATTCCGTATGCCGGGATGCTGAGATAGATACTTGCAATACGGATGAGTATTGTAAACATATTGATGAAAAGGGATATGCCAGCTTTACCGATTCCGTTTAAAATACTGATAAATGTTGTATTCGTATACAGAAATGGACAGATCCATGCGAGTGTAAAAATGTATCTGGATGCTAAAGGACTGTGAAAGAGACATACTCCTATAAAAGAGCTTGAAAGCAGAAGCAGGATACAACATGCGCTTCCGAGCAAAATGCACGTAGTTGTCACTTTACGTATCAGACGACGTAATTTTCGGGTATTGTTTTCTGCTTCAATCTGTGCCACAGATGGCAGGATCATTGTTGCAAGAGATCCGGTCAGCGCACTTGGAAATAGGATACACGGAAGTGCCATTCCGGTCAGTACACCGTAGATACGAAGAGATTCATTCCGATCCAGACCGTAATATTGTAGATTCCATGGAATGGAGAATGCCTCCAGACATTGCAGCAGTGTAAGCATGATCCGGCTTATGGTAAGCGGAATTGAAAAACGAAGCAGTGAAAGAAATGCCTTTAAATTATCCAGACAGCACAGCCTTCGGAGAAAAAGGATGTCTGTTGATTTGCGAGATGATAATGTCTCGGAATATGAATTTAAACTGTGGAGACAATACCATGCTGCGGCAGCTTCGCCTGCGATCATTCCAAGTACTGCAACGGAGACAGAAAAATGCTGCCCGTGTCGGATGCCAAAAGAATAGACTGCATATACAGAAAGAATTCGGACAGACTGTTCCAGAAGTTGAGACCAGGCGGGAATTTTAGCCTGTTTCATACCGAAATAATAGCCGAGGATACAGCAGTGGATGGCAGCAAAAGGAAAACAGTAAGAGAGCAGGAGCAGCAGGGATTTGCATGCCGGTTCTTTCAACAGCGTACATGCGATATCATGCGCATAGTGCTGCGTAAAAAGCATAAGAATCACCGAGAGAAAAACAGTATAAATCATAGAAGTAAAAAGAAGCAGGTCTGTTTCTTTTTTTTTTCCTTTAGCAACGTAACCGGCAACATGTCGGGAAAGCGCAGTCTGGATTCCGGCGCATGTTATGGCAATCCCCAGTGTATAGACCGGGAAAATGAGCTGATACAGCCCGACATTTGCTTCGCCGAAGGTGTGACTTAAATACATACGGTAGAAAAAACCGAGGAATCGTGATATAAAAGCGGCAAGGGTCAGAACAAAGGTTCCTTTCAGGATGATATGTTTCTCTGTCATAAACAGACTCCTTTCGGTCGGAAAACCGCTGAAAATATTATTATATTATATTTGAATGAAGTCCTTGACAGAACTTTAAGAGGGTGCTATTCTACAAAAGGAAAAATCCTAGTAATTTAGTGGGAATTGAATTGGTAGGAATTAAAGAAGGTGATGAGATGAAGCTCTCCACGAAAGGCAGATATGGCTTAAGGGCAATGATAGATCTTGCCAGATACAGTGAAGAGGAACCGGTTTCTATTGGAAGTATTGCAATGAGACAGGGAATTTCCGAACGGTATCTGGAGCAGCTCGTGGCTAAGATGAAGAAAGCAGGTCTGGTGAAGAGTATCCGGGGAGCCTCCGGCGGGTATGTACTGGCAAAAGATTCCAGTGAGATTTCAGTGGGAGATATTTTGCGGGCACTCGAAGGAAGTCTGGAACCGGTCAAATGTGCAGCTTTTTTTTCAGAAGAAGGATGTATGGCTTCTGAAGGCTGTGTAACCAAATATGTCTGGCAGAGGATTAACGACAGCATCAATCATGCAGTTGATGAGATAATGTTAGATGAACTGGTAAAAGAAAGCAAAGAAATGAATCCACACGGTGTATATGATCATACGAAGTGTACTCATTCAGAATAGAAAATGGAGGAATTTATCATGGGTAAACTGTTATATCTTGATAACGCAGCAACAACAAAAACAGCACCGGAAGTCGTAGATGCAATGCTTCCTTATTTTACAGAGCATTATGGAAATCCTTCCAGCGTTTACAGCTTTTCGTCCGGTAATAAAGAAATGATCAGCAAACAGAGAGAAGCAATTGCTGATACACTTGGAACCAGTGCAAATGAAATTTATTTCACAGCAGGTGGTTCAGAATCTGACAACTGGGCGTTGAAAGCAACAGCAGAAGCATATGCAGGGAAAGGCAATCACATTATTACAACAAAGATCGAGCATCATGCGATCCTTCACACTGCACAGTATCTGGAAAAAAGAGGATTTGAAGTTACTTATGTAGATGTAGATGAAGACGGAAAAGTAAAACTGGATGAATTAAAAGCAGCAATCCGTCCGACAACCATCCTGATTTCTGTTATGTTTGCAAATAACGAGATCGGAACGATCCAGCCGATCAAAGAAATCGGTGAGATTGCCAAAGAGCACGGTATTTTATTTCATACAGATGCAGTACAGGCATATGGACAGCTTCCAATTAATGTAGACGAGTGTCATATTGACATGCTCAGTGCAAGTGGACATAAATTTAACGGACCGAAAGGAATCGGTTTTCTTTATATCCGTAAAGGTGTGAAGATCCGTTCATTCGTTCATGGTGGAGCACAGGAAAGAAAACGTCGTGCAGGTACAGAAAATGTTCCTGGAATTGTCGGAATCGGAACAGCAGCAAAGCGTGCTGCGAATACAAGAGAAGAGAGAGTGGCAAAAGAGATCGAGGTCAGAGATTATCTGATTGATCGTGTATTGAAAGAAATTCCATACTGCCGTCTGAATGGACACAGAACTGACAGACTTCCAAACAATGCCAACTTCAGTTTCCGGTTTGTAGAAGGAGAATCTCTTCTGATCATGCTGGATATGAAAGGAATCTGTGCATCCAGCGGATCTGCATGTACATCCGGATCTCTTGATCCTTCCCATGTACTACTTGCAATCGGACTGCCTCATGAAATCGCACATGGCTCTTTGAGACTGACGATCAACGAAGAGATCACAAAAGAAGACATTGATTACGTTGTGGATAATCTGAAAGAGATCGTGGCACACTTAAGAAATATGTCACCATTATATGAAGATTTTGTAAAGAAACAGAAATAAATAACAAGACACAGACAAGATATAAGATACAGGAGGAATTTAATATGTATTCAGAAAAAGTAATGGATCATTTTCAGCATCCGAGAAATGTCGGAGAGATAGAGAACGCCAGCGGAGTAGGGACAGTTGGTAATGCAAAATGTGGAGATATCATGAGAATTTATCTTGATATCGATGAGAACCAGATCGTGCGTGATGTCAAATTCAAGACATTTGGATGCGGAGCTGCTGTAGCAACAAGCAGTATGGCGACAGAACTTGTTAAAGGAAAGTCAATCCAGGAAGCAATGGAGGTAACAAATAAAGCCGTAATGGAAGCGCTGGACGGACTTCCGCCGGTAAAAGTACACTGCTCACTTCTTGCAGAAGAAGCAATTCATGCAGCACTCTGGGACTATGCAACAAAAAATGGTATTACGATCGAAGGATTAGAGAAACCAAAGTCTGATATTCACGAAGGTGAAGAGGACGAAGAAGAGGAATATTAAAGCCGGGAGACAAACATGGAAAAAAGCATGGATAAAAAGAAGGTAGTTGTAGGCATGTCAGGAGGAGTTGACTCCTCCGTGGCTGCCTGGCTTTTAAAAAAACAGGGATACGATGTAGTAGGGGTAACGATGCAGATCTGGCAGGATGAAGATGAATTTGTCCAGGAAGAGAATGGCGGATGCTGCGGTTTAAGCGCCGTAGACGATGCCAGACGCGTAGCAGCAGCAATCGGTATCCCTTATTATGTTATGAATTTCAAGGAAGAATTCAAAGAACATGTCATTGATTATTTTGTAAATGAATATAAAAATGGAAGGACACCGAATCCGTGTATTGCCTGTAATCGATATGTAAAATGGGAATCTCTCCTGAAGAGAAGCCTGGATATCGGAGCAGATTATATCGCGACCGGTCACTATGCGAAGATCGAACAGCTTCCAAACGGACGCTATGCGCTTCATACATCCGCAACCGGAGCAAAAGACCAGACTTATGCACTCTATAATCTGACGCAGGAACAGCTTGCGAGAACACTTATGCCAGTCGGGGAATATACGAAAGACCAGATCCGTGAGCTTGCATCGGAAGTCGCACTTCAGGTGGCGCACAAACCAGACAGTCAGGATATCTGTTTTGTTCCGGATGGAGATTATGCTTCTTATATAGAAGAGTATACCGGAGAGAAGATGCAGCCGGGCAATTTCGTGACAAGTGATGGAACTGTTGTAGGCAGACATAAAGGAATCATCCATTATACAGTAGGACAGAGAAAAGGGCTCGGACTTTCTCTCGGATATCCGGTATTTGTCCTTGAGATCAGACCGGAGACGAATGAAGTAGTAGTTGGTTCCAATGAAGAGTCCATGTCGCGTTATGTCCGTGCCAATGCGGTTAATTTCATGTCTGTGGAGAACCTTAAAGAACCGAAACGCGTCTGGGCGAAGATCCGTTATAATCACAGAGGCGCCTGGTGCATGGTGGAGAAAACAGGGGAAGATGAGATCCTCTGTACATTTGAAGAACCGCAGAGAGCAATTACGCCGGGACAGGCAGTTGTCCTCTATGACCAGGATTATGTGCTTGGCGGTGGAACGATCATCGGAGACAGCTAGAGAATACGAAACAGTAAATGAAAAACAGTGACAGGAGGAAATGCGATGATGCGGGCAGATGTGCATATGCATACGAATTTTTCACATGATTCAAAATCCGCACCGGAGGAGATGATCCTTGGTGCGATAGCCAAAGGGCTTCAGGCAGTCTGTTTTACGGATCACCACGACAAAGATGATTTTGCATGGGGACCGGAAGAAGTGTTTAAGCCGGAAGAATATTTTAAAGTAATGCCGCCGCTGCGGGACAAATACAAAGATAAGATTGATGTACGGATCGGTGTAGAAATCGGACTTCAGCCTTATCTGGAACCGTTTTACCGGGAATTTGTAAAAAAATATCCATTTGATTTTGTGATTGGATCCGTACATTCCACACATAAACTGGATATCGCACACGGAGAGATCTTTGATGGAAAAACAGATGAAGAAGTTTACCGGGAAGTTCTGGAAGAGATGCTGGAAGATGTCCGTATTTATGAAGATTATGATGTGCTCGGACATCTGGATTATATGATCCGTTATGGAAAAGATAAAGAACAGGCATATTCGTATCTGAAATATGCAGAGCTGATCGATGAGATCCTGAAAAATATCATTGCAAAAGGCAAAGGACTTGAACTCAATATGGCAGGATTAAAATATGGACTTCCATATGCACACCCACACCCGGATGTATTAAAAAGATACCGGGAGTTAGGTGGAGAGATCATCACAGTCGGTGCAGACGGACACTGTCCGGAGCATATTGCATGGGATTTTGACAAGGCAAATGGCATATTGCGGGCATGCGGTTTTACATATTATACAGAATTTAAGCAAAGAAAGCCTGTTTTTAAGCAACTTTCATAAAAATATAGAAGACACTTGAACTTTTGTACCAGATTTAGTACAATTAAGCCAGTTGGGAGTGCTTTAAAATGTTAAAGCGTTCACAATAAAGTATAGTTAGAATAAACTTTAGGAGGAATTGATCATGGCAGTAAAAGTAGCGATTAATGGTTTTGGACGTATTGGACGTCTGGCATTCAGACAGATGTTTGGAGCAGAGGGATATGAAGTAGTTGCAATCAACGACTTAACATCTCCTAAGATGCTTGCTCACCTGTTAAAATATGATTCATCACAGGGAAAATATGCACTGGCTGATACAGTAGAAGCTACAGAAGATTCCATCATTGTTGACGGAAAAGAAATCAAAATTTATGCAAAGGCTAACGCTGAGGAACTTCCTTGGGGAGAAATCGGAGTAGACGTTGTCCTTGAGTGTACAGGTTTCTACACATCTAAAGAGAAAGCATCTGCACACATCAAAGCAGGAGCAAGAAAAGTTGTTATTTCCGCACCGGCAGGAAACGATCTTCCTACAATCGTATACAATGTAAACCATACAGAACTGAAACCGGAAGACACAGTTATTTCCGCAGCTTCTTGTACAACAAACTGCTTAGCTCCAATGGCTAAAGCATTGAACGACCTTGCATCTATCAAATCTGGTATCATGTGCACAATCCATGCTTACACAGGAGATCAGATGACACTTGACGGACCGCAGAGAAAAGGTGATTTAAGAAGATCACGTGCTGCTGCAGTTAATATCGTACCTAACAGCACAGGTGCTGCAAAAGCAATCGGTCTTGTTATTCCAGAATTAAATGGAAAATTAATCGGATCTGCTCAGCGTGTTCCAACACCTACAGGATCTACAACAATTCTTACAGCAGTTGTTGACGGAACAGTTACAGTTGACGAAGTAAATGCAGCTATGAAAGCAGCTTCTACAGAGTCTTTCGGATATAACACAGATGAGATCGTTTCAAGCGACATCGTAGGAATGAGATATGGTTCTTTATTTGATGCTACTCAGACAATGGTTCTGCCATTAGACAACGGAACAACAGAAGTTCAGGTTGTATCTTGGTATGACAATGAGAATTCTTACACAAGCCAGATGGTAAGAACAATCAAATACTTCTCTGAATTAGCTTAATTATGACTCAAAAAAGGGTCCGGTCTTATTGGACCGGGCCTCTTTTTTTGAATATTAGGAGGTAAACGATATGCTTAACAAAAAATCAGTTGATGACATCAACGTAAAAGGAAAAAAGGTACTCGTAAGATGCGATTTTAACGTACCGCTTATCGATGGTAAGATCACAGATGAGAATCGTCTTGTAGCAGCTCTTCCAACAATCAAGAAGCTGATTGCAGACGGAGGTAAGGTTATTCTTTGTTCTCACCTTGGAAAGCCGAAGGGAGAGCCAGTACCGGAGCTGTCTCTGGCACCGGTTGCAGTACGCTTATCAGAACTGCTCGGACAGGAAGTTAAATTTGCAGCAGACAGAGAAGTCGTAGGCGAGAATGCAAAAGCAGCAGTAGCTGCAATGAAAGACGGAGATGTTATTCTTCTTGAGAATACCCGTTACAGAGCAGAAGAGACAAAGAACGGGGATGCATTCAGCAAAGAACTCGCTTCTCTTTGCGATGTATTTGTAAATGATGCATTTGGTACAGCACATCGTGCGCACTGTTCCAATGTGGGTGTTACAAAATATGTGGATACAGCAGTTGTAGGATATCTTATGCAGAAAGAGATCGATTTCCTCGGAAATGCAGTAAACAATCCGACAAGACCGTTTGTTGCGATCCTTGGAGGAGCCAAAGTATCCAGCAAGATTTCTGTAATCAACAACCTGCTTGACAAAGTTGACACACTGATCATTGGTGGTGGAATGTCTTATACATTTGCAAAAGCAGAAGGTGGTACAGTTGGTAAGTCCCTTCTGGAAGAAGATTACTGCCAGTATGCACTGGACATGAAAAAGAAAGCAGAAGAAAAAGGTGTAAAACTTCTTCTTCCTGTAGATAACGTAATCGCAGATGATTTCTCTAACGATGCAAATATCAAAGTTGTAAAACGTGGCGAGATTCCGGACGGATGGGAAGGACTTGACATCGGACCAGAAACGATCAAGATTTTCTGTGATGCAGTAAAAGACGCAAAGACAGTTGTATGGAACGGACCAATGGGATGTTTCGAGATGCCGAACTTTGCAAAAGGAACAGAAGCAGTAGCAAAAGCGCTTGCTGATACAGAAGCTACTACAATTATCGGCGGCGGCGATTCTGCAGCAGCTGTTAACCAGCTTGGATACGGTGATAAGATGACTCATATCTCTACTGGTGGCGGTGCATCCTTAGAGTTCCTGGAAGGAAAGGAACTGCCGGGTGTTGCAGCTGCAAATGATAAGTAAAGACTTACAAATATAAAATTAGGGAGAGATAAAAATGGCTAGAAAGAAAATTGTAGCAGGAAACTGGAAAATGAACAAAACTCCAAGTGAAGCAGTTGCTTTGGTTGAAGAATTAAAACCATTAGTTGCTAACGAAGAAGTAGATGTTGTATTCTGCGTACCTGCAATTGATATCATTCCGGTTGTAGAAGCATGTAAAGGAAGCAACATTGAAGTCGGAGCAGAGAATATGTATTTTGAAGAAAGCGGAGCTTACACAGGAGAAATCTCTCCGGCAATGCTCACAGACGCTGGTGTTAAATATGTTGTTCTCGGCCACTCTGAGAGAAGAGAATATTTCGCAGAGACAAATGAGACTGTTAATAAAAAAGTCCTCAAAGCATTTGAACATGGTCTTACACCGATCATGTGTTGTGGAGAGACGCTTGAGCAGAGAGAACAGGGTGTAACAATGGATTTCATTCGCCAGCAGGTTAAAGTCGGATTCCAGAATGTTACAGCAGATCAGGCTAAGACAGCAGTTATCGCTTATGAGCCAATCTGGGCAATCGGAACAGGTAAGACAGCTACAACAGAGCAGGCTGAAGAAGTATGCGCAGGAATCCGTGCATGCATCGCTGAAGTATATGACGAGGCAACAGCAGAAGCAATCCGCATCCAGTATGGTGGATCTGTAAATGCAGGAAATGCTGCTGAATTATTTGCACAGGCAGATATCGACGGTGGTCTTGTCGGTGGAGCTTCCCTGAAAGCTGACTTTGGCAAGATTGTAAATTACAAATAATAAGTATTTTGACTGCTTCGATTTCTGTATGCAGGAATCGAAGCAGTTTTTAATTGCAAAAAACGAGAAAGGAGATACAATATTTTATGAGTAAAAAACCAACAGTTTTAATGATTTTGGATGGTTATGGATTAAATGAGAATACAAACGGTAATGCAGTCGCGCAGGCAGCCACACCGGTTATGGATAAATTAATGGCAGAATATCCTTTTGTAAAAGGAAATGCAAGCGGAATGGCAGTAGGTCTTCCGGATGGACAGATGGGTAACTCAGAAGTCGGACATCTGAATATGGGAGCCGGAAGAATCGTATATCAGGATCTGACAAAGATCACAAAAGCAATCCAGGATGGAGACTTCTTTGAAAATAAAGCGCTTCTTGCTGCGTGCGAGAATGTGAAGAATAATGGCAGCGCACTGCATCTTTTCGGACTGGTATCTGATGGTGGAGTACACAGTCATAATTCACATATTTACGGACTTCTGGAACTGGCAAAGAGACAGGGCATCGAGAAAGTATATGTACACTGCTTCCTGGATGGACGTGACACACCACCGGCATCCGGTAAAGAATATGTAGAAGAACTGGAAGCTAAGATGAAAGAAATCGGTGTAGGTAAAGTTGCATCGGTTATGGGACGTTACTATGCTATGGATCGTGATAACCGCTGGGATCGTGTCGAGAAAGCATACCGTGCACTTGTCTGCGGTGAAGGCGAGCAGGCAGTAAGCGGACCGGAAGGAATCAAGGCTTCTTACGACAAAGATACAACAGATGAATTTGTTCTGCCGACCGTTGTTGTTGAAGACGGGAAACCGGTTGCAACGATTAAAAATGATGATTCTGTTATTTTCTTTAACTTCCGTCCGGATCGTGCAAGAGAGATCACAAGAACTTTCTGCGATGACGCATTTGACGGATTTGAAAGAGGTGACAGAGTAAAGACAACATTTGTATGCTTTACAGAATATGATGTTACGATCGAAAATAAACTGGTTGCATTTGTCAAAGAAGAGATTACAAATACATTCGGTGAGTATCTGGCTGCACACGGTCTGAAACAGGCACGTATTGCAGAGACAGAGAAATATGCACATGTAACATTCTTTTTCAATGGCGGAGTGGAAGAACCGAATGAGGGCGAAGACAGAATCCTCGTTAAATCTCCAAAAGTAGCAACTTATGATCTGAAACCGGAGATGAGTGCATACGAAGTATGCGACAAATTAACAACTGCGATCAAATCTGATAAGTATGATGTTATCATCATCAACTTTGCAAATCCGGATATGGTAGGACATACCGGAGTACAGGAAGCTGCGATTAAGGCAGTGGAAGCAGTTGATGAGTGTGTTGGCAAGGCAGTGGAAGCTTTGAAAGAAGTTAACGGACAGATGTTCATCTGTGCTGATCACGGAAATGCAGAACAGCTCATTGATTATGAGACAGGAGAACCATTTACCGCCCACACAACAAACCCGGTACCGTTTATCCTTGTAAATGCTGATCCGGCTTACAAATTAAGAGAAGGTGGATGCCTGGCTGATATCGCTCCAACACTGATCGAATTAATGGGTATGGAGCAGCCAAAAGAGATGAATGGCGCTTCTTTACTGGTGAAATAATGAACCGTGATACATGTAAATACATTGCAATTCTGACAATGGTTTGCAATCATATTGCCCGGATGTTCTTGACACCGGGCAATTTTTTATATGAGAGCTTAAGCGACATCGGATATTTTGCAGCAATGACCATGTGCTATTTTCTTGTGGAAGGGTATTATTACACGAGAAGCCGGAAAAATTATGCAGGAAGATTACTTGTTTTTGCAGTCCTTTCGCAGATCCCATATAGTATGGCGTTTCGGGATGGACAGTTAAATATGCTGTTTACATTGCTTCTATGTCTGGCGGTTCCGGAGCTTATGGAACGCCCGATGGCAGAGTGGGAGCACAGGATTTCTCTGGTTCTGATTTTTACAACCAGTTTCTTTTGTTGTTGGAAATTAATTGCGCCACTTGGCGTGTATTTATTTGTCCGTTATCGTGGTAGGAAAAAAGAGCTTGCAAAGAGTTATGTGATCGTAGTAATTTTATTTATGATTTTAAATTTCAGTACCTATATAAGTGTGCATGGAATGTTTAAAGCGGCATGCCTCGCCTGCGGAAACGGACTTGGAATCGCCTTGTCCGGGATTATACTTTTGTGCTATTATAATGGAAATCAGATGACAAAGTTCAGAAAATGGAACCGGTGGTTTTTCTATATATTTTATCCGGTGCATTTGCTGATTCTATGTCTGATCCGCTATATGATAAAATAAATCAGGGGGAAGAAGCTCATGGAATATAACACATTTTTATTTGACCTGGACGGGACATTAATTGATTCGTCAGAAGGGATTATCAATTCAGTTATTTATGCGTTGAAGAAATTCGGAATCGAGGAGACGGAACGTGAGAAACTGCATGCGTTTATCGGACCGCCGCTTACGGATTCTTTTACAAAATATTATGGATTTTCTGAAGAAGATAGCTGGAAAGCGGTTGTCGCTTACCGCGAGTATTATCAGGACAAAGGCATTTTTGAGTGTAAGCTGTATGATGGGATACCTGATGTGCTGAAAGCCGTTAAACAAGCAGGAAAAAAAGCTCTGGTGGTAACTTCCAAACCGGAAGTATATGCAAAACAGATTATGGATCATTTCTCGCTTACGCCGTATTTCACATGCGTTGCCGGAATGGAACTGGATGGTGGCAGAGGGACGAAGGCGGAAGTGATAGAATATGCTTTTCGTGAAAATGGCATTACAGATCTGAAAAATGTGCTTATGATCGGAGACAGAGAATATGATGTTATCGGCGCGCATAAGATTGGAATAGACTGTCTTGGCATTTTATATGGATTCGGAGACAAAGAAGAATTTGCACAGGCAGGAGCCGATTATGTAGAGGCAGATGTTGCGGATATACTGAAATATGTATGATGTCGTAATTTCTGGTGTAATTGGAAATAAAAAATGACACAGAGAATAAATTAAAAGTAATTTTTCTCTGTGTCGTTTTTATATTGAAACTTTATTACTGATTTAAATTCTTATTAGCCGTAGACAGCATCAGTTTGATACGGTTCAGCTGGTTTACTTCACTGGCGCCCGGATCAAAGTCGATAGCGACAATGTTGGACTGTGGGTAGCGTCTGCGCAGTTCCTTGATAACGCCTTTTCCTACGACGTGGTTTGGCAGGCAGGCAAACGGCTGTGTACACACAATGTTCGGTGCGTCACTGTGGATCAACTCTAACATCTCGCCGGTCAGGAACCAGCCTTCACCGGTCTGGTTTCCGAGAGATACGATCTTGGAAGCCATCTTGCCAAGATTTTCGATCTTAGCAGGTGGATCGAAGTGTTTACTTGCTTTAAATGCCTCGGTTGCCGGTGCACGAAACCACTCCAGTGCCTTGATACCAAGATTGCCGAGTGTGGCTTTGGATTTCTTAAATCCAAGTTTTTCTACCTTGAAGTTCTGGTTGTAGAAGCAATAAAGCAGGAAGTCCAGAAGATCCGGAACAACAGCTTCGGCACCTTCACCTTCCAGAAGTTCTACAAGATAGTTGTTTGCCGCCGGAAGGAATTTGACAAGAATTTCTCCAACAACACCGACACGCGGTTTCTTAATATCCAACAGTTTAATGTTGTTGTCAAAGTCTTCGATGATTTCACGGCACAGTTTCTTGAATTTGCGTCTGGACGGATATCCGGAAGATAAGAAGTCAATGCAGACTTTCTTCCATTTTTCATGCATGGCATTTACAGCACCTTTTTCGGCTTCGTAAGGGCGAAGTCTGTAAGTACATTTCATGAAAATATCTCCAAATATAGCCGCATATACGCCACGGAGTGCGAGAGAAGGTGTAATCTTAAATCCAGGGTTGCCTTCCAGTCCGCTTAAGTTGATGGAAATTACCGGAATGTGTGCATAACCGGCTTTCTTAAGGGCACGGCGGATAAATCCGATATAGTTCGAAGCACGGCATCCACCACCGGTCTGGCTGATGATCACAGCAATCTTTTCAGTATCGTATTTGCCGGAAAGAATTGCCTCCATGATCTGGCCGACAACCATCAGAGATGGGTAACATGCATCATTATTTACATATTTAAGTCCTACGTCAACAGCCTGTTTGTTGTCATTCGGAAGTACTTCGATGTTATATCCGGAAGCACGGAATGCAGGCTCCAGAAGTTCAAAGTGGATTGGTGACATCTGCGGGCAGAGGATCGTATAGTCTTTACGCATTTCCTTTGTGAAGGAAACTTTCTTGATCGCGGAAGACTGGATATGTCTTTCGTCTTTTCTCTGTTCTCTGACACGGATCGCAGCCAGCAGAGAGCGGACACGGATACGTGCAGCACCTAAGTTATTTACTTCGTCAATCTTCAGAGAAGTATAAATCTTATCTGAATTTGTAAGGATCTCAGCAACCTGATCTGTCGTAACAGCATCTAGTCCACAGCCGAAAGAGTTAAGTTGGATGAGATCCAGATTATCTACTGTCTTCACATAGTTTGCGGCTGCGTAAAGGCGGGAATGATACATCCACTGATCCATAACATTTAATGGACGCTCGACAGGATTCAGATGAGAGATCGAATCTTCTGTCAGAACTGCAATGTTATAGGAGTTGATCAGTTCCGGGATACCGTGGTTGACTTCCGGATCAATGTGATATGGACGTCCTGCAAGGACAATGCCGCGGTTGCCGGTCTCTTTAAGAAATTTAATTGTCTCTTCGCCTTTTCTGCGCATATCTTCACGACATGCTTTTAATTCTTCCCATGCTGCATGTACAGCAGTGCCGATCTCAGCTCCGGAAATATCAAATCTTTCGCAGAGTTCTTCTTTTAAACGATAGCGGATCGTCTCTTCGCTTTGCAGGGAAAGGAACGGATGAATGAAATTCACTTCGCCCTGGACGATCGCATCAATATTATTCTTAATATTCTCCGGGTAGGAGGTTACGATCGGACAGTTATAGTGGTTATTTGCTTCTTCGAACTCATTGCGCTCATAAGGAATACTTGGATAGAAAATATTCTGTACGCCCTGGTTGATCAGCCACTGTACATGTCCGTGCGCAAGTTTCGCCGGATAACATTCGGATTCACTCGGTATGGACTCAATTCCCAGTTCATAAATCTTACGTGTAGAAGCAGGAGAGAGTACAACGGAAAATCCTAATGTATTGAAAAATGTAAACCAGAACGGATAGTTTTCATACATATTCAGTACACGTGGGATACCGATCGTACCGCGTTTTGCATCCTCGGCTTTTAATGGTTCATAATTAAAATAACGTTCTAATTTGTAAGCAAAAAGGTTTGGAAGGTTATTTTTTGATTTTTCTTTGCCCAGTCCTTTTTCACAGCGGTTTCCTGTAATAAATCTGCGTCCGCCGCTGAAATGATTGATCGTCAGACGGCAGTTATTTGTACATCCTCGACATTTAGTCATTGTTGTAGAGTATTCCAGCGCTTCAATGTCCTCAATGGAAAGCATCGTAGTACCTTCACAGTCAACATAACGTTCTCTGGCAATGAGGGCAGCTCCGAATGCTCCCATGATACCGGCAATATCCGGACGTACGGCTTCGCAGTTTGCGATTTTCTCAAAACTTCTGAGAACGGCATTGTTATAGAAAGTTCCTCCCTGCACAACAATATGCTCACCGAGCTCGGATGCGTCGGAAACTTTGATTACTTTAAACAATGCGTTTTTGATAACGGAATAAGCAAGACCGGCAGAAATATCGGAAACTTCTGCGCCCTCTTTCTGCGCCTGTTTTACTTTGGAATTCATAAATACCGTACAGCGGGTTCCGAGGTCGATCGGATTTCTTGCAAATAATGCTTCCTGTGCAAAATCTTCTACACTGTAGTTCAATGATTTTGCAAATGTCTCGATGAAAGAACCGCATCCGGAAGAGCATGCTTCATTGAGCTGTACACTGTCAACTGTATGGTTCTTGATCTTAATACATTTCATATCCTGACCACCGATGTCAAGGATACAGTCTACATCCGGTTCAAAAAAGGATGCAGCATAGTAGTGGGAAACTGTCTCTACTTCTCCCTCGTCCAGCAGAAGAGCAGCTTTGATCAGCGCTTCGCCATATCCGGTCGAGCAGGAGTGAACAATCTCAACACCTTCCGGCAGTTTACTGTAAATATCCTTGATCGCACGGATTGTTGTACCAAGCGGATCTCCTTCGTTATTATGATAGAAAGAATAAAGCAGTGTGCCGTCTTCGCCGACAAGAGCAGCCTTTGTAGTTGTTGAACCGGCATCGATTCCCAGGAATGCTTTTCCTTTATAAGAGGCAAGGTCGCCCATCGGTACCTGGTCTTTGTCGTGACGTTCTTTAAATTCTTTGAAATCCTGTTCCGTTGCAAATAATGGTTCCATACGTTCTACTTCAAATTCCATCTGGATCTTGCCTTCCAGACGCTTTTGCATCTCCTGTAAGGAAACGTGCAGGTCTTTTTTTGAATTCAGTGCAGAACCAATCGCTGCAAATAAATGTGAATGGTGAGGAGCAATCGTATGCTCATCATCCAGTTTTAAAGTACGGATAAATGCTGCCTTTAACTCGGAAAGGAAGTGTAACGGTCCACCTAAGAAGGCAACGTGACCACGAATCGGCTTTCCGCAGGCAAGACCACTGATGGTCTGGTTGACAACAGCCTGAAAAATAGAAGCAGCCAGGTCTTCTTTGGAGGCTCCTTCGTTAATAAGTGGCTGGATATCCGATTTGGCAAATACACCGCATCTTGCGGCAATCGTGTAAAGCGCCTGATAATTCTTTGCATATTCATTAAGACCAGAAGCATCTGTCTGTAACAGAGAAGCCATCTGATCAATGAAAGAACCGGTACCACCGGCGCAGACACCGTTCATACGCTGCTCTACATTGCCGCCTTCAAAATAAATAATCTTAGCATCTTCTCCGCCAAGCTCGATCGCAACGTCTGTCTGTGGTGCGTAATCCTGTAATGCTGTAGATACGGCAATAACTTCCTGGACGAACGGCACTTTCAGATGTTTGGCAAGTGTCAGTCCGCCGGAACCGGTAATGACCGGGGATGCGTAAACAGGTCCGACTTTATAAATGGCACGTCCTAACAGATCGGACAGTGTCTCCTGGATATTAGCAAAATGTCTCTCATAATCAGAAAAGACTACTTCATTATCAGAATCTAACAAAGCAATCTTCACGGTAGTAGAACCAATATCGATCCCCAGTGTGTATACTTCGTTTTGGCTCATAATATGTACTCCTTATCTAGTTAAATATATGTATTCTTTCTTATTAAATGCATGTTAGCTTAATAGACTGTAACATTATACGACAAAAAAATCAAAAAGACAATTAACAAATGTTATAGAATTGTAAAAAAGCTGTGAAACTTATATGACAGAATTGACAAACATTTTTGAAGCCGTTAGAATGAGAGTCATGATAAGAAAAAGGAGTATAGAAGATTAGATTATGAACTGGTTAGATAAATTAGAGAGAAAGTTTGGCAGGTATGCCATTGACAATCTGATGCTTTACATAGTAATATTGTATGGTTTCGGGTTTATACTTGACATGGTGAATCCAACATTTTATTCTACATGGCTGAGCCTGGATGCTCCGGCAATCTTACATGGTCAGGTGTGGAGAGTTATTACATTTATTATTGATCCGCCGAGTACAAGCCTTATCTGGGTGGCATTTGCATTAATGCTGTATTATTTTATCGGAAAGCAGCTTGAAGCAGCATGGGGAGCGTTCCGATTTAATGTATATTTCTTTGCGGGAGTACTGTTCCATGTGATTGCAGCGATCCTTGTCTATCTGATTACAGGTATTTCCATGCATCTTGATACAGCGTATCTGAATATGTCGCTGTTTTTTGTATTCGCATTTCTGTATCCGGACGTACAGTTCCTGGTATGGTTTGTCATTCCGGTAAAAGCAAAATGGCTTGCATGGCTTGACGGTGCATTTTTCCTTTACGGGATTGCACAGGCGTTTATTCCAAGTTATGGCGGAAATGCCGTTTATGGCATTTATTATAAAGCAAATGCGCTTGCTGCATTTGTGTCGATTCTTAACTTCCTGCTGTTTTTCTTGAGTTCAAGAAAGACAAGAGCATACAGCCCGAAGCAGATGAAACGCAAGAGAGATTTTCAGAAGAATGTAAGACAGGCGCGTTCGACACAGAATCCGTATGCGACAGGTGGTGCAAAGCACAGATGTGCAGTATGCGGGCGGACCGAATTAGATGATCCGAATCTTGAATTTCGGTATTGTTCAAAATGCCACGGCAACTATGAATATTGCCAGGAGCATTTGTTCACACATATACATGTTCAGTAAATGAACAATAGTAAATTTAGTAAATGAAGTAAATGGGAAAGGATGAAGAGGTTTATTATGAAGAAAACAAAGATTGTATGCACAATGGGACCAAATACAAATAACGAAGATACAATGCGTGCACTTGTACGCAATGGAATGGATATTGCAAGATTTAATTTTTCACACGGAGATCATGAAGAGCAGAAGTTCCGTATGGATATGCTGAAGAGAATCCGTGAAGAAGAAGGCAAGCCGATCGCAATCCTCCTGGATACAAAGGGACCGGAGATCCGTACCGGTGTTCTGAAAGACGGTAAGAAAGTACATTTAAAAGAAGGCGAGACATTTACTCTGACAACAACAGAATGTGTTGGAGATGAGACAAAGACTTACATCACATACGAAGGACTTGTCAATGACGTGCAGATCGGAAGTACAATTTTGATCGATGACGGACTGATCGAACTGAAAGTTAAAGACAAAGGAAATGATGAGATTGTCTGTAAAGTCATCAACGGTGGTGAGCTTGGTGAGAAGAAGGGAGTCAACGTGCCGAATGTACCGGTCAGACTTCCGGCTATTACAGAAAAAGACAGAGACGATATCAAATTCGGTGTAGAACAGGGTGTTGATTTTATCGCAGCGTCTTTTGTAAGAAATGCAGAGTGTATTTTGGAAATCAAAGCAGTATTGAAGCAGTGCAATGCACCTTATATTCCAATCATTGCAAAGATTGAGAACGCAGAAGGAATTAAGAATATTGATGAGATCATCCGCTGCGCAGATGGAATCATGGTTGCCCGTGGAGATCTTGGTGTAGAGATTCCGGCAGAAGAAGTTCCGTATTTACAGAAATTGATGATCCAGAAATGTAATGATAATTTTAAACCGGTTATTACTGCAACACAGATGCTGGATTCCATGATTCGTAACCCACGTCCGACAAGAGCGGAAGTGACAGATGTTGCCAATGCTGTATATGATGGAACAGATGCAGTAATGTTATCCGGTGAGACTGCACAGGGTAAATATCCGGTTGAGGCATTGCAGATGATGGTCCACATTGTAGAAAGCACAGAAGAGCATCTGGAATACGATTCTATTCTGAGAAAAGCGGAAGAACACCGTATGAAGAGTGCATCCAGCGCATTGGGACATGCAACCGTTACAACAGCAACGAACTTAAGAGCGAAATGCATTATTACTCCGACTGTATCCGGAGCAACTGCAAGAGTGGTATCCAAGTTCAAACCAAAGACAAATATCATCGGTGTAAGCCCGAACGAGGCAACTCTCCGCAGAATGCAGATTTACTGGGGGGTACAGCCACTGAAATCTATCGAAGTAACGACAACAGAAGATATCTGTACAGGGGCGATTGATCTTGTATGCGCAAAACAGCTTGCAGAGACAGGAGATATCGTAATCCTGACAGCAGGAATCCCTTCTCCAAATGTTGGAGCACAGAAGAGCGGATTCAGTAATATGATGCGTATTGCAATTATTGATTAAGATTATATTATATTCTATTCTATATGTGAACAAGTGGGATATTGCAGTTAAGCAAAGCGTGAAGCAATCTGCAAGTATTCAGATAACAAATATTTAGAAGTAGAAGTGAAAAAGGATAAACGAATGACGGTAACCAGAGTAACCGCCATCGTTTATCCTTTTTTGATAAAATTTTCCAGTAGTATCCGTTGACATACGATAAAATATGCTATATAGTGTTCCTGTGGAGAACTACTAAAGAATAAAGGTGGAGTTATGGAACATACATCATTTGTTGAAAGATTAATGGATTTTGGACTGACCAGACAGGAGGCCGGTATTTACGAGTGCTTGCTCAGAGAAGGCAAAACAACCGGATATGAAGTCGCGAAACAGCTTGGAATTTCCCGGTCGAATGCTTACAATTCGCTGGCGAGCATGACAGAGAAGGGTGCGGCATATCTAGTTGAAGAAGGTACAACTAAGAAATACGTTCCGGTTGTGCTGGATGAGTTTTGCAAGAACCGTATCCGGCATATGGAAGAGAACAAGAAGTGGCTGTGCAAGCACAGACCGCTGGAGAAGGAGCATGTCGAAGGATATATTACGATCGAAGGTTCGGAAAATGTGCTGGATAAGATGCGTAACCTGCTGGAAGATGCCAGAGAACGGGTGTACGTATCCTGTACACGTAACTATCTGCTCCTATTTGTAAAAGAGTTAGAAGAGCTGATTGATGCGAAGAGAAAAGTTGTGATCGTTACGGATCAGCCGGTCAACTACGAAGGAGCAAAGGTTTATATCGGTGAACAGCGAGGCACATCAATCGGTGTGATCACAGATTCTAAGTATGTACTGACCGGAGAATATGGGGAAGGCAGTATGAATACATGCCTCTATTCCGGACAGAAGAACTTTGTTGAGTTATATAAACGTACACTGGCGAATGAAATAGAATTACTTGCAATGAAGAAGGAGAATGAGAAGCGATGAAAAAAGTACCATTTGTAACAAAAGAACAGCTTGATGAGATTGTAAAAGAATATCCGACTCCGTTTCATCTTTATGATGAAAAAGGGATCCGCGAGAATGCAAAAGCATTAAAAGAAGCATTTTCATGGAACAAAGGATACAAAGAATATTTTGCTGTAAAGGCAACTCCGAACCCATTCCTGATTAATATTTTGAGAGAATATGGATGCGGATGCGACTGTTCCTCTTATACAGAGTTGATGCTGTCAGAGGCAATCGGAGCAAGAGGAAATGACATCATGTTTTCGTCCAATGATACACCGGCAGAAGAGTTCAAAAAAGCAGAAGAATTAGGTGCGATCATCAACCTGGATGATATTACACATATTGATTTTCTTGAGAAAGCAATCGGACATATTCCGGAGACGATCAGCTGCCGATACAATCCGGGCGGACTTTTCAAAATCAGTAATGACATCATGGACAATCCGGGAGATTCCAAGTATGGAATGACAACGGAGCAGATTTTCGAGGCATTTAAGATTTTGAAAGCAAAAGGTGCGAAAGAATTCGGTATTCATGCATTCCTGGCAAGTAATACCGTTACGAATGAATATTATCCGATGCTTGCGAAAGTTCTTTTTGAAGTGGCTGTCAAATTACAGAAAGAAACAGGCGTTCATATTAAATTTATTAACTTATCCGGTGGTGTCGGTATCCCTTACAACCCGGATCAGGAGCCAAATGACATCCGTGTGATCGGAGAAGGCGTAAGACGTGTGTATGAAGAAGTGCTGACACCGGCAGGAATGGGAGATGTTGAGATTTACACAGAGCTTGGACGTTTCATGATGGGACCGTACGGCTGTCTTGTTACAAAAGCAATCCATGAGAAACATACATACAAAGAATACATTGGTGTAGATGCATGTGCTGTAAACTTAATGCGTCCGGCAATGTACGGTGCTTATCATCATATTACAGTTATGGGCAAAGAGAACAAACCATGCAACTGCAAATATGATGTCACAGGCTCTCTCTGTGAAAATAATGATAAATTTGCAATCGACCGTATGCTCCCGAAGATCGATATTGGAGACCTGCTTGTAATCCATGATACCGGCGCACACGGATTTGCAATGGGATACAATTACAATGGCAAATTAAAATCAGCAGAAGTGTTACTGAAAGAAGACGGCACAGCACAGCTCATTCGACGCGCTGAGACACCAAAGGACTATTTTGCGACATTTGACTGTTTTGATATCGGAAAAAAACTGGTAAAATAAACGGATACATATTGAAAACTTCCATCCTGTAAGGTATCGTAAAGACAGGCTATAAGCGATAGCTTACGGGAAAATGGAGGAAAAAGATATGAGTAGAAAGATGGTTCTTAAAAAATATGGAAGTATTTTCATTGTCTGCATACTGCTTGTGGGACTCCTGTCCGGCTGCGGGATGCGTGAAAAAGACGCAAAAGCCTATGTGACGGCAACACTGGATGCCAGTTATAAAGGGAAGTTCAAGGAATACAAGAAGCAGACAGATGCTACGGAGAAAGAAGTAAAGAACTTATATCAGGAAAATATTGATACGATGATGCAGAGCAGTGGTCTGGACAGTATAGGTGCTTCCGAAAAGATGACAGAGAAGTTCCGCCTGCTGTTTCAGGACATTTTAAAAGCCGCGAATTACAAAGTGCAGAGCGCCGAAAAAACAGACGAGGGGTTCTCGGTGAAAGTAAAAGTGAAACCGCTTAAGTGCTTCTCAGGATTACAGGACGAGCTGACGAAGAAGCTGGAAGCGAAGATGAAGACGTTAAAGAAGATTCCGTCAGACGATAAGCTCAATGAGCTGATGCTGCAGGAAATGTATGATCTCATGGCTGATAAGCTTAAAAATCCGGAGTATGGGAAAGCGGAAGTTCGTAAAGTCCAGATCGAGAAGGACGATGATGGCGTGTATTCCATCCGGGAGAAAGATCTGACTTCGCTGGATGCGGCAATGTTCCCGATGTAGATAAGAAAGGCGGTGGGGATTATGCCATTACAAAAAGAGCATGGTTACACAATTCATGATATTTATGCGCTTCCGGAAGGAAAACGAAGTATATGCAGCTCCATTTGCAGTGTTCCTGAACGAAGATGATACGACTTATGTGGAACCGGATATATCCGTAATATGTGATCCGGATAAACTGGATGATAAGGGATGTAATGGAGCGCCGGACTGGATCGTTGAAGTTGTTTCGCATTCCTTTGGCATGCAGGAGAATTTCATGCAGTATTCTTTTGATGAGATGATACTGGTAGGAATTTATCCGGGATTTGAGATTCGGATAGCGGATTTATTGAAATGATTTGAAATAGTGGAATATGCAAAAACAAGAAGCCTTTATGTAAAGAAAAAGCAGTAATGACAAAAAATCATTACTGCTTTCTTAATACCTGCGGATAGTGGGACTTGAACCCACACGAAGTCACCCTCGCAAGATTTTGAGTCTTGTGCGTCTGCCATTCCGCCATATCCGCATACTTGTTACTCAAAGCAACAAAATTATGATAATGTATTTTGAAACGAATGTCAAGAAAATTCTTTATAAAAATAGAAAAGAGGCTTATAATAATAACGGCAAACGAGAAAAGACAGGGTGGAGGAAAGAAACAGATGAAAATTCGTTTTATTGAGCCGGGCAATCGCCCGTATAAACCCACAATTTTAAATTATTTCGTATATGACCGCTATATCCGCACACCGTCGGTGGGCTTAAATACACTTGCGACGATTGTGAAGCGGGAGTATCCGGATACTTATATGTACAGTGAGTCGATTTCTAAGATTCCGATGAAGGATCTTCAGGATGCGAATATTATATTTATCAGCATTTTTACTTATGCGGCGGTTCGCGGGTATCAGATCGCAACATATTTGAAGGAGCATACGAATGCAACCATTGTGATGGGTGGGTTACATGCATCCATGAATGTGAAAGAAGCAGTGAATTATTGCGACTATGTGATGCTGGGTGAAGGTGATGAGACGATTCTTCCACTTATAAAAATGATACAGGAGAAAAAGAAACCGGATACGGCTGGATACGCCTGGCTGGAAGAGGGAAAATTTTACAGCACAGGAAAGCCGGTTCCGCCGGAAAATATCGATGTGATTCCGGACAGAAGTCTGATTCATAATTATAAGAAGATGACAAAACATATGACGATTTGGCCGCAGGTACATGCCTCTAGAGGATGTCCGCATAACTGCGACTACTGTGCGCTTGTGAAACATTTTGGCAGATGTGTCAGAAAACGTACACCGGAAAATATTATAGAAGATATTAAATATTCCATTGATTTTTTTGAAAAAGGAAATCACAGAATTGTGCAGGATTTGTGGATCACGGATGATAATTTCTTTGCTGACCAGAAATGGGCAATGGAAGTCCTGCATGCGATCATAGACAGCGGAATCAAATATCGTTTTAATATCCAGGCAAGATATGAAGTGGGTTTCGATGATGAGATGTTAGAGCTGTTAAAGAAAGCTGGATTTTTTGAGCTAGATATGGGTATCGAGTTTATTGATGATGCATCTTTTGAAACTTATCACAAAAAGAGTACAAGAAAAGAGATTGAAAAATCTATCCGCAATATCCAGAAACATGGACTGAGCGTGCGTGGATTATTTATTCTTGGGTCGGACAATCAGAAAAAGGGTTGTGGAAAAGAACTGGCGGATTTCGTGATCCGCAATCATATTCAGGGCGTACTGATCCAGAGCATGTATTTTGTACCGGGGACACCGGCATATGAGGCAAATAAAGACCGTCTGATACATAGAAACTGGGCAAAATATAATGGAAATACGGTACATTATCCAAAGCAGATGACACCGTACGAACTTCAGCTTGAACAGATAGATGCCAGCAGACGGATTTATTCCGTGAGACGGCTGATCGGAGCATGGCTTAAAGAAGACTGGATGCATAAAGTTTTATTTACAGGAGAATTTTTCTGGCATATGAGTACCCAGTATGATCTGAAAAAAGAATTGAAAAATCTGCCAAAAGAGAATATGATAGAAAAAGTGAATAAAAATGCAATGGAGGTACTGCATAATGCGTGAAATTGATGTAGCAAAAATTACAGAAGTTGTAGAAAAATTATGCATTCAGGCGAACCAGTTTCTTCCGGAAGATGTGAAAGGTGCAATCGAGAAGTGCCGTGCATGTGAAGACTGGGAGATTGCGCAAGGCGTGTTAGACAATATTATAGAGAATTATGAGATTGCAGGTGCACAGGAAGTACCGATCTGTCAGGATACCGGTATGGCATGTGTCTTCCTTGAAATCGGACAGGATGTACACCTGACAGGCGGTGATCTTACAGAAGCGGTAAATGAAGGCGTAAGAAGAGGATATGACAAGGGTTATCTGCGCAAATCTGTTGTGAAAGATCCTGTGCGCAGAGGAAATACCGGAGATAATACACCGGCAATGCTCTACACGGAGATCGTTCCTGGAGAACAGGTGAAGATCACAGTAGGCCCGAAGGGATTTGGCAGTGAAAATATGAGCCAGATCCGTATGTTCAAGCCATCTGCAGGACTGCAGGGCATCAAAGATTTTATTCTGGAAGTCGTTGAGACAGCAGGACCGAATCCATGTCCGCCAATGGTGATCGGTGTCGGAATCGGAGGTACGTTTGACAAAGCGGCACTTCTTGCGAAGAAAGCGCTGATGCGTCCGGTAGATTCCAAAAATTCGGATCCATACTATGCAGATTTGGAAGAAGAGATGCTTGAAAAGGTCAATGAGCTTGGAATCGGACCACAGGGATTTGGCGGTCGTACGACAGCAATCGGGCTGAATATCGAGACATTGCCAACGCATATCGCAGGTATGCCTTGTGCAGTCAATATCAACTGCCATGTGACCAGACATAAAACGGAGGTGATCTAAAATGGAAAAACATATCACACTTCCTTTGACAGAGGAACTTGCAAAAACATTACATGCCGGAGATACCGTGTATCTGACCGGAACCATTTATACATCAAGAGACGCAGGACACAAGCGGATGTGTGAGGCGCTTGCAAGAGGAGAAGAACTTCCATTTGATCCCAAAAACGCAACGATCTACTATGTCGGACCGACACCCGCAAAACCGGGACATGTGATCGGTTCTGCGGGACCGACAACAAGCGGTCGTATGGATGCGTATGCGCCGACGATGATGTCTGTAGGTGCAAGAGGCATGATTGGAAAAGGTGCCAGACTTCCGGAAGTTGTTGAAGCAATGAAGAAATACAGCGGTGTGTATTTTGGAGCAATCGGAGGCGCCGGAGCACTTCTTGCAAAATGTATCAAAAAAGCAGAATTGATCGCTTATGAAGATCTTGGGGCGGAAGCGCTCCGCAGATTATATGTAGAAGAGATGCCGTTAGTTGTCGTGATAGACAGCGAGGGAAACAACCTTTACGAAGAGGGAAGAGCGGCATATTTACAGAAAAAAGAGAAATAAAGGATGTGAAAGTAAGTTCATGCTACAGTTAAAAAGACAGGTTTCAGAGTCTTATTTCATAGGACTTCTTCTTGCGATTGCAGGAGGCTATCTGGATGTCTATACATATATAAGCCGGGGCGGCGTATTTGCCAATGCACAGACGGGAAATATCGTCCTTCTCGGGATTCATATTGCACAGCAGAATTTTGAAAAAATAACAACGTATACTTTACCGATCCTTGCGTTTATGGTCGGAGTTATGATTACGGAAATTGTAAAACTGAATTTCCGCTACAGCACAAAGATCCACTGGCGTCAGATCGTTATCGCACTGGAGATTCTTGTACTGCTGGCAGTTTCTTTTGTCCCGGAAGGCATTTGCAATGATCTGGTCAATACGGCAGTTTCTTTCGTCTGCTCTATGCAGGTAGAGAGTTTCAGGGCTTTTGGCGGAGGAAAGAAATACGCAACAACGATGTGTACCGGAAACTTAAGGACAGCTACCGAGAATCTTTTTTATTCCGGTGTGCACAGAGACCGGAAAGTACGCAATAACAGTCTTCAGTATTACGGAATTATTGCAGCATTTATCTTCGGCGCAGTTATCAGTACAAAATTGACGACGGGGGTTGGCACAAAATCTGTATATACCGTGTGTATCCTGCTTTTTGTTGTATTTGTCCTGATGTTTATCCAGGCTGAGGAAGAAGAGAAAGAAGAAAAAGAAAAGCACTTTTAAAATCAAAGGATTTGGTGTATAGTATTAAGGTAGCGAAAAAATACATGGAGTGTTGTTTTTATGAGCGAGAAAATAGTTCTGATCGACGGACACAGTATATTGAACAGGGCATTCTATGGGCTTCCGGATCTGACAAATTCAGAGGGGCTTCATACGAATGCCATTTATGGTTTTCTGACGATCATGTTTAAAATATTAGAAGAAGAGAAGCCGGAGTATCTGACGGTGGCCTTTGATGTGCATGCACCGACGTTCCGTCACAAGATGTACGATGCGTACAAAGGAACGCGTAAGCCTATGGCAGAGGAACTGCGTCAGCAGGTTCCGGTGATCAAAGAAGTGTTAAAGGCGATGGGAGTGCGCATTATCGAGCAGCCGGGACTGGAGGCAGATGACCTGCTTGGAACGCTGTCGAGAAGAGCAGAAGAACAGGGCATGGAAGTATCTGTGATTTCCGGTGACAGAGATCTTCTGCAGCTTGCGACAGAGCATGTGAAGATTCGAATCCCGAAGACGAAGCAGGGACGCACCGAAGTGGAAGATTATTATGCGGCAGATGTAAAAGAACGCTATCAGGTGAATCCGGTTGAATTTATCGACCTGAAAGCGCTGATGGGTGACACTGCCGATAATATTCCGGGAGTTCCAAGCATCGGTGAGAAGACAGCGACGAAGATCATTACCGAATATCATTCTATTGAGAATGCACATGAGCATGTGGAAGAGCTGAAGCCACCACGAGCATCCAAGGCGTTAAATGAACACTGGGATCTAGCAGTATTAAGTAAGACTCTGGCGACGATTGAAGTACATGCGGATGTGGAATATGATTTTGAAGAAGCAAAACTGGGTAATCTCTATACGGAAGAGGCTTATGCATATTTCCAGAGATTACAGTTTAAGAACCTGTTATCCCGTTTTGATGTACAGCCAGAAGCGCCATCTATTGAAGAGACTTTCTGTGCGATCGAGACAAAGAAGGAAGCAGAAACATATCTGAAGAAGCTTGAGGAAGCAAAAGTTGTTGGCGCGGCTGTTTACAAAGATACAGAAAATGTATTGCCATTATTTGCCATGCAGGCAGCTCTTGGAGGAGTTGCATTCTGTGCATCACAGGAAAAGACAGCGTTAATTCTTACAGGTGGAGAGATTTCCGCAGAATGGTTATTAGAGCAAGTCTCGCGGATTCAGCAGAAAGCCGGACAATTTGTTGTATTTGATCTGAAAAATGTCATAGCTGAACTGCCGATAGAAAACAGGGCGAATTGTTTTGATGCGACAGTTGCGGCGTATCTTCTGAATCCACTGAAAAGCGATTATATGTATGAAGATGTCGCAAGAGAACAGCTCGGACTTATGATTGATGAGAAAGCAGATGGGAGAACGAAAGCCTGCTATGAAGCATATACAGCATTTGCGGCGAAAGAACCGCTGGAGAATCGTTTAAAAGATACAAAGAGCTGGGAGCTTTTTGAAAACATTGAGATGCCACTTGTATTTACCTTATATGAGATGGAACAAAATGGTGTGAAAGTGGAAGCAGAAGCGCTGAAAGCTTACGGAGATCAGCTTGTTGGTAAGATTACTGAACTGGAAAAAGATATCTACGAGCTTGCGGGAGAAGAGTTCAACATCAATTCACCGAAGCAGCTTGGAGTAATTCTGTTTGAAAAAATGGAACTTCCGGGCGGAAGAAAGACAAAGACCGGATATTCAACTGCGGCGGATGTGCTGGACAAGCTGGCACCGGATTATCCGGTCGTATCAAAAGTACTGGAATACCGACAGCTTACGAAGCTTAAGTCTACGTATGCAGACGGGCTGGCGGGGTACATTCAGGAAGATGGAAGGATCCATGGAAAGTTCCATCAAACAGTGACGGCAACCGGGCGTTTGAGCAGTGCGGAACCAAACCTGCAGAATATACCGGTCAGAGTGGAACTTGGCAGAATGATCCGTAAAGTATTTGTGCCGGAAGAAGGATATGTATTTGTAGATGCTGATTATTCACAGATTGAACTGCGTGTGCTTGCACACTGCTCGCAGGATGAGCAGCTTATCCAGGCATACAGGGAGGAAGCAGACATTCACAGAATTACCGCATCACAGGTATTTCACATTCCGTTCGATGAAGTGACACCGTTGCAGAGAAGAAATGCAAAAGCAGTAAACTTTGGTATTGTATATGGAATCAGTTCCTTTGGCCTCAGCCAGGATCTGAGCATTACGAGAAAAGAAGCGGCAAAATACATCGAAGATTATTTTCAGACATATCCAGGAATCAAAAAGTTTCTGGATGATACAGTCGCACATGCAAAAGAGAACGGATATGTAGTAACACTGTTTGGCAGACGGCGTCCGGTTCCGGAATTATCATCGAGCAATTTCATGCAGCGCTCATTTGGAGAACGTGTGGCGATGAATGCACCGATCCAGGGAACAGCGGCAGATATTATGAAGATTGCCATGATCGGTGTGGGACGCAAACTGAAAGAAGAGCATTTAAAATCAAGACTTGTGCTTCAGGTACACGATGAACTTTTGATCGAAGCGTACGAACCGGAAGTTGAAGAAGTGAAGAAAATCCTGGAAGAAGAGATGGAACATGCGGCTGACCTCCGGGTACCGCTTGAGATAGATATGCATACTGGAACGAATTGGTACGAAGCAAAATAAGAGGTGAAAAGACATGAAGATAATAGGATTAACAGGTGGCGTTGGTTCCGGGAAAACACAGATTCTGGAATATCTGAATGACAAATATGGTGCAACCATCTGTCAGGCTGACAAAGTCGCAAAGCATTTACAGAAAAAAGGAACAGAATGTTATGATCAGATTGTTGCTTATTTCGGAGAAGACATCCTGGATGAGAAGAAAGAGCTGGACCGTGAGAAAATTGCGGATATCGTATTTACAGACAAAGCCAAATTAGAAGCACTCAATGCAATTGTGCATCCGGCTGTAAAGGAAGAGATTAAGAAAAAAATCCGTCATGAAGAGCGGAAGAATACGAATCTGTTTATTCTGGAATCTGCACTTCTGATCGAAGATCATTATGAAGAGGTCTATGACGAACTCTGGTATGTATATGTGAAGACAGAGGTCCGTAAGAACCGTCTGTTTTATTCTAGAGGATACAAGGAATCCAAGATTGATGATATCATGGCTTCCCAGCTTACAAAAGAGCAGTTTATGAAGGAATGTGACAGAGTTATTGACAATAATGGTGTTTTCGCCGAGACAATGATCCAGATCGATCAGATCGTAAAGAATCTGTAACAGTTAAAAGACAGCATGACGGTACATAATAGAAAAAATAACATTGTAAAGAACAGGTGGAAATAACAGATGAGATTATGCAGCATTGCCAGTGGAAGCAGCGGAAACTGTATTTACATAGGAGATGATACTACGCATCTTCTGGTAGACACTGGAATCAGCAAGAAGAGAATTGAAGAAGGCTTGAAAGAGCTGGAGATCAAAGGAGATGAACTACGGGGGATTCTCATTACACATGAACATGTCGATCATATTCAGGGACTGGGTGTATTCAGCAGAAAATATGCAGTTCCTGTTTATGCAACTCATGGAACGATTGAAGGAATCAAAGCCAATAAAAATATTGGCAGGCTTCCGGAAGGTCTTCTGCATGAAGTGCAGGTAGATCAGACATTTCGTCTGGGAGATATGGACATCCGTCCTTTTGCAATTTCCCATGATGCAAATGAACCGTCCGGTTACCGGATTGAGAATGGCAGTAAGTCTGCTGCAGTTGCAACAGACCTTGGAATATATGATGACTATACCATTGAGAACCTTAAAAATCTGAATGGCATTGTACTGGAGGCGAACCACGACATACATATGCTAGAAGTCGGTCCATATCCTTATCCTCTGAAAAGAAGAGTTATGGGCGACAAAGGACATTTATCAAATGAATTGTCAGGGCGCCTTCTTTGTGATATACTGCATGATGATATGTCCGCAGTTGTACTCGGACATCTGAGCAAGGAAAATAATTATGAAAGTCTTGCTTATGAAACTGTGAAACTGGAAGTTACGATGGGAGACAATCCGTACAAGGGAGAAGAACTTCCGATCACAGTTGCAAAAAGAACATCCGTTTCTAACATTATTCAGCTGTAGGAAGAGATGAACAGGCTTTGAAGGAGGACTCGCATATGAAGAAATGTATCATTACAGTAGTTGGAAAAGACAATGTCGGAATTATCGCAAAAGTAACGGCTTATATTGCCGGTGCGAATATACATGTGTCTGCTCCGTTGGGTTAGATATGATCGCAATACCTGGAAAGACAAAAGCAACAACCATTTCCGGGATCATTGCCGATGAGATGGCAATCGGAATGGTGAACCAGAAGACGACAGCGGTTCGTCTCATTCCGGTTATTGGAAAAGATGTAGGAGATGTGGCGCAGTTCGGTGGGTTGTTAGGCTATGCACCGATCATGCCGGTAAACGAATACGACTGCAGTTCATTTGTGAACAGGAAAGGACGTATTCCGGCACCGATCCACAGCTTTAAAAATTAGTGAGGTATAGGTAATGGGAAAAATAGCAATTGTAACAGACAGCAACAGTGGTATTACACAGGAAGAAGCAAAGGAACTGGGAATCCGTGTTGTGCCGATGCCATTTTATATCAATGGGGAACTGTATTACGAAGATATTACACTGACACAGGATGAATTTTATGAAAAACTGGAAACCGGTGCGGATATTTCAACATCTCAACCGTCACCGGGAGATGTTATGGAACTGTGGGAAGAACTGCTAGAGGAGTATGATGAAGTCATTCATATTCCGATGTCCAGCGGACTGAGCAGTTCCTGCGAGAACGCGATCATGCTCGCCAGAGAATTTGAAGGAAAAGTACATGTTGTGGATAACCAGCGTATTTCCGTAACACAACGCCAATCTGTGGAAGACGCCATGATGATGCGCGATAAAGGAATGTCCGGTGAAGAGATCGTCGATGTTCTGATGCGTGAAAAGCTGGAATCCAGCATTTATATTACAGTTGATACTTTGAAATATTTGAAAAAAGGTGGAAGAATCACACCTGCTGCCGCAGCAATCGGAACGGTACTGAATCTGAAACCGGTACTCCAGATCCAAGGCGAGAAACTGGATGCATTTGCAAAAGTGCGCGGATGGAAGGCTGCAAAAAAGACAATGCTGGATGCAATTGACAAGGATATTCATTCCCGTTTCGCAGGAGAAAAGGTTCATCTGGAAGCTGCATATACATGCTCAGAAGAAGAAAAAGACAAATGGATCGCGGAGTTACAGGTGAGATTTCCTGCTTATGAGATTCGCACAGAAAAATTATCTCTGAGCGTGGCATGTCATATCGGTCCTGGAGCAATGGCTGTTGCCTGCAGTAAATATATAGAAGTATAGGTAGCTGGGACGATCAAGACTGGACGACAATATGTGCCATTCGCGGATACTTGGTGGCACATATGAATGGAATAAAGTAATAAAAAGACGATCGCAGTAAAGTGATCGTCTTTCTTTTGCTTTATTCAATTATCTGTGATCGTCAGCTGAAACATCTAAAGAATACCAGCTACTAGTGATTTTTTTGGAAATTATTCGAATAATGAAGTTCGCCATCATTTGTAATAAAAATGGCGTCAACATTATCTAACTGGTTTACCATATTCAGTGCACGGTCATATCCCATCATCAGACAGATGGTACTCAGCGCATCTGCCGTTAGTGATGAATCTGTGATAACAGATACACTGTACAGATCTGTCTTGCATGGCTTTCCGGTTGAAGGCGAGAGCACGTGATGGTAAATCTTTCCGTTCTTTTCAAAATATCGTTCGTAAATGCCACTGGTGACAACAGACTGGTCATCAATCTTTACAGAAGCGATCGCTTCGCCGTTTTTTCCAAATGGCTTCTGGATGCCGATGTGATAATCCGAACCATCCGGCTTGGTACCAATCGTCTGTACATTGCCGCCGAGATTAATCGTCGCGTGTTTCACGCCTTTCTTTTTCAGATAGTCTTTTACGCGGTCTGCAATATAACCTTTGGCGATTCCTCCGAGGTCAATTTTCGCATGTTTGTCTGCCAGCGTAACAGCATTGCCATTTATTATTACATCGTGATAATTGACGTGGGAAAGCTTTTTGTCGATTTTTGCGGAAGATGGTACCTTTTTCTTGCCGGAACGGAAATCCCACAGGCGGGAAACAGAACCGATGGTAATATCAAATTCACTTTTCGAGAACTTTCCATAATAAAGCCCTTTTTTGATCAGACTGATCGTATCGTCCGAAACGGTAACAGCTTTTCCTTTTGCATGATTAATCTTATATACATCGCCTTTTTTGTTGTCCGGTGAGAACATAGCGTCGTATTTCTTACATAATGTTTCGCAGCCCTTGATGACAGAAGTATTGGCAGAATCCAGGATCTGCACCTTAATTGTGGTGTCAAATAATGTGTCACTGTAAGTAAGCCCGCGTTTTCCGGAAAGTCCGGAACAACCGGTCAGAAGAAGTGAAACACACATGGCTGCTGCCGTGATTTTTTTTAGTTTCATAATACACCTCCAGGTCGGCAGTCATAATCTTAAGTTATTATACCATGAAAAATAAGATATGCAATCGAACATGTGATTGCAGTGTTTGATTTCTTGTGTTAGAATGTAACGCAGAGAGGAACGGTGTATATGAAAGAAAAGATGCATTTGAAGAAAAAAGACTGGGTTTTAATTGCGATTATCATTGTTGTAGCGGGTCTTGCCTTCTTTCTCCATAACCTTCTTGGCGCCAAAGGTGCGAATTGCGTTGTGGTGAAAGTAGACGGGAAGATTGAGGGAACCTATTCTCTTGGAGAGGATCAGGAGATTTCCATCAATGGTGGAACGAATACACTTGTGATCAAAAACAACAGAGCGAAGATGAAAGAGGCAGACTGCCCGGATCAACTCTGCGTGAACCAGAAAGCAATTTCAAAAAACAATGAGAGCATTATCTGTCTTCCGAATAAAGTAGTTGTTGAAGTTGAGAGCAGTGAGAACAGTGAATTTGATGCTGTATCAAATTAAGGTATTATAGCAGGAAGGAAGATAAGGAGTACGTGAAGAGCAGAGTAGCATATTTTGGAGTGTTTACGGCATTGGCATTGATTTTTAGTTATGTAGAGACATTGATTCCGGTCAACCTCGGGATTCCCGGTGTGAAACTTGGACTTGCGAATCTGATCATTGTTGTTGCCTTATATAAGATGCGCCTTTCAGAGGCGTATCTTCTTTCTGTCGTGCGTATATTGCTGGCAGGATTTATTTTTGGAAATTATTTCAGCATTATATACAGCCTTGCCGGAGGACTTTTAAGTCTGACTGTAATGGCGCTTCTTAAGAAGTGGGGAGGATTCAGCTTGCAGGGAATCAGTATTGCAGGCGGTGTCTTCCACAATATCGGACAGCTTATTGTTGCGGCTGTTGTGGTAGAGACATTCAGCGTTACTTATTATTTCCCGGTACTTCTGGTAGCAGGGCTGCTTACCGGACTTGTGATCGGCATTGTTGCGGAGATGATGCTTAAGAGGCTTGTGAATATACAGTTTTAGGTAAATGGAGGAACAGATGATTCAATATATCAGAGGTGAACTTGCGGTTGTGGAAGCAGATCGCGTGATCGTAGATGTCGGTGGCGTCGGCTATGGTATTTTCATGCCGGTAGAGTCGATCAGCCAGCTGCCGCCGGTCGGCAATGAGGTGCGTATTTATACTTATCTTAATGTAAAAGAAGACGCGATGCAGTTGTTTGGATTCCTGACAAGAGATGATCTGCAGGTATTCAAGTTGTTGATCGGTGTGAACGGGATCGGACCAAAAGGCGGTCAGGCAGTACTGTCTGTATTAAGCCCGGATGATCTGCGTTTTGCAGTATTATCCGGTGATGTGAAAGCAATCTGTGCGGCACCGGGAATCGGCAAGAAGACAGCAGAAAAGGTCATTTTAGAGCTTAAGGACAAGCTAAGCCTTGAGGATGCGTTAGAGCATACGATGACCGGAGACGCCGGGGATATTTCTTGCGGCGATCCGTCCGGAGTCCAGAGCGAAGCTGTTCAGGCGCTGACAGCGCTTGGCTACAGCAGTACAGAGGCTTTAAGAGCTGTGAAGAAAATAGAAATAACAGAAGCAATGGATGTCGAAGCTGTATTAAAACAGGCTTTGAAACAGATGCTGTAAAGGATCGATAAAGATGAGCAGAAGAATCATAACAACAGAGAATCTGGAAGAAGATGCGAAGATCGAGAACAATCTCCGCCCGCAGCTTCTGGACGATTATATCGGACAGGCAAAGGCGAAGGAGATGTTGAATGTATATATCCGTGCGGCGAGAGAGCGAGGAGATGCACTGGATCATGTCCTGTTTTATGGCCCGCCGGGACTTGGAAAGACAACACTTGCCGGGATCATTGCCAATGAGATGGGCGTGAATATTAAGATTACATCCGGACCGGCAATTGAAAAACCGGGTGAGATGGCAGCAATTTTAAATAATCTGCAGGAGAAGGATGTTCTTTTTGTAGATGAGATCCATCGGCTGAATCGGCAGGTAGAAGAAGTACTTTATCCTGCGATGGAAGATTATGCGATTGATATCATGATCGGAAAGGGCGCAACTGCAAGATCTATTCGGTTGGATCTTCCAAAATTCACACTGGTAGGTGCAACGACGAGAGCAGGTATGCTGACAGCGCCGCTCCGGGACCGTTTCGGAGTTGTACACCGGATGGAATATTATACAACTGAGGAACTGGTGACGATCATCAAGCGTTCAGCGAAAGTACTGGAAGTAGGAATCGATGAAGCGGGCGCTCTGGCGCTGGCGAGACGTTCCAGAGGAACACCGAGACTGGCAAACCGTCTGTTAAAGCGTGTGCGGGATTTTGCACAGGTAAAGTATGACGGAGATATCACAAAGGAAGTTGCAGACTATGCACTGGATCTTCTGGATGTAGATAAAGAAGGTCTTGATCAGACAGACAGGGAACTTTTGCTTACGATCGTGAATAAATTTGCCGGAGGCCCGGTAGGGCTGGACACACTGGCAGCTTCTGTCGGAGAAGATGCAGGAACGATCGAGGATGTATACGAACCGTATCTGCTGAAAAATGGATTTATCCAGCGTACTCCGAAGGGAAGAATTGTCACAGAAAAAGCATATATACATCTTGGCATTGAGATGAATATGGAAGTCTGAAAAATCGGCAGAAAAACCAGCAGATGAAAAAAAGGTTGGTTTTTTGCACAGATTAGTTTATAATGGTAAAAAGATTATGAATGTATGCGGGAGGCATTTATGGCATCATCAAAGAATTTTACAGAAGTATTAATCGGAGGAAAGGTATTTACACTGAGCGGATTTGAGAGCGAAGACTATCTGCAGAAAGTATCTACTTATCTGAATCATAAACTGGACGAGCTCGGAGCAAGCGACGGATATCGCAAGCAGAACGCTGAGACAAGAAGTATCCTTCTGGCACTTAATATTGCGGATGATTATTTCAAAGCAAAGAAGCAGGGGACTTCACTGGAAAACGATATCGAGGAGAAAGACAAGGACATGTACGAACTGAAACATGACTTGATATCCGTGCAGATCAAGCTTGAGAATGCTGAGAAAGCGATGGATAAGTTAAAAGAAGAGAACAAAGAACTTCAGCTTAAGATCGTTCAGTTGGAGACAGAGAATAAAAATAAGTAAGGGCTGTCGAGTGACAGCCTTTTTCATGTAACAGGAAATTGCATTTTCTGTTACATGAAAAATCTCCGGCGGGATGCGCACTCGCACGAAGAGGTAGATTGTTGTAAACTGTCTACGTTTCACTCCGGTCGTTGCTAAACGAGCGTCGCAGGCGCTCAGTAACGCGCTCGGTGCGGAAATATGCCAGGACACAATTTATTTGTTTAAAAGGAAACTTCGCTGCCAGAGATATTCAGATGAGATGTGAAGTATCTGGCAGGGCAGATATTATAGAACAAGGAGTAGTTGGATGAACAGAGAGGCGGAGAATAGGCACAATCATATAGAGATACTGGCACCGGCAGGTTCCTATGAAAGTCTGACTGCGGCACTTGCCGCCGGAGCGGATGCGATTTATGCCGGCGGGATGCGTTTTGGCGCAAGGGCATATGCAGGCAATCTGGATGAAGAGCAGTATCTGCGTGCCATTGATGAGGTACATTTACAGCAGAGGAAGATTTATATGACGGTGAATACGCTGCTGAAGGATTATGAACTTGCAGAATTGTATGAGTATCTGTTGCCATATTACCGTCAGGGGCTGGATGCCGTAATTGTTCAGGATTTGGGTGTTTTTTCGTTTATCCGTGAGGTTTTTCCGGATCTGCCGGTGCATGTCAGCACGCAGATGACAGTGACAGGCGAGTACGGAGCAGAATTTTTCGGCAGAAAGGGTGCAACGCGTATTGTTCCGGCAAGAGAGATCAGTCTTGAGGAAGTGCGTCGGATGAAAGAACGGACAGGTCTGGAGATGGAATGCTTTGTTCACGGTGCAATGTGTTACTGTTATTCTGGCCAGTGTCTGATGAGCAGTATGATTGGCGGAAGAAGTGGTAACCGGGGACAGTGTGCACAGCCGTGCCGTCTTCCATATTCAGTAGAGGGAAAGAAACCGCAGGATCTGATGAGCCTTAAGGATCTGTGCACAATAGAGATGATCCCGGATCTGATCGAAGCCGGAATTGACTCTTTTAAGATTGAAGGCAGGATGAAGCAGCCGGAATATGTCTATACGGTTGTACGGATGTACCGCAAATACGTGAATCTTTATTTGCAGAAAGGGCGCGATGGTTTCCGTGTGAAGCCGGAAGATCTTAAAACTCTGGAGAATGCCTACAGAAGAAGAGGCTATATGAAGGGTTATTATCAATGCGAAAATGGCAGATCGATGTTATCACTAAAACGTCCAAAAGGAGAAGAACAGGTAGAGACGCTTCCGGAATTTTCAAAAAAGCAAGAAAAAATTAAGGGAGTCTTCACACTTTCCGAAGGAAGTCGTGCTAAAATAGACTTATGCTGTCGGGAGGTATCTGTTTCTTGTGAAGGCGCCGAAGTGCAGAAAGCACTGAAGCAGCCGTTAGATGAGAAGCGTATTGATAAGCAGATGCGAAAGACAGGTCAGACGCCATTTACATTTGATGAGTTGGAAATCCATACGGAAGGCAGTATTTTTCTACCAATGCAGGCAATCAATGAACTGCGACGGGAAAGTCTGGGATTATTAGAAGAAAAATTATTAGAACCATATCGCAGAACTTCAGAGTCATCGGAATGTGTTGAAACATTTTTTGAGAGACAGGATGAGATCTGCCACGAATATAATAATGTTCCGGCGGATGAGAGATTTACAGTGCGCGTATGCACACCGGAACAGTTTGAAGCCGCAGCAGGCAGAGAAGATGTTGCAGTGATCCTGGCAGAAAGTACACTTTGTGAGGCGAAAGAATGGAAAAATCTCAGAGAGAAGCTCTCTGATGATCAGAAACTATATCTTGCTATGCCATATATTTTCCGGAAACGTGCAGTTAAGCTGTTTGAACAGTACTATGCAGAACTTAAGAAGAGTTTTGATGGCGTGATGATCCGCAATTTCGAGAGCCTTGCATGGTTGAAAGAGAAAAATTACACGGATGAGATTCTGACAGATTACAATATGTATGTATTTAACCACAGTGGAAAAGCTTTTCTGAAGCAGGAAGGCATTTCCCGGTTTACGGCATCTGTTGAACTCAATGGCAGAGAATTAAAAGACTGCGGTCTTTTGGGTGGTATGTTGAGTATTTACGGATACCAGCCGGTGATGATCACGGCAAACTGTATACAGAAGAATACGAGGAGCTGTGAGAGAAAGCCGTCACTTTTATATTTGATGGACCGTTATCAGAACAGATTTCCGGTAAGGAATGAGTGCAGTTTCTGCTATAATATTATTTATAACCCGGTTCCGCTTATGCTTATGAAACAGCATAAAGAGATCCGGAATTTACAGCCATCGGCACTGCGGCTGGATTTCACGATGGAATCCGGAAAAGAAACGCGGGATATTATAAATGTATATGGAGATGTATTTTTACGGGGAAGAAATGCACAGCTTCCGGAAGTCTCCTATACAAAAGGACATTTTAAACGAGGAGTGAAGTAGGTGAGAGTTTGGTAAATATAATCGTACAACTATCCAAATATGTGATGATTCTGCTGATCATTATGTACACATTCTTATGTTTCAGCATATTTGGTTATCAGGACCCGGACAGAAAACGTTATCTTCTGCGCCGACAGAATATATTAATGTTTCTGATGCATGCGATCGCATTTGCAGTGATGTATTTACAGACGGATGACATCAAAATGCTGGCGTTTTATCTGATGCAGGTAGTATTGTTTGGAGCTACGATCATTTTGTACACATTGCTATATCCAAAGGTGTCCAGACTGGTCGTCAATAATATGTGTATGCTGTTATGCATTGGATTTATCATGCTGACGAGGCTGAATTATTCTTATGCGATCAAGCAGTTTATGATCGCGGCGGCAGGTATTGCATGCAGTCTGGTTGTACCAGTGATCATCCGGAAATTCAAGTTTCTGGCTGAGTGGAGAAAGTTTTACGCAGTGATTGGTATCTTTTCGCTGGCGGCAGTTGTTATCTGGGGTGGAGTTACCGGAGGTGCAAAGCTTAGCTTTTCAACAAAGGTTGCAAATATCCAGCCGTCAGAGCTTGTGAAGATTATTTTTGTATTCTTTGTCGCATCCAGTTTTAAGCTGTCACTGGAATTTAAGAATATTGTGATCACGACAGCGCTGGCAGCATTCCATGTGCTGATTCTGGTTGTATCCAAAGACCTTGGTGCGGCACTCATCATATTTGTTGTATATCTCGTTATGCTCTATGTGGCAACGAGACAGCCTCTGTATATATTTGCCGGACTGGGTGCCGGGAGTCTGGCGTCCGTGGCGGCATATTATCTGTTCAACCATGTGCGTGTGCGTGTCATCGTATGGAAAAATCCGCTTGCTGTATACGCGAACGGCGGACAGCAGGTAGCACAGTCTTTATTTGCAATCGGCACCGGAAGCTGGTTCGGACTTGGTTTATTTGAGGGAGTGCCGAATACGATCCCGGTTGCAGTATCCGACTTCATTTTTGCAGCGATCGGTGAAGAGATGGGACTGATCTACGGACTTTGTATGATACTGATCTGTGTGAGCTGTTATATTATGTTTTTAAATATTGCAATGCAGCTTCACAACGGATTTTACAAGCTGGTAGCGCTGGGGCTTGGAACCTGTTATATTTTCCAGGTGTTTCTTGCCATCGGAGGTGTGACCAAGTTTATTCCATCCACCGGTGTGACCATTCCTCTGGTCAGCTATGGTGGTAGTTCACTGTTCAGTACAGTGATCATGTTTGCGATTATTCAGGGACTTTATATTTTAAGAGAAGACGAGGAAGAGGACATTGAAAGAAAGAAGAAGGAACGGTTACGAGCAAAGAGAAGCAGACAGGAACATGCGCCGCAGAGAAGAACGCCGGCATATGACCGCCAGAGACCGCAGGCGCGCCCGCAGGGAAGAAAAGCGCCGCGCAAAGCGCAAACGCGCCCGCAACAAAGAGTTCGCTAGAGTAACATATGTTTTTGTCACACTTTTCTTAGTCATGATGGGATATATATCCTATTTTAATGTTGTAAAAAGTAAAGATTTCATAAGCAGTCCGTACAACCGGAGATCAGATACGCTTGCCAAACGTGTTACAAGAGGTAAGATTCTGGACAAAAGAGGGAAAGTACTTGCTCAGACGACAACTTCCGCAGATGGAAGCGAGACGAGGGAATATCCGTATGGAAGAGAATTTGCCCATGTAGTCGGGTATACGGCAAAAGGGAAATACGGTCTGGAATCCAGAATGAATTCCGAACTTCTGTCGTCAAATGCATTTTTTTTGGAGAAGCTAACGAACGAATTTCAGGATAAGAAGAATCCGGGAGACAATGTTGTCACAACACTGGATGTGAAATTACAGAGAGCAGCGTATGATGCGCTGGGAGACCGGAAGGGTGCGGTTGTTGCCATGGATCCGAAGACAGGCAAAGTTCTTGCCATGGTATCAAAGCCGGACTTCAATCCGGAGACAGTGGAAGACAAATGGCAGACACTCAATACGGATTCATCGGCAAGACTGTTAAACCGTGCAACACAGGGACAGTATCCGCCAGGATCTACATTTAAAGTGATAACAGCACTGGAGTATATAAGAGAACATGGCAATCCAGATGATTATTCTTATGTGTGCCAGGGACAGATCGAAGCTGGATCGAATACGATCCACTGCTTTGGCGGAAAAGTGCACGGACAGGTAAGTTTCAGAGACAGCCTTGCTTATTCCTGCAATACCTCTTTCAGTAATATCGGACAGGGACTGAAGATCCCAGATTTTAAGAAGACTACAAAGAAGCTGCTGTTTGATTCAAAACTTCCGGGGAATATTTCTTATAAAGAAAGTCATTTTGCATTAAGTGACCAGGCAGGAATCGCGGAACGTATGATGACAGCGATCGGACAGGGAAAGACACAGGTAAGTCCATATCATATGGCACTCATTACTTCGGCAATTGCAAATGGCGGAACACTGATGAAGCCGTACCTTGTGGATTCTGTGACAAATTACAAAGGCGCTGTGATAAGCTCGACGAAACCGGAAAAATATGCAGAACTGATGACAGCGAAAGAAGCTTCCATGTTAAAGGATTATATGTCCAGTGTAACAAAATACGGAACAGCAGCATCAGCAATGAGCGGAACAAGTTATACAACAGCAGGAAAGACCGGAACAGCAGAGTACAGTTCGGATAAGAACAAAGACCACTCCTGGTTTATCGGTATGTCGAACGTGGATGATCCGGATCTTGTTGTCAGCGTTGTGATCGAAGCAGCAGACGGTAATGCGAAAGCAGTTAATGTGGCAAGGAAAGTTTTTGATGCCTATTATTAAAGAAAGAGGGCGGCATATGCATATTTATAAATATTTATATGTGCCGGAAGGCCTGCAGAAGAAAAAAGAAAATCTGATTAAAAAACTGAAAAACGGGAAATTATTACCCGGAGTTTATCTGATCACACTTGCATCGACAGATCAGAACCAGCTGGATATTTTCCCGGCATGTATCCGCAGGCAGAAAAATTATCCGGAGGAGCTGCCGCTTGTCGTGGGTCTTACAAAAGATTTTGAGGATGCGCTGGAAATAGTGGAAGGAATCACACAGGAAGTGTATAATGAAACCAAAGGTGCGGATATCCGTTCCTATATTTTAGAAAAAGAACGGGAAGGTTAAGATGCTACATATATTGTTGTTGATCTTGAAAATAATAGGAATCATAATCGCAGTGATACTGGGAATACTGCTATTGCTGATTCTGATCCTGCTGTTTGTTCCTGTTCGTTACAAAGCACAGGGCGTATGCAGAGGGACTACAGACAGCTTGAAAGGAAAGGTGTGCATAACGTGGCTTTTACATTTGTTCAGAATCGATCTGCTGTATAAGGACAGCCATCTGATATGGAAATTACGGATTGTGTTCTGGAAACGAAGATCTGCAAAGAAGCGAAGCGCAGAAATAAAGGAGGAGAAAGCCGATGAGAAAGATGACGAAAAAGAACGGTCTGTTAACGAAGAACCGGGTACAGCAGTGGAAGAAACTGATGAAACGCATGAAGAGCCAGAGAAAAAGAGGTCTGTTGAAGCGTATGAAGAGCCAGAAGTGGAAGAAGAATTACAGGTGGCTGAAAAAGCACAAGATGTTAAGAGACTTCCGCAGACGGTACAGTGTGAAGAAGATAAAGAAAAATCTGGACAAGTTTCAGAAGATCCTGAAAAAACTGAAAAGAAAAAATCTAAACGGAAGAATCCGGATAAAAAAGAATCTTACATTCAGAGGATTGTAAAGAAGATAAAGAGAACGCGCGATAAGATGCGTGAGCAGAAGCAGACAGTTGTGGATAAGAAAGAGCAATTGATGTCCTTTCTTCGGGACGAGACGCATAAAGCTGCATTTGAAAAAGCTAAAAAAGAGCTTTTCCGTTTTCTGAAAGCGTGGAAACCAAAGAAGCTGGAAGGAAAGATAAGATTTGGATTTGAAGATCCGGCTTATACCGGTGAAGTGCTGGCTGTATTAAGTGTATTTTATCCGCTCTTTGGGTCGGCATTTGAAGTGCATCCGGATTTTGAACAGGCAGTATTTGGAGGAAGCCTTCTCTGCAAAGGAAACTTACGGTTAAATCATCTTGCGAGACTTGCATGGGTATTGTTCTGGAACCGGAATATCAGAACGACCTATCGGGATATAAAAAATTATGAAAGATAAAGTCAGGAGGAAATAATATGGCAGACAATAATTTTAAAGGAACAGTAGAAGCATTGTTCCGGGGAATGGATAGTGTTGTTTCATCAAAGACAGTTGTCGGAGATGCAATTCACATCGGAGATACGATCATTCTTCCACTTGTAGATGTCTCTTTTGGTATCGGAGCCGGCGCATTCAGCGGCGATAAGAAGGAAAAAGGGGCAGGAGGTGTCGGCGGTAAGATGTCTCCGTGTGCGGTGCTTGTGATCCAGAATGGTAAAACAAAACTTGTAAATATCAAGAATCAGGATACGATGACGAAGATCCTGGATATGATTCCGGATGCCATCGACAAGTTTACCGGCGATAAAGATGACAAGATGACGGAGAAAGATGTTATGGATATTCTTGATGAGGAATAACCAGGCAGAGAACTTTGTAATGTTTTCCGGCAAATTTGCATAAAATAATATGAAAAGAATTGATAAAGGCAGTGAGAATTATGAAGAAAGTAATCGGATTTGCTTTGTTCTGGGTTGCTGTCGGGCTTATTCTGTCTATGATCTTACCGAATGCTTTTATAGAAGTGATCTGTATTATTTTATGTATACTGGCAGGGTATAATCTGTTCTGCTGCTAGCAGGCGGTGCAGACAGGAGAGAACACTTTTGCCGCCTTGAAAACATATTTTCATCTTAAGATTACATTTTTATAAAAAATACTTGCAATTAGATAACAAGTCTGTTACAATGTCAATGTTGCGAGTCTGGAGAACAGACTTATTATGAGCGTTAGGAGGTGCAGTCATGGCTAAATGTGCTATTTGTGAAAAGGGTGCTCACTTTGGTAACAATGTAAGTCACTCACATAGAAGATCACCAAAGATGTGGAAATCAAACGTAAAATCAGTTCGTGTTAAGACAGAAGGCGGAGCTACAAAGAAAATGTATGTTTGTACTTCTTGCTTAAAATCAGGCAAAGTTGAACGTGCTTAATCAAGAATGTGATTGGAATTAAAAACTCAGGTTCGATTTGGAATCTGAGTTTTTTATATGACAAAAAATTACATTTTTATGACAGAACAGGCGCTGTCTGCTATGCGTGACTTGTAATAAATGAGCAAACAGGGTATAATATAGAAGATTAGACTATACTTAAAATGATAAATAGAAGAAGTGGAGGTTGCAGTATGAAGGGATGCGTTAGTACAGATCTTGGAATTATTACAATTGATCCTGAGGTTATTGCAAAATATGCCGGAACCGTTGCAGTAGAATGCTTTGGTATCGTTGGTATGGCTGCTGTTAATATGAAGGATGGTTTTGTACATTTGCTTAAAAGAGAGAGCCTGACACGTGGTATTCAGGTTCACATTTCTGATGACAATCACATCAGTCTTGATTTTCATGTGATCGTCGCATATGGTGTCAGTATCTCTGCAGTAACAGAGAACCTGATCAGCAATGTACAGTATAAAGTAGAAGAATTTTCAGGTATGCCGGTTGATAAGATCAATATCTATATCGAAGGTGTAAGAGTCATCGATTAGTTAAGGAGGAACATAAGAAGTGGCTACAAAGACAATTAATGTGGACATGCTTGCAAAGATGTTTCTTGCAGGTGCACAGAATATAGAGGCAAAGAAAGAATTTATCAATGAGCTGAATGTTTTTCCGGTTCCGGATGGAGACACAGGAACGAACATGTCACTGACAATTATGTCTGCAGCAAAGGAAGTAACAGCACTTGAGAATCCGGGTATGAAAGAGCTTGCAAAAGCAATCTCATCCGGTTCCCTGCGTGGCGCAAGAGGTAACTCCGGTGTTATCCTGTCACAGCTTTTAAGAGGATTTACCAAGTCAATCCGCGAAGAGAAAGAGATTGACGTGATCGCACTTGCAGCAGCATGCACAAGAGCGCGTGATACAGCTTATAAAGCAGTTATGAAGCCGAAGGAAGGAACAATTCTTACAGTTGCCAGCGGTATTGCTGAGAAGGCTTCTGAGCTGGCACAGGAGACAGATGATCTCGAAGAGTTCATCCCGGCAGTGATCGAACATGCAAAAGAAGTGCTTGCAAAGACTCCGGAGATGCTTCCGGTTCTTAAAGAAGCCGGCGTTGTAGATTCCGGCGGACAGGGACTTCTGGAAGTGATTTCAGGAGCATATGATGCATTCCTTGGAAAAGAAGTAGATTACAGTGCAATCCAGCCTGCCGGCGGTGTGACTGTAACGAAAGTGAATGCAGAAGATACGGCAGATATCAAGTTCGGATATTGTACAGAGTTCATTATCCTTACAGAGAAAGAATTTACAGAAGCAGATGAACATGATTTTAAAGCATATCTGTCATCCATCGGCGATTCTATCGTATGCGTTGCAGATGACGATGTTGTGAAGATCCATGTGCATACAAATGATCCGGGACTTGCGATTCAGAGAGCGTTGACTTACGGACAGCTTTCCCGCATGAAAATTGACAATATGCGCGAGGAGCATCAGGAAAAACTGATCCGTGATGCCGAGAAACTTGCGGCAGCACAGGAAGAAGAGAAGGCTAAAGAGCCTAGAAAACCAATGGGATTTATTACGGTATCAATTGGTGAAGGACTGAATTCCATTTTCAAAGAACTTGGAGCTGATTATATTATCGAAGGCGGTCAGACAATGAATCCGAGTACGGAAGATATGCTCAAGGCAATTGATGCAGTGAATGCAGACAGTGTATTTATCCTTCCGAACAATAAGAATATTGTCCTTGCTGCAAATCAGGCAAAAGCGCTTGTGGAAGATAAAGAGATCATTGTAATTCCGACAAAGACAGTACCACAGGGAATCACAGCACTGATCAATTTTGTGCCGGACGCAGATGCGAAGAGCAACGAAGAGACGATGCTGGAAGAGATTAAGAATGTTAAGACCGGACAGATCACATATGCAGTCCGTGATACGAAGATTGATGAGAAAGAGATCCATGAAGGAGATATCATGGGAATCGGTGACAGCGGAATCCTTTCTGTTGGAACGGAAGTGGAGGCAACAGCGCTGGATATGCTGGAGCAGCTTGTAGATGATGATTCGGCACTGATCAGCCTGTATTATGGAGCTGATGTATCAGAAGAAGATGCAGACGCATTTACAGAGAAAATAACGGAGAAATATCCGGATGTAGATGTTGATGCGCAGTTTGGTGGACAGCCGATCTATTATTACGTATTGGCAGTTGAATAGAAAAAAAGCAGGATAAAAGGGGACTTTAAGCGGTCCTCTTTTTGTTATTGATGTTACTACGCAGGAGCAGTTATGATCACAGAAACAAGTATTAAAGAATTAAAAGGAATCGGAGAGAAAACAGAAAAACTGTTTGCGAAGATTGGTATTTCTACGGTAGGAGATATGCTCCGTTATTATCCGAGAGGCTATGATATATATGAAGAGCCGGTGCCGATAAGCGATGTAAGAGAAGGACAGATAGTGGCAGTAAACGGCATGATTTTTGGCCGTGTTCAGGTATCCGGGAGCCGCAGCCTGCAGGTGACGACGATGCATGTGAAAGATCTGACCGGAACGATTAAGGTTATCTGGTTCCGGATGCCGTATCTTCGTAATACATTTCAAAAAGGCGGTGCAGTTACGCTCCGCGGTAAGATTGTGCGAAAACGAAACGAACTTGTCATGGAACATCCGGAGGTCTTTTATCCGCCGGAACAGTATGACGGGAAAAAAAATACGCTGCAGCCAATCTATGGTCTGACAGCCGGACTTTCCAATCATGCCATTATGAAAGCAATGCATCAGGCGCTTGACGGGATGGATCTGACCAGAGAACGTCTGCCGAAGGAACTGCGTATGCGTTATGAACTTGCAGAGTACAATTATGCGGTCCGGGGAATTCATTTTCCAGAGGACAAAGCTGTTTTCATGCATGCAAGAAAGCGTCTTGTATTTGAAGAATTTCTTCAGTTTATTCTTGCAATCCGAAAATTAAAAGATAAGAATGAAAAACTGGAAAATGAATATGTGATCCCGGTACACCCGGATATAGATGCATTTATAGCGAAGCTTCCATATAAACTGACAAATGCACAGAAGAAAGTCTGGAAAGAGATTGCAGCAGATATGGCGGGAGAGATGACCATGTCACGTCTGGTGCAGGGGGATGTCGGTTCCGGAAAAACGATCGTTGCAGTTCTGGCGCTTTTTAATACAGCGCTTTCAGGATGCCAGGGCGCAATGATGGCTCCGACAGAAGTTCTTGCAAGACAGCATTACGCGTCAATATGTAATATGCTGGAAACCTATGATATTCCAGTGAAAGCAGTGCTCCTGACAGGTTCCATGACCGCAAAGGAAAAACGGCGTGCCTATGACCGGATAGAGTGCGGATTTGCGAAGATTATCATCGGAACCCATGCGCTTATACAGGATGCGGTAAATTATGATAATCTGGCGCTTGTTGTGACCGATGAACAGCATCGTTTTGGCGTGAAGCAGAGAGAGAGTTTCGCGCAGAAAGGCGGTACACCGCATGTGCTTGTTATGAGTGCGACACCGATTCCGCGCACGCTTGCAATCATTTTATACGGTGAACTGGACATATCGGTGATCGATGAGCTTCCGGCAAATCGTATCCCGATCAAAAACTGCGTCGTAGATACCGGATACAGGCAGACTGCCTATCAGTTTATGAAAAAACAGATCGCAGAAGGAAGACAGTGTTATGTTATCTGTCCGATGGTCGAAGAGAGTGAGAACATGGAAGCAGAAAATGTCACGGACTACAGCAGGATGCTTCAGGATGAGATGGGCGCAGATGTGCAGGTGGGCTGCCTGCATGGAAAGATGAAACAGGTATACAAAGATGAGATCATGCAGCAATTTGCAGAAAATCAGATTCAGATCCTTGTATCCACTACGGTAATTGAAGTCGGAATCGATGTGCCGAATGCGACAGTTATGCTGATTGAAAACGCGGAACGTTTTGGACTTGCCCAGCTCCATCAGCTCCGGGGACGTGTCGGAAGAGGTGCATATCAGTCTTATTGCATTTTTATGACCGGTTCTGATGCAAAAGAGACGAAAAAAAGACTGGATATTCTGAATCATTCCAACGATGGTTTCAAAATTGCAAGTGAAGATCTGAAGCTTCGTGGTCCGGGTGATCTGTTTGGCATCCGTCAAAGCGGTCTTATGGATTTTAAAATCGGAGATATTTATCAGGATGCGGCAATCTTGCAAATGGCAAATGAAGCGGCAGACTGGATTTTAGAAGAATATCCGGAATGGTTGAAAAAAATTCCAGATTATGAAAGAACTTCTAGTGTAATAATTTAATTCCTCCATATACTAGGATTGTAACCAAAACAAATATTACAAAAGGTTACAGAACAACACAGAGATTAAAAGGAGGAGTATAAAATGGCAAATCGTTCATCAAACAGAGCCGCCGTACCGGAGGCAAAAGGAGCATTAGACAAATTCAAATACGAGGTAGCAAGTGAACTTGGTGTACCATTATCAGACGGGTACAACGGAGACCTGACATCAAAACAGAACGGATCTGTTGGTGGTTATATGGTTAAGAAAATGATCGAAGAACAGGAAAAACAGATGTCCGGTAAATAAGGAAAAGAAAAATCGGCGCATGGCAGAAAATGCTGTGTGCCGATTTGACTTTTATATAGTAAATACGTATAATGAACGGGAAAAAGATATTTTGCTGAAAGAAGAAATATTAATAGAAGAACTATATAATAAGCGAAGCAAGTGAGGATGTTATGAGAGTAATAGCAGGATCTGCCAAAAGATTACAACTGAAAACGATTGAAGGAATGGACACACGTCCGACAACCGACCGGATCAAAGAGACATTATTTAATATGATTACACCGAGCCTTTATGACTGCCGGTTTCTGGATCTGTTTGCCGGAAGCGGCGGTATCGGAATCGAGGCTTTAAGCCGTGGCGCGAAGGAAGCCGTGTTTGTTGAGAAAAATCCGAAAGCAGTTTCATGTATCAAAGAGAATTTAAAATATACAAAACTGGATTCCAATGCACAGGTAGTGGCAACAGATGTATTAAGTGCACTGGCAAGACTTCGCGGAACCAGTGCGTTTGGCATTATTTTCATGGATCCGCCGTATAACCATAATCTGGAGAAACAAGTACTTGCGAGTCTGAATGATTCAAATCTGGTGGATGAAGATACACTGCTGATCGTAGAAGCGTCCAAAGAGACAACGTTTGACGATGTAGAAGCACTCGGTTATTCGATTATCAAGGAGAAATTATATAAGACAAATAAACATGTATTTTTGGAGAAAACAGGAGGAACGGTATGTTAAGAGCAATTTATCCGGGAAGTTTTGATCCGGTGACGAACGGACATCTGGATGTGATCAGAAGAGCAAGCGGACTTGTTGACGAACTCATTGTCGGAGTGCTGAATAATAAGGCAAAAACCCCGTTGTTTTCCGTAGAAGAACGTGTTAAAATGTTAAAAGAAGTTACAAAAGAACTGCCGGGAGTGAAGATTGTACCATTTGAAGGACTTCTGATCGATTTTGCGAAAGAGATGTCAGCGAAGATGGTCGTGCGTGGCTTGCGTGCTGTGACAGATTTTGAATATGAATTGCAGATGGCACAGACGAATCACAAGCTGGCAGAGGATATTGAGACAGTGTTTTTAACAACAAGTCTGGAATATTCTTATCTCAGTTCCACGATAGTAAAGGAAGTGGCAGCTTTTGGAGGGGATATATCTCAATTTGTTCCAGAACATGTTGAGGAGAAAATAAAATCGAAGATCACGAAAAAAGGAGAGTGTGAATAATGAGCAGCCGTATTGAGCAGATTATTGAAGAAATTGAGGAGTATATCGACAGTTGTAAATTTCAGCCGTTATCTACAACGAAGATTATTGTAAATAAAGACCAGATGGACGAGCTTCTTCGTGAACTGCGTATGCGTACGCCGGAAGAGATCAAGCGTTATCAGAAGATTATTGCAAATAAAGATGCAATCCTTGCTGATGCACAGAACAAAGCAGACAATATGATCGAGGAAGCGCACATTCAGACGAATGAACTTGTCAGTGAGCACGAGATCATGCAGCAGGCATATGCCCAGGCAAATGAAATCGTAACCGCAGCAACTGACCAGGCACAGGAGATTCTGGATAATGCGACAAGAGATGCGAATGATATCCGTATCGGAGCGATCCGTTATACTGATGATCTGCTTGCCAATGCAGAGAGCATTATTGGACATACACTGGACAGCTACACTACAAAATATGATGGGCTTGTCAATTCTCTGCAGGAGTGTTATGACCGCGTACATAACAATCGTCAAGAATTAGAAGTTCCGGATCAGAATATGGTTCAAGAAGAACCGGTCTACGAAGAGGCGGAAGAGATTCCGGAAGTAGAAGAACCGGTCTATGAAGAGGCAGAGAATGTTGAATACAAGGAATAATTTCTGTATAAAACAGAATATAATATAGATCCTGTTTTAAAAACAAAAGATATATATGTAAGCAAGCAAGCTGGTTATCCCTGTGATGATCAGCTTTTTTGCTATGTAATCGCCAATAGAAAGACCGCTTCCACGGATCATGCTGTACGTCTGTGCCACGGAACACCAGCCTCCAAACGAAGCCAGTCCGGTTGCAAGTACAAAAGCCAGGTCTGTCGGAACTCCCGAATTACAGATTAAAGCAATACCATTTGTAATTTCAAGGGAAGGAAGAAATAGGAAGGTCAACAACGGATGTGTAAATGGCAATTCTTTACCAAACTGCAGAAAAACGGAAAAGATAATAATATAACCGCCAATTTTTGTGATTGTCTCAAAAGACTGCATGATGCAGTCATCCAGCATATTCCAGGTAAAATGAGGTGAAGGAGAAGAAGCGCTGGATGTGACAGCGGGGCAGTATATTTTGCGGAACGGAATACTCATAAGGATAGGAACGCCCTCGATCAGGAGCATACCGGGGAACAGAAGATCCGGACGCTTTAAATGAATGTAGAAAATGTAACTGATCAGAAACATTGGACTTGTCTGGTTGCAGAAAGAAAGCAGATAAGAGGCTTCGTTTACTGTGATTTTACCTTCTCTTTTTAAATCAGCCGTGACTTTACTTCCCATCGGATAGCCGCATAAGAAACCGACAAGCAGTGCGAAAGAACCATAGTCGGAGATACCGAACAGAGGACGGAGTATGGGACGGACAAGTCTGGAGATCAAGAAGAATCCGTTGCTTTTTAAAAGCAGGGCTGTCAGTATTAAAAATGGCAGCAATACAGGAAGGACTGTCTGAAACCAGAGCATCAGACCAAGGCTTGCCCCACAGATCGCAGTCTGCGGAAAAAACAGCATCAGGAAAAAAATGATAATTGTAACTACGATAAAAAAATAACAATCCATAATTCAGACTTTCGTAAGAAGATTCTTAATTTATTTTATGAATTAAGTTGATTTTTTATGATTTGTATACCATAATATAGATAGAATTTGTCGAAAAGAGAGGTAAGAAAAATGGCAGTATTAGAAAATTTAGAACCTAAGAAAGTATTTCACTTTTTTGAGGAAATCAGCAAAGTTCCGAGGGGAACATTTGATACGAAGAAGATCAGTGACTTTTGCGTTGAGTTTGCAAAAGAAAGAAATCTTGAGTACATTCAGGACGACACGAACAATGTAATTATCAAGAAACCGGGAACAGCAGGATATGAGAACAGCGATCCGGTGATCATTCAGGGACATCTGGATATGGTCTGCGAGAAGAGACCGGGAAGTACACATGATTTCAAAAAAGATGGACTGGAGCTTTATGTAGAAGATGGTTTTGTAAAAGCCAAAGATACAACGCTTGGTGCTGATGATGGTATTGCGGTTGCGATGGCAATGGCATTATTAGACAGTGACGATATTCCACATCCACCGATCGAAGCAGTTTTTACAATTGATGAAGAAACAGGCATGTATGGTGCGATTGCTTTAGATTTCAGTAACTTAAAAGGCAAGACACTGATCAATGTGGATTCTGAGATTGAAGGCATTCTGACAACTGGATGTGCAGGTGGAATTAACATTGAAGCAAGAATTCCATTCCACAGAGAAAAGATGGATGGAACAGAGGTGTTGGTGAAAGTTCACGGACTGCTTGGGGGACACTCCGGTATGGAGATTGACAAACAGCGCGGTAATGCAAATAAGATGATGGGACGTCTTCTGGATGCCGTTTCCAAAGAAGTTAAATTCCATATGGTATCCATCAATGGAGGATCCAAGGATAATGTTATTGCTCGGAATTGTGAGGCAGTTTTACTTGTAGCTGAGAGTGATATTGAGAAAGTAAAAAAATGTACAGATCAGATGAGAGAAATCTGGACAGCTGAATTTGTCGGTGAAGAACCAACATTGGAACTGGATGTAGAAGTCAAAGGTCAGACAACGATGGATGCTTTTGATGATGAAGCAACAGATCATATTATTACATATATTATAATTTCGCCAAACGGATTGGTTGAATTCAGCCGTTCCCTGAAAGGTCTTGTAGAGACTTCCCTGAATATGGGTGTTGTCAGCACGGATGAAGATCATGTAAAAGTAAGATACCAGATGCGAAGCTCTTTCGAATCCAAGAAGCAGGAGATGCGTGCAGAAATCGAACGGTGCTGTAAAGCAGTCGGAGCGGAAGCTGTTATCAACGGAGAGTATCCGGCATGGCAGTACAATCCGGAATCTAAATTACAGAAATTGATGTCTGATATATACGAAGATATGTATGGAAAGAAAGCGGTTGTATTTGCTACGCACAGTGGGCTGGAATGTGGTTTCTTCATGGATAAGTGTCCGGGATTGGATTGCGTATCTATGGGACCGGATATGCTGGATGTACACTCTTTCAATGAAAAACTGGATATTGCTTCTACAGAGAGAACATGGGATTATCTGAAAGCAATTCTTGCGAAATTAAAATAATACGCAGTATCTGAAGAGTAATAATACAGAACGCTGAAGGATGTTTAATTAGCAGTTTAATAAGTTTAATAATTGAATAAGAAAAATAAAACACGGGCACTGTGGATCATAACGATCTGTAGTGCCTGTGTTTTGCTTTTTCAATCATTAATCGAAAGCAGAGTCGCTATAACAGAAGATTATATAAAGAATTATGTTGTATGATACGCCAGGGCATAATGATATGCTTAAAATACATATAGTGGTATTAAAAAGAACTAATAATAAATGCGAAATGAAACGAAGATTCAAAACAAAAAGAAATAACTGCCGAAAAGTGGGAATGTATATTTTGATAATGCTGATAGTGGTTCTAATTAAAACCACCTATGATAATAGCGCGAATAAAAGCATAGAAAAGAATATGCTTGTTGAAGAAATACGCGCGGGATTCGCGTCGGAAAAACTTGAAAAATCCAGTAGCAAAAATACAGATGTCCTGCAAAAATACCACAGGTGGACGAAACAGGTAAAAAAAGAAGTGGTGTATTTTCCACTGCCCGAACCGGTAGATAATGCAAAATTTAAAATCACTTTTGAAAACTCCTGGATGTTGGAACGCACTTATGGTGGGAAAAGAGGACACGAAGGCTGCGACCTTATGGTTGCGAACAGTAAAGCGGGAACGTGTCCGGTTGTAAGTATGACGGATGGGACGATTACGAATCTTGGGTGGACAGAAAAAGGCGGATATAGAATCGGCGTAACTTCTGACAGTGGTACTTATTACTACTACGCACATTTGCATAGCTTTGGCAATAAGAAAAGAGGGGATACAGTTATAGCGGGAGAGGTGATTGGGTTTATGGGGGATTCCGGTTATGGGGAAGAGGGGAAAACAGGAAAATTCCCAGTACATCTGCATGTCGGAATTTATAAATACGATAAAGGAATGGAAATCAGTGTAAATCCATATTACATTTTACAAAAATGCAAACGACAAAAGCTTAAATATCATTTTTGACGGTGCCGATTTTGCAATCAGTATTGTTATATGTTATACTAAAAAAGCGTATAGGCATTTGCGAAACGGATGATGAATCAGCGATATGTTATGCGTATATTTTGCAAAGAACATAAGGAAGGTAAGACATGAAACTGCCCGATAAATTTGAAGAAAAGATGCAGGCACTTTTAGGAGATGAATTTCCGGAGTATTTGTCCTGCTATGATGAGCCGAGATATTACGGCTTGCGTGTAAATACAAATAAAATATCTGTAGAAGATTTTAAGAAGATCTGTCCATTTGAGATCACGCCGATTCCGTGGATTGAAAATGGGTTTTATTACGATGGAGACAAGGTAACACCATCCAGACACCCATATTATTTTGCTGGATTGTATTACCTTCAGGAACCAAGTGCCATGACACCTGCCAATCGTCTGCCGGTAGAACCGGGCGATAAGGTGCTGGACGTTTGTGCAGCTCCGGGTGGCAAGGCGACAGAATTAGGTGCAAAGCTAAAAGGAGAGGGGGTTCTGATAGCCAATGATATCAGCAATTCCAGAGCAAAAGGATTGCTAAAAAATATAGAAGTATTTGGTATTGGCAATGTTCTGGTGCTGAGCGAAGAGCCTGGAAAGCTGGAAGATTATTTTGCGGAATATTTTGATAAAATTCTGATCGATGCACCGTGCTCCGGCGAAGGTATGTTCCGGAAGGACAAAAAGATGGTGAAGGCATGGGAAGAACATGGCCCTGAATTTTTTGCTAATATCCAGAAAAGTATTATTACGCAGGCAGCGAGAATGTTAAAACCTGGTGGCATGCTGCTCTATTCTACCTGTACCTTTGATGGCAGGGAGAATGAAGGGACAATTGAATATTTATTGAAAAAATATCCGGAATTTGAGATATTAGGTATAAAAGGCTACGAAGGATTTGAAAAAGGAATGCCGGAGCTTACAGCTTCAAAGTCTGAAGAATTTGCAAAAACAGTCCGTATCTTTCCTCATAAGATGAAAGGGGAAGGACACTACCTTGCACTTCTGAGAAAAGGAAAGCCACTCCCTGCAACCGATAAGAAACTGCTTCCTGGCAAGAAAAGCAAAAAGAAATTACCGGAAGATCTGGAAGTGTTCCTTGAGGATACTACGTGGGAACTGGATGCAGCAAGGCTGGATGTCCATGGAGAACGGGTTTACTACATGCCGGAAGATCTGCCGGATGTATGTGGCATTCGTTTCCTGCGAACAGGGCTGTTGCTTGGCGAACTTAAGAAAAAACGGTTTGAACCAAGTCAGGCGCTTGCCATGTGCCTGAAAAAGGACGAGTACAAAAAAGTATTAGATTTCCCGGTATCAGATGAGCGCGTGAAACGTTATCTGAAAGGGGAGACACTGGATGTAGAAGATATGACTGGATCAAAGGAAAAAGGCTGGTATCTGGTTTGCGTAGACGGCTATCCGCTTGGATTTGGTAAATTATCAGGACAGACGCTGAAAAATAAATATCTTCCGGGATGGAGGCTTTGCTAATGATCAGACTGGATAAATATCTGGCAGATATGAGTATCGGTACACGCCAGGAAGTAAAGAAATATATCCGTCAGGGACGCGTGAAGATAAATGAAGATATTATAAAGAAGCCGGAATATAAGATCCGGGAAGACGAAGATAAAATTACGTTTGACGGTGCACCGGTTGCTTATGAAACATTTGAATATTATATGCTGAATAAGCCGGCTGGTGTGATATCTGCAACAGAAGACAAAAGAGATAAAACAGTTCTGGATCTCATAAAAGAGAAAAAACGTAAAGATTTATTTCCGGTCGGTCGTCTGGATAAAGATACAGAGGGGCTTCTTCTTATAACAAATGATGGAGCACTGGCACATAGACTGTTATCGCCCAAAAAACATGTCGATAAGTGCTATTATGCGAAGATCAGCGGTGGCGTGACGGAGGAGGATGTCCGTGTATTCAAAGAGAGAATCAATATTGGTACTCAGGAAGAACCAGAGTGGACAATGCCTGCGGAACTGAAGATTCTGGAAAAAGGCACGGTTTCACGTATCCGGCTGACAATCCGGGAGGGGAAATTTCATCAGGTAAAACGTATGTTTCTGGCTGTTGGTAAGGAAGTTGTCTATCTGAAACGGGAACGTATGGGTGCACTTGTACTGGATGAAGAGCTTGCTCCGGGAGAATACCGGAAACTTACAGACAGCGAATTGAAGAGTATCCTATAATTTAGTAAGATAACTAGTAATTAATATGAGAAAACATGAATCTCAGAAGAGATAGATAAGAGGTATAACGATTAATGAAACAGCAATTTTTGCCAATCTGCAGACAAGACATGATCGACCGTGGATGGGAGCAGGTGGATTTTGTATATATTTCCGGTGATGCTTACGTAGATCATCCGTCTTTCGGACATGCAATTATTACGAGAGAACTGGAAGCTTTTGGTTACAAAGTCGGGATCATTGCACAGCCGGACTGGAAAGATAAAAACAGTATAATGATATATGGAGAACCAAGGCTTGGTTTCCTTGTGTCTGCGGGCAATATGGATTCGATGGTCAATCATTATTCTGTATCAAAAAAACGAAGAAGCAAAGATTCCTTTACTCCGGGCGGCGTAATGGGAAAAAGACCGGATTATGCGACAATCGTTTACAGTAATCTGATCCGGCAGGTCTATAAGAAGACGCCGATCATTCTGGGGGGAATTGAAGCGAGTCTCAGGCGTATGGCGCATTATGATTACTGGTCAGATAAATTAAAACGATCCGTACTCTTAGATTCCGGCGCAGATCTTATTTCTTATGGAATGGGAGAGCGTTCGATCATCGAGATCGCTGAGGCTCTGGACAGTGGGATCGATGTGAAAGATATTACTTTTATTGATGGAACAGTCTGCAGAGTAAAGAGTCTGGACAGTGTGTATGATGCAGTTATGCTGCCGGCTTTTGAGGATTTAAAAGCGGACAAGCTCAACTATGCCAGAAGTTTTTATACGCAGTATTGTAATACAGATCCATTTACCGGAAAGAGACTGGTAGAGCCGTACGGCGAACATATGTATATCGTACAGAATCCGCCTTCAAAGCCTCTTTCCCAACAGGAGATGGACGAGACATATAGCTATCCTTACATGCGGACTTATCATCCGTCTTACGAGAAAGATGGTGGCGTCCCGGCTATTTCGGAAGTCAAATTCAGCCTGATCAGCAACAGAGGATGTTTTGGCGGCTGCAATTTCTGTGCGCTTACGTTCCATCAGGGACGCATCATACAGACGAGAAGTCATGAATCCCTGCTGGAAGAAGCAGAACATATCACACAGGATAAGGATTTTAAAGGTTATATCCATGATGTGGGCGGACCAACGGCTGATTTCAGACATCCATCCTGTGAGAAACAGTTAAAATATGGAGTCTGCAAGAACAGGCAGTGTTTGTTCCCGACACCTTGCAAGAACCTTAAAGCGGATCACAAAGATTATGTATCGCTTCTCAGGAAACTGCGGAAGATTCCAAAAGTAAAAAAAGTCTTTATCCGTTCGGGAATCCGATTTGATTATGTGCTTGCAGATAAGGATGATACATTTTTTAAAGAGCTGTGTAAATATCATGTGAGCGGTCAGCTTAAGGTAGCGCCGGAGCATGTTTCAGATGCGGTACTTACCTGTATGGGTAAGCCGCGGAATGAAGTTTATCAGAAATTTACTGAGAAATATAAAAAAATCAATGAACAGCTTGGTATGAAGCAGTACCTTGTGCCCTATCTGATGTCTTCCCATCCGGGATCGACATTAAAAGAAGCTGTTGAGCTTGCGGAATATCTGAGAGACCTTGGGTATATGCCGGAACAGGTACAGGATTTTTATCCGACACCGTCAACGATTTCTACCTGTATGTATTATACAGGTGTGGATCCAAGGACGATGAAACCGGTGTATGTTCCGAAGAATCCGCACGAAAAGGCGATGCAGCGTGCTTTGATCCAGTATCGCAATCCGCAGAATTATGATATCGTGCTGGAAGCGCTTAAGAAAGCGGGACGTATGGATCTGGTAGGTTATGATAAACACTGTTTGCTGCGTCCAAAACGGCACGGTGGGAAGAATCAGGGAACATCCTATAGTAAGAGCCGTGCGCCGGAGCGGGGAAATGATTCCGGTCACAGAAATACATCTGGTAGTGGAAATGCTTCTGGCGGAAAGCGCCCGTATAAAAAGAAAGCAATCCGTAACGTACACAAAAAGAAAGGCAGATGATCCTATGAAAATTGCATTAGTAACAGGAGCTTCTTCTGGCATGGGCAGAGAATTTGCAAGACAGATTGTAAAACTGTACCGGAATCTGGATGAGATTTGGCTTGTGGCAAGAAGAACAGAGCGCCTGCAGGAACTGGAAAAGGAATTTACTGTTCCGGTACGGATCTTTGACGGAGATCTGAACCGAGATTATATTTATGAAAGAATCGAAAAAGAGCTGGAACGTAAAAATGCAGAGATCCGGATACTTGTTAACAGCGCGGGCTGCGGATTGTCCGGCTGTTTCGGAGAAAGAGAGCAGGATACAGAACTTCGCATGGTAAAACTGAATTGTCAGAGTCTTACAAGAATGCTTCTGCTCTGCCGGCCGTTTCTTGGCAGAGGAAGCCGCGTGATCAATCTGGCGAGTGCAGCGGCATTCGCACCACAGCCGGGATTTGCAATATATTCTGCGTCAAAATCATATGTTTACCGTCTGTCCATGGCGATCCGCGAGGAATGGAAACCGGCGGAGATATCTGTAACAGTGGTGTGCCCGGGTCCTGTGGACACAGAATTTTTTGCACACAGCGGTGAACTTCTTGGAAAAAGTAACAAAGTTACAAAAGTGGATCCAAAAGCGGTTGCCAGAAAAGCATTGCTGGATGCGGTGGATCGTAGATGTGTTTCTGTATACGGCACATCTATGAAAGTTGCCAGAATTGCAGGAAAATTGCTGCCGGATGTTCTTAGCGCATATTTGATGCGTAAGTTAAATGGAATCTGATTCGTATCAGGCATGCTGATTGATAAAAGAGGATAGAATAACAGGAAAGAAGGATAATAATAAATGAAGATTGAAAAAGGACGTCCGGGATATATCCGTTTCCGCAAAACAAAATATCTGCTCTGGGCGGTCATTGAATTTGCAGTGGTCATAGCGCTTGTTGTGATCGGTATTGTACAGAGTGGTTCCCGCATGAACTTGCTCACTGTAGTAGCAGTTGTCGGATGTCTTCCGGCTGCAAAGATGCTTGTTGAGTATATTACAATGGCTCCTTATCAGAGCATTGCGTCGGACAAGTGCAAAGAAATTGAAGAAAAAGCACCCCTTCTGACAAGAGTCTATGATCTTGTCATTACAAGTCCGGAAAAAGTCATGCAGGTAGATGCAATCGTCATTTCCGGACATACGGTGTGCGGCTACACCAGCAATGAAAAAACGGATGAGACAAAGGCGGCAAGATATATTAAGGAAATGCTTCACAACCATAAATATGAGAAAGTTACTGTAAAAGTTTTTCATGATTATGTTGCGTTTTTATCACGTGCGGAGGGAATGAACAGTATTGCAGCAATCGAGAAGCCGGATAACCGGAGAAGAGAACGGCGGATACGGCATCTCCTTCTGACAACATCCATGTAAAATATTTATATAAGGAATCGTGTATGAGAAAAATATATATTAAGGAAAATGAATCCGGACAGCGGTTCGATAAATTTTTAAAGAAATATTTAAGTGAAGCTCCGGGAAGTTTCCTGTATAAAATGCTGCGTAAGAAGAATATTGTGCTGAACGGCAGAAAGGCAACAGGTAGTGAAAAGTTAAAAAAAGGGGATCAGGTGAAACTGTTTCTTGCTGATGAAACACTGGAGAAATTTACCGGAAAGCAGGAAACTGCACATAGTAAGAAAAAGCTTCCAAAGATCCAGATGCCTGTTGTGTACGAAGATGAAGATGTTGTTTTTTATAACAAACCGGCCGGGGTGCTATCCCAGAAAGCAAAGCCTTCGGATGTATCGGTTGTCGAATATTTAATGGAACATTTGCTTGAAACGAAAGCTTTGAGGCAAGATGATCTTAAGACATTCAGACCATCCATCTGCAACCGGTTGGACCGGAATACGAGCGGCCTTATTACTGCCGGAAAAAGTCTGGCGGGATTACAGAAGCTTTCAGAACTTTTCAAAGACAGGACACTGAAAAAATATTACCTCTGTCTTGTGAAAGGAACAATCGATAAAAGAGCACATATCTGCGGCTATTTACAGAAAGACAAAGCGACCAACCAGGTGCGAATTGCAAAACAGGCCGGCGCTGATGCAGTTCCAATCGAGACAGAATATGTTCCGGTTGCATGGAATCAGGAAATAACACTTTTGAAAGTGCATCTGATCACCGGACGGACGCATCAGATCCGCGCACATCTGGCATGGCAGGGACATCCGCTTCTTGGTGATCCGAAGTATGGTGATCCAAAGTGGAACCGGAAATGGAACGGAAGAATGAAGACAGCACAGACAAGACAGATGCTGCATGCATATGAACTTGTAATGCCGGAGATGAATAAGACATTAAAGAAACTTTCCGGGCGAACGTTTACAGCTCCGGTTCCGGAAGATTTCTATAAAATCATAAAGGAGATAACATGGGAACATGGAACTCAAGAGGTCTTAGAGGTTCAACATTAGAGGATTTCGTAAACCGGACCAATGAATATTATATGGAAAAAAATCTGGCGCTGATCCAGAAGATCCCGACACCGATCACGCCGGTCCGCATGGATAAGGAACACCGGCAGATCACACTGGCATATTTTGAACAGAGAAGTACAGTTGATTATATCGGTGTTGTGCAGGGCATTCCGGTATGCTTTGATGCAAAAGAATGTGTGGCAGATACCTTTCCATTACAGAATATCCATGAGCATCAGATAGAGTTTATGGGCAGATTTGAAAAACAGGAAGGAATTGCATTTTTTTTGCTTTATTATTCAGCAAAAAATATACTGTATTATATGCGCTATGAAGAAATGATGAAGTTCTGGAACCGTGCAAAAAAAGGCGGCAGAAAAAGCTTCCGTCTGGAAGAACTGGATCCGGAATTTTTTATGGAATTAAGGCGTGGAAGTCTTGTTCCGTATCTGGACGGGATTAATAAAGACCTGGATGTCCGGGAGCAGAAACAGAAGTAATGGCAGGCTTTGTCATATACTTGACAAAGAATCAGAAAATGTATATAATACGGAAAGGGTTTTAACGTATTAGCACGCTAAAGTGAAAGAGCTAACAGGAGGTCATATGAAGAAAGTATTGCATACACCGGAAGGAGTCCGGGATATATATAATGTAGAATGCGGAAAGAAACTTGCACTGGAGAGCCGTTTAAAGAAGACGTTCCATTTATATGGCTATCATGATATCCAGACACCGATGTTTGAATATTTTGATGTGTTTCGTAAAGAAATCGGAACAACGGCATCCAAAGATTTATATAAGTTTTTTGATAAAGATGGAAATACACTTGCACTGAGGCCAGATATCACACCGTCCGTTGCAAGAGCAGCAGCAACACTGTTTGGTGAGGAAGAAGTGCCGATTCGGCTTTGCTATACAGGTAATACATTTATTAATCATTCCAACTATCAGGGGAGATTAAGAGAAGTCACACAGATGGGCGCAGAGCTGATTGGTGATGATTCCGTGGAAGCAGATGCAGAGATGCTTGCACTTGTGATTGAATCGATGCTTACAATTGGCGTGAAGGAATTTCAAATCAGCGTGGGGAATGTTGATTTCTTCCAGAGCCTGATTGAAGATGCATCGCTGGATGAGGATGCAAGAGAACGCGTCATTGAACTAATCAATAACCGGAATTATTTCGGTGTGGAAGAATATCTGGACAGTATTCTTGTAAAGAGAAGCTCCAAGGAAGCTTTTGCAGCACTTGGAGAAATGGTTGGCGGAGTAGAGATCCTTTCCCAGGCAAAAGATCTTGCGCCTAACTCTGCCGGTATTATGGCAATCAGACGTCTGGAACATATATACGACATTCTAAAATTATATGGAATGGAAAAATTTGTAACATTTGATCTGAGCATGACAGGAACTTACGGATATTATACCGGTATTGTTTTCCGCGGTTATACTTTTGGAACCGGAGATGCGATCGTAAAAGGTGGACGTTACGACCATCTGTTGGAGAAGTTTGGTAAGAAATCACCTTCTATTGGATTTGCAATTGTCATTGATGAGCTGATGAATGCGATGAACCGACAGAAACTCCGCATCGTATATACAAGAAAGAATACGATCATTTTATATGATGAAGGGAAGACAAAACAGGCGGTTATGCTTGCAAAAGATTTCCGTAACAAAGCAAAGAATGTGGAACTGATCAAGAAAGCGGATGGCAAGATCCTGGAAGAATATATTACTTATGGAAAAGAGTATTATGCAGGAAACCTTGTATATATAAGAGAAGATGGAGAAGTGGTCATGATCAATCTTGTGACAGGTGAACACAAGATTGCCGGAAACGGAAAGAAGACCACATCATAATATATAAGAGAATGGAGTTTTTACTATGAGATATCTTACATTTGCCCTTGGAAAAGGGCGTCTGGCAAGACAGACGCTGGAACTGTTTGAGAAAATTGGTATAACCTGTGAAGAGATGAAAGACAAAGATTCCAGAAAACTGATCTTTACAAATGAAGAATTGAAGCTTCGCTTCTTCCTTGCAAAAGGACCGGATGTACCGACTTATGTAGAATATGGTGCAGCGGACATCGGAGTTGTCGGAAAAGACACGATCCTTGAAGAAGGACGTAAAGTTCATGAAGTTCTGGATCTTGGTTATGGGAAATGTAAAATGTGTGTGTGCGGTTATAAAGATGCAATACCGTTATTGAAACATCATGAGCTGATCCGTGTCGCAACAAAATATCCGAATATTGCAAAAGACTATTTCTACAACACAAAACACCAGACTGTAGAGATCGTAAAATTAAACGGTTCGATTGAACTGGCACCGATCGTTGGTCTTTCTGAAGTGATCGTGGATATTGTAGAAACGGGTTCCACACTGCGTGAAAACGGTCTGGAAGTTCTGGAGGAAGTTTGCCCACTGTCTGCGCGTATGATCGTCAATCCGGTAAGCATGCGTATGGAGAGTGACAGAATTAAGGCATTATTAATGAAATTACGCGCACAAATATAGGAATATAGGAGTGATAAAATGAGAATACAGCATCTCGATAAGAATACAAAAATGAATCTGCTGGAGGATCTTTTAAAGAGAAGTCCGAATAACTATGGCAAATATGAGCAAGGTGTTGCAGAAATCCTGGATCATGTACGCAGCGAAAAAGATGCGGCTGTATTTGCATATACAGAAAAATTTGACGGAGCAAAGATTGATGCATCGAATATTAAAGTAACAGAAGAAGAGATTAAAGAAGCTTACGAATTAGTCGGCGAAGAGTTAACAGGTATTATCCGCAAGGCATTATTTAATATCCGTGATTATCACGAGAGACAGCGTCAAAACAGCTGGTTTGAGAGCAAACCGAATGGAACAATGCTTGGACAGAAAGTTACACCTCTTCAGAGAGTCGGCGTCTATGTACCAGGCGGAAAAGCTGCTTATCCGTCTTCTGTCCTTATGAATATCGCACCAGCGAAAGCTGCAGGAGTTGACGAAATCGTAATGGTAACACCTCCGGGAAAAGACGGAAAAGTCACACCGACAACACTGGTTGCAGCACATGAAGCAGGTGCTGATGTTGTATATAAAGTCGGCGGCGCACAGGCGATCGCTGCACTTGCTTATGGAACGGAGAGTATCCCGAAGGTTGACAAAATTGTAGGACCTGGAAATATTTATGTTGCACTTGCAAAGCGTGCTGTATACGGACATGTAAGCATTGATGCGATAGCAGGCCCAAGTGAAATCCTTGTAATCGCTGATGAGACAGCAAATCCACGCTATGTAGCTGCGGATCTTCTGTCCCAGGCAGAACATGACGAGCTCGCTTCTGCAATTTTAGTGACAACCAGCCAGAAGCTTGCAGAGAAGGTATCTGAAGAAGTAGACGGATTTTTAAATGAACTTTCCAGAAGTGAGATCATCCGCAAATCACTGGATAATTATGGATACATACTGGTAGCAGATACCATGGAAGAAGTGATTGACATTGCGAATGAGATTGCTTCGGAACATCTGGAGATCCAGACAAAGAATCCGTATGACATTATGACACGCATCCGCAACGCAGGAGCTATTTTCATTGGCGAATATTCCAGTGAACCGCTTGGAGATTATTTTGCAGGACCGAACCATGTCCTTCCGACAAACGGAACAGCAAAATTCTTCTCACCGCTTTCTGTTGATGATTTTATTAAAAAATCAAGCATTATTGCCTACTCACAGGAGGCACTTGGTGCGATCCATACCGATATTGAAAAATTTGCAGAAGCAGAACATCTGACAGCACATGCAAATTCCATCAAAGTACGTTTTGAGAAGAAGTAAGGAGGATGTAAAAAATGAGCAGAATCGTTACTTGTGAAAGAAAAACAAAAGAAACCGACATTTCCATTACGCTGAATCTGGATGGAACCGGAAATAACGATATTCATACGGGGATTGGATTTTTTGACCATATGTTGGACGGATTTGCAAGACATGGACTGTTCGACCTGACTGTTCGAGTAAATGGCGATCTGGATGTAGACAGTCATCATACGATCGAAGATACAGGAATTGTGCTTGGAAATGCCATTTTAAAAGCCATCGGAGATAAAGCCGGTATCAAACGCTTTGGGAATATGATCCTTCCGATGGATGAGACGCTAGCACTTTGCGCGGTAGATCTGTCCGGTCGTCCATACCTTCGCTATGATGCAGAATTTACAGTTCCGAAGATTGGTGACATGGACACAGAGATGGTGAAAGAATTTTTCTATGCTGTTTCTTACAGCGCAGGAATGAACATCCATCTTAAGATCATGGATGGTGAGAACAATCATCACATGGCTGAAGCACTTTTCAAAAGTTTTGGAAAAGCGCTTGATATGGCAACTATGGATGAACCACGGATCAAAGAAGCGTGGACGACAAAAGGAAGTCTTTAAAGGAGTTTTTGAACATATATGAGTTATAAAAGATTGATTCCCTGCATTTTTATTGCAGGTGGGAAGGCTGTAAAATGGTTTAATGATAAGAGCGTATTACAGGACGATGTGATCGCACTTGCAAAATACTACAGCGATCACGGGGCAGATGAGTTGCTTGTGTTCGATCTTTCTACATCTGATGATGAGCACGAAGAAGCCATTGACTTGATGCGCCGTATTAATCGCTTGATCCGTATCCCAATGGTAGCGGGTGGTAATATCAAACGGCAGGAGGATGTAAAGAAGATTTTGTATGCCGGAGCAAAGCGTGCAATGCTGAATTTTTCCAAACCGGACAGTGCGAAGGCAGTGGAAGAGGCGGCAAAACGTTTTGGAAAAGAGAAAATTGCAGTATCGCTGAATGATTTTGATGCGCTTTTCAAACATCAGCATCTAATTGATGAATATTCCAGTGAGATTGTGTTCATGCATCGTCTGGATCTTAATTCGGTTATGGACGTAACGGATATTCCATGTGTAATCGTAACAGATACGCTGGAAAAACCGGAGTTATTCAAGATACTTAAATGTCCGGGAGTGAAAGGGCTTTCAGGAAAATATGTCAGTCAGCCGGATATGGATTTTGTGGAATTTAAGAAAGAGTGTTCAGAGGAAGGCATCCAGATGACTTCTTTTGAAAGTATTATGGAATTTTCACAGTTTAAGACAAATGAGCAGGGGCTGATCCCGGTTATTGTACAGCATTATAAGACGAGAGAAGTATTGATGTTAGCCTATATGAATGAAGAATCATTTGATCAGACGATCAAAACAGGGAAAATGACTTACTTCAGCAGAAGCCGCCAGAAGCTCTGGGTGAAAGGTGAGACAAGCGGGCATTTCCAGTATGTCAAGTCGCTGACAATTGACTGTGATTATGATACGTTACTTGCAAAAGTAGATCAGGTTGGTGCGGCATGTCACACCGGTAATCCGACCTGCTTTTTCCAGCACCTTGCAGGAACGGAATATAACGAAGCAAATCCGCTGGAAGTTTTTGAAATCATCTATAATACCGTTGTAGACAGAAAAGAGAATCCAAAAGAGGGTTCTTATACGAATTATTTATTTGATAAAGGAATTGATAAGATTTTGAAAAAAATCGGCGAAGAGGCAACGGAGATTGTGATCGCTGCCAAGAATCCAAGTGCAGAAGAGACGAAGTATGAGATCTCGGATTTCCTTTATCATATGATTGTATTAATGGTTGAAAAAGGACTGAACTGGGAAGATATTGTAAAAGAACTGGCAAGCCGCTAATGCGCGTGCACTGTCTTTTCAGGTATAGAACCGAATATCCATGCATATCCTAGAGTGGAAAGGATGTGACCGGGATTGAATGAAGCAGAAAGACGAAGGCAGAAATTATTAATGCGGACACGGGAACTGTACCGGGATTCTTATGACTCTCCGGCGGTACACCCGAGATATGGAGTGGCATACCGTTTGCTTTATGAAGAGCCGCAGGAATTTAAGAGCGGTACACTGGGGCTCCGGCTTTTCATAAGCTTTCTGCTGTTTGCTGCATTTGTTGCAATGGATTACAAAAAGGATGAGTTTATGAGTGTGAACAGCTCAGAAATCATTCAAATGATCTCTGAAGATACATCGGCGTTTCCGATTCTGGAACACCGGTAATTTCATGAGTAAATGAGGAACGAAAGAGGAGGATGAAACATGTTAAAAATATGGATTGCAGGATCGGCAGGACAGATCGGAACTGCTATTAACGAAGTGTTAGATCCACTGGAGATGGAAGTTTTTAACACAGATAAAGATGAGTTGGATATCACACAGACAGATGAAGTATTAAGCTTTGGTGAGATCAACCGTCCGGATGTGATCATCAACTGTGCCGGAATCACAGATATGGAACTTTGTGAAAAAGAACCGGAACTGGCGTACCGTGTTAATGCGCTCGGTGCAAGAAATTTAAGTATTGTCGCACGTAAGATCGGTGCTAAAATCGTTCAGATATCTACAGATGATGTCTTCGATGGTAACAAAAATACGCCTTACAGTGAATTTGATGATACGAATCCGAAGACCGTGTACGGACGCTCTAAGAGAGCCGGTGAAAATTATGTGCGGGAATTTACACACAAACATTTTGTGATTCGGAGTAGCTGGATTTTCGGACATGGCGATAATTTTGTGACATATGTATTGCGGAAGGCGGAAAGTGGAGAACTAATCGAGGCTGCAATAGATGAGACCGGATGTCCGACCAGTGCGAAGGATTTGGCACGTATTATTTTGTATCTTGTTACAACGAATGAATATGGAACCTATCATGCAACATGTAAAGAACTTTGCAGTCGATATGATTTTGCAAGAGAGATTCTATCTCTGGCAGGTCTTCATGCAGAAGTAAAAGAGATTTCAATTGCAGATTCTAAAGAACATCTGGTACGGCCAGCATATGCGGTTCTGGATAATTTTATTTTACGGATCATTGATGTATATGAAATGCCGAAATGGAAACAGTCTCTTGAGGAATACATTGCCGAGTGGAAGGAGGAGACTCATGAGTAATACAAAAGAAAAGAAAAAGATGGGACTTACTACGAAAATATTCATTTCCCTTCTTGCAGGAGCGCTGTTTGGTGTGATTTTATGTTATCTTGTCCCGAAAAGCAGTATCAAAGATGATGTAATCGTAGAAGGAATTTTATATGTAATCGGACAAGGATTCATCCGTTTGATGAAGATGCTTGTTGTTCCACTTGTATTTTGTTCGATCGTATGTGGAAGTATGTCGATTGGAGATACAAAAAAACTTGGAACAGTCGGCGTGCGTACACTCGTTTTTTATCTGTTTACAACAGCCGTTGCAGTTACAGTTGCGTTATCTGTCGGTAATTTGATTAATCCTGGCAAAGGACTGGATATGAGCAGTATTCAGCAGAATGCTGCGGAAGTGGAGTCCATGAAAGCAACTACACTGACAGAAACGCTCCTGAATATCATTCCGGACAATCCGCTGAATGCGCTGGCAAACGGAACAATGCTTCAGATTATTGTATTTGCACTGATCGTCGGTGTTATTCTGGCAAAGCTAGGAGAGCGTACAGAGACAGTCAGCAATTTCTTCAGTCAGTTCAATGACATCATGATGGAAATGACAATGATGGTCATGGGACTTGCTCCGATCGGAGTATTCTGCCTGATCGCACGTACTTTTGCCAATATCGGTTTCAGCGCATTCATTCCGCTTGCAAAATACATGATCGGTGTCCTGCTTGCACTTGCCCTGCAGTGTTTTGTTATATATCTGGGACTTTTAAAAGGATTTACAGGACTGAATCCGTTCAAATTTATTAAAAAATTCTTCCCGGTTATGGCGTTTGCATTTTCAACAGCAACATCCAATGCTACCATTCCGCTTTCCATCGATACGCTGTCTAAAAAAATGGGTGTATCCAAGAAAATTTCGTCCTTTACGATCCCGCTTGGTGCGACGATCAATATGGATGGAACAGCGATTATGCAAGGTGTAGCTGTTGTGTTTGCGGCACAGGCATTTGGAATCCATCTTTCTCTTACCGATTATGTTACGGTTATCGGGACAGCGACACTTGCATCTATCGGAACGGCCGGAGTACCAAGTGTAGGTCTTGTTACACTTACAATGGTATTTAATTCTGTAGGACTCCCGGTTGAGGCAATCGGACTGATCATGGGTATTGACCGTATTCTTGACATGACACGAACAGCCGTTAATATTACAGGTGATGCTGTATGTACAACAATCGTTGCACATCAGAACAAGGCGCTGGATCGTGAGGTATTTAATAAAAAGGAAGAAAAAGCTTAAGATAAAAGGAGAGATGCTTCTATGAAAGAATGGTTGAAACACTGGGATGAGACAAAGAGACTTACGAGAGAGGAAGCAATTAAAATTTTAAATCTTCCAAAGGAAGACATGGATGATCTGATCGCATGTGCCTATGCGCTCCGTACAAAGTATAAAGGCAAGAAAGTAAGCGTACAGCTTCTGACTAATGTCCGCAGCGGAAACTGTTCACAGAACTGTGCATATTGTGCACAGTCCTGCGAGTCGCATGCGGCCATTGAAAAATATCGTCGTGTTTCGGATGAAAAACTTTACGGGGATAACGATCTGGTAGATGACAAGCATCTGGCAAGACACTGTATCGGTCTGAGCGGAATTCAGTTTTCAGATGCAGAGATTGAAGATCTTGCAGAACGTATCCGGGAAATGAAGAAGAAAGGAACGCAGATCTGCTGTTCTATTGGATTTCTGACGGAGAAACAGGCGAGACTTTTAAAAGATGCCGGACTGGACAGGATCAATCATAATCTGAACAGCAGCCGGAGATTTTACCCGGAGATCTGTACGACGCACACTTACGAGCAGCGTGTGGCAAATATACATATGCTTCAGGATATCGGCTTCGAGATCTGCAGCGGTGGTATTATCGGAATGGGAGAGAGCAAAGAAGATGTTGTGGACATGCTTCTGGATCTTCGTGAAATTCATCCGGAATCTGTACCAATCAATTTCCTGCTTCCGATTCCGGGGACACGACTTGCAGACAGGGATATTTCCGGACTTACACCGGAATACTGCATGAAAGTTTTATGCCTTGCAAGACTTATGATCCCGACTTCAGATATCCGTTGTGCGGCCGGAAGAGAAGTATATTTTAAAGGAATAGAGCCGACGCTTTTCAAAGTTGTTGATTCGATTTTCGCATCCGGATATCTGACCGCAGACGGTCAGGGGATTGATGCTACAATGCAGATGATTCGAGATGCCGGATTTGATGGTGAAATAGAGTCTACAGACGAAGAGTAGGATAATACAATGAAAAAAAAGAATAGTAAAATACTTCGGACTTTATTTTTATCAACTTTATATTTAAGCACATTCACCTTTGGAGGTGGATATGTCATTGTGTCATTAATGAAAAAAGATTTTGTCGATGCCAGACACTGGATCGATGAGGAGGAGATGCTGGATCTTGTGGCAATCGCCCAGTCAGCGCCGGGGGCAATTGCTGTCAACGGCGCGATTGTTGTCGGATATAAACTGGCAGGAATTCTAGGCGCATTCGTTGCTATTTTCGGAACAGTTATCCCTCCTTTTGTCATTATATCGATATTATCTGTCTGCTATCAGGCATTCCGCTCCAACCTGCTGGTTGCACGGATGCTGGAAGGTATGCAGGCGGGTGTGGGAGCTGTGATTGCTTCTGTTACTTTTGGGATGGGATGTTCGGTTATAAAGGAGAAAGATGTGATATCCTTGCTTGTTCTGATTCTTTCATTTCTTCTTGCATGCAGCGGGGAAATTAATATCGTCTGGATTATTCTCGGATGCGGAATCCTTGGTGTTATACGGACTATGCTTGAAAGGAAGGTGCGGAAATGATTTATATCCAGCTTTTCCTTAGTTTCCTTCAGGTTGGATTATTCAGCTTTGGCGGTGGTTATGCAGCGCTTCCGCTTATTCAGAGCCAAATCGTCGATGCGCACAGATGGCTGGATGTTAAAGAATTTACAGATCTTATTACATTATCACAGATGACACCCGGACCGATCGCCATCAATTCGGCAACATTTGTCGGAATTAAAGTAGCAGGAGTGCCGGGAGCGCTTGCAGCAACACTTGGGAATATCCTTCCGTCCTGTATTATTGTGACAGCTATTGCGAAACTATACTTAAAATACCGGAAATTAGATTTGTTGCAGGGAGTTTTGAAATCCCTGCGCCCGGCAGTAGTCGCACTAATTGCCTCTGCAGGAGTCAGTATTTTAAAAAATGCTTTCTTGGAAGCAGGCAGTGTACTGTCTGTCACTGGTATAAATATACCGCTTTTCGTAATTTTTCTGATTTGTCTGATATTATTATGCTGGAAAAAATGGAACCCGATTATAGTCATGCTACTGGCAGGCATACTAAATGTCATATTTTGTTATGTCAAATAGTGAAGAATTTTTGGGGATTTTACCAAAGACTAAGGTACAGATTTTATTCATTTGCATATACGATTTAAAACACCTTTTTGCAAAATATACAAAAAGGTGTTTTTTTTATGTACAATCAGATTAAAATAGATCAACTTAAAGTGTATGAATTGTGGAAAAGATGAAAAAACTATCTAATTTTTATACAAATAAGATAATATCAAACAGCTTTCACAATGCTACAGTGAATTGAAAATATTTTTCAGCATATTTACCAAAATTTCAATAAACTATTGTTATTGTTGAAAAATGTATGTATAATAGGGATAAATCAGATGAATATATAAGGTTCATCTATAACAGTCGTGAAACAAATGAGAACGAAGGAGGGTATTCTATGTTAAGTTCAGTATTTCAAAATCTAGTCGGGCGGGAATCGCTCATCGCAGCAGAAGATACATGGGCATTACTCGCAATCATGTGTCTTGGTGTTGCTTTTTCTATCTACTTAGAGCAAAAGTACAATTGGGCATCGAAAGTTTCCGGTGCGATCCTGGCACTGATCATTGCAATGGTACTTGCAAACTTAAGTATCATTCCTATTCACAGTGTACTGTATGACGATATTGTCTGGGGTATGATCGTACCAATGGGTATTCCGTTATTGCTTCTTCAGTGTAACCTTTCCCGTGTATGGAGAGATACCGGTAAGATGTTGATCGTATTCCTGATCGGTGCAGTTGGTACAGTATGTGGTGCAATTATTGCATTCTTTGCACTGCGTGGACCATTCGGTGATGCAAGCGGACTCGCAAAAGTAGCAAGTATGATGACCGGTTCTTATATCGGTGGTGGTGTAAACTTTGCAGCAATGGCATCACAGTATGCGGCAGGTGAAGATTTAACAGCGGCAGCAACAGTTGCAGATAACCTTTTGATGGCTGCATATTTCTTCGTATTGATTGCATTTGCAGGTATGAAATTCTTCCGTTCACACTTCGCACATCCACATATTGACGAAGTAGAAGCGGGAATTTCAAAAGACGCTGCTCAGACACAGGCTGCAGCATTTTGGAGCCGTAAAGATATCTCTTTGAAGGATATCGCTTACAATGTTGCATATTCTGTAACAATCGTATGGGTTTCACAGTTTATCGCTGGAACGATCAGCGGAGCTGTTGGTGAGAATGCAACTGGATTTATGGATTTCATCGGTAAATTCTTCGGAAGCCAGTATGTATGGATCACAACATTCTCAGTAATCGTTGCAACATTCTTCCATAAACAGGTAGAAGAGAATCTGCATGGATCACAGGAGATTGGTACTTTTTTAATCTACTTATTCCTGTTTGTAATCGGTGTTCCGGCAAACATTATCACAGTAGTTACAAAGTCACCTCTGCTTCTTGTACTTACAGCTATCATGGTTTGTGTAAACATGTTATTCTGTTTCATCGGAGCAAAGATCTTCAAATGCGATTTGGAAGATGCGATTATTGCCTCCAATGCAAATATCGGTGGACCGACAACAGCTGCCGGTATGGCTATTTCACAGGGATGGAGCCGTCTGGTTGGACCTGCAATGTTAGTAGGTACTCTCGGATATGTAATCGGTAACTACCTTGGAACTATGATTGGAGTTCTCTTAGGAGCATAAGAATTACATAATATATTGAAAGCGACTGGTAAACGGCGCGTTCCCGTAAAAGGGGACGCGCCGATTATAAAAAATGGGATTTTATAAATGTCGGAACTGAAAGCAGAATGGATTAGACAATGTAAGAAAGGATGGTAGATTATGTATTTTGACGCACATTCGGATATTTGGTGTGATGTAACCGCACGTAGATTAAAGGGCGAAACCGATGTATTACGCAGACGTCATCTGGAAAGGCTTAGAAAAGGCGGCGTAGAAGGAAGCATTTTTGTAATCTGGGTAGATCCGCCGTATGATGTAGATTATGTAAAGAGAACAAAAGAGATTATGCAATGTGCAAAAGCGGAGGCTGAGGAATGTGATGAAATCCGTATTGTACATAACTACGCAGAGATGATGCAGGCGAAAGCTGATGGCAAGATTTATGTATTTCATGGAATTGAAGGACTCGCAGCAATCGGGGAAGATATTTCTAAGATCGATGAATATTATGATTTTGGCTGCAGGCATGCAATCCTTACGTGGAATGAAGCAAATGCACTTGGCGCAGGCGCAAACTCCGGCGAATCCTACGGACTTACGGAAACAGGTAAGAAAGCTGCCAGAAAAGTACAGGATAAGGGCATGATCCTTGATATGTCACATCTGAATGAAGCTGGTTTCTGGGACTGCATGAAGCTTGCTACGAAGCCAATCATTGCTTCTCATTCAAACTGCCGTGCGCTCTGTGATGTGCCGCGTAACCTGACAGATGATCAGCTTCGTGCCATCCGTGATGTAGACGGTGTTGTCGGACTTAATTCTTTCAAAGACTTCATTGATCCGAGAGGACCGGAACAGACCGTTGAGAATCTTGCAAGACATGCAGATCATATGATCAATGTAATGGGCATCGATCATGTTGGCTGTGGATTTGATTTCTTTGAGTTTATCAATGATGAGGCGATGGGAACTATGACAGAAGATTCCAGCCCGGCAGCACACGGTATGAAGGATGCTTCAGAGATTCCGAATCTCTTTAGCTGTTTCGAGAAGATGGGAATGACCAAAGAAGAGATGGATAAGATTGCCAGAGTTAATTTCCAGAATCTTGTTAAACGGACAATTGGATAATAAAAAAATTTAAAAACATGCAATTCGAAGGCTCCCTTTTGAGGGAGCCCTTTTTAGGTTTCCATAATAACCAGTGAAAGCTGCCGGTGACAGGTTATGAAGTGATTTGGGAAAAAATACTTCCTATTTACCAATGTATTCAATTTGTGGTACAATTAAACGAGTGTATGCAAAGAGAACATTTAAAAACCAAGGAGTAACCATGAGAAAATTAGCATTAACTGATGATATATTGATGAAGATCGAGAAGCCGGCGCGCTATATCGGAAACGAAGTGAATTCGGTCATGAAAGATAAGACGAAAGTCGATATCCGGTTTGCCATGTGTTTCCCGGATGTGTACGAGATTGGAATGTCACATCTTGGAATCCAGATTCTCTATGATATGTTTAACCGCAGAGAGGATGTCTGGTGTGAGAGAGTTTATTCACCGTGGACGGATCTGGATGCGGTTATGCGCGAGAAGAAGATTCCGTTGTTTGCGCTGGAATCGCAGGATCCGATCAAAAATTTTGATTTCTTAGGCATTACGATCCAGTATGAGATGTGTTATACGAACATTTTACAGATTCTGGATCTGTCCGAGATCCCGATAAAAACAAAAGACAGAACAGAAGAAGATCCGATCGTGATCGGTGGTGGTCCATGCACGTACAATCCGGAGCCACTGGCAGATTTCTTTGACCTGTTTTATATGGGTGAAGGCGAAACCGTTTATGATGAATTACTGGATCTTTACAAGAAGAATAAAGCAGCAGGAGGCTCCAGATGGGATTTCCTTGAGATGGCTGCAGAAGTAGAAGGAATATACATTCCGTCTTTTTATGATGTAGAATATAAGGAAGATGGTACCATCCTCTCTTTTACACCGAACAATGTTCATGCAAAAGAGAATATTAAGAAGCAGGTTGTAATGGATATGTCCAGTGCGCCATATCCGGAAAAACCGGTTGTACCTTTTATTAAAGCAACACAGGATCGTGTTGTACTGGAGATCCAGCGCGGTTGTATCCGTGGCTGCCGTTTCTGCCAGGCAGGAATGCTATATCGCCCGACAAGAGAAAAAGACGTAGAAGTTTTAAAAGATTATGCATATAAGATGCTGAAAAATACAGGACACGAAGAAATCTCTCTAAGTTCTTTAAGTTCCAGTGATTATAGTCATTTAAAAGAGCTGGTCACATTTCTGATTGATGAGTTTAAGTCCAAGGGAATTAACATCAGTCTGCCATCGCTTCGAATAGATGCATTTTCGCTGGATGTAATGGGACAGGTGCAGGATATCCGCAAGAGCAGCCTGACATTTGCGCCGGAGGCTGGGTCCCAGCGTATGCGTGATGTCATCAACAAAGGACTGACAGAGGAGATTATTTTAGATGGCGCAGGACAGGCTTTTGAAGGAGGCTGGAATAAGGTAAAACTTTATTTCATGCTGGGATTACCGACAGAGACCGAAGATGATATGCGTGCTATTCCAGAGCTGGCAGATAAAATTGCAAGACGTTATTACGAGATCCCGAAGGATCAGCGGAACGGAAAATGCCAGATTACGACAAGTACATCGTTCTTTATACCGAAACCGTTTACTCCGTTCCAGTGGGCGAGAATGTATACGAATGAAGAATACATCTCCAGAGCTGCGATTGTAAAACACGCATTTAACGATCAGTTGAACCGGAAGAGTCTGAAATATAACTGGCATGATGCAGAAGTAACGGTATTGGAAGGTGTTTTTGCCAGAGGAGACCGTAAGACTTCCGCAGTTATCGAAGAAGCTTATCGTCTGGGATGTCTGTATGATTCCTGGAGCGATCAGTTTGATAATAATAAATGGATGCAAGCGTTTGAAAATACAGGACTGGATATTGCATTTTATAATCACAGAGAGCGTTCACTTGATGAAGTGTTCCCGTGGGATTTCATAGACATTGGCGTGACGAAAGATTTCCTGAAACGGGAATGGAATCATGCAATGAACGCAGAAGTTACACCGAATTGCCGGATGAAATGTTCCGGTTGTGGTGTGGCAAAATGGAAAGGAGGTGTCTGTATTGAAAGCAAGAATTAAATTCCGTAAATATGGAGTAATGCGTTTTATTGGACACCTGGATGTGATGCGTTTCTTTCAGAAAGCGATCCGCAGGGCAGAGATCCCGATTGCATTTACGAGTGGATACAGCCCACATATGATCATGTCATTTGCGCAGCCACTTGGTGTCGGTGTGACAAGTGACGGAGAATATTTTGATATTGAGTTGACAGAAGCAATCGCCTCAGAACAGGCAGTTGCACAGTTAAATGCTGTGATGGTCGAGGGGATTGAAGTTACCGGTTTCCGTGAGATCTCTTCGGATAAAAAAGCGAGCGGTATGACGATCGTAGCTGCGGCAGATTACAAAGTGACTCAGCCACAGACTTTTCAGCATGCGGAAGATATAAGAGTACTTTCGAAAAAATGGAAAGACAGTGTGTGTGCATTTATGAAAGAACCGCAGATCATCGTATGGAAGAAAACAAAACGAAGTGAGAAAGAAGTCGATATCAAACCGATGATTTATGATATGCATGCAGAGGATGACGGCATTTTTCTGTTCCTCGCAACAGGTAGTGAGCAGAATTTGAAACCGGATCTCGTAATGGAAGCGTTCCTGCGCTTCATCGGTGAAAATCCGGAGGAAGTACCGCTTCATTTCCACCGCCTGGAAGTATATGCGAAGAATCCGAAATCAGCAGGTGGAACAACAAAAAACGATTTCATTTCGTTGGAAGACCTGGGAAAAGACATTGTAACTACTTAAATATGTGTGCTTATACAGATATAAACATGAATGATATAAAGGAGTGAACTTCTTATGAGCAAGAAGGAATTAAAGACAAATGCCATGCGTATGCTGGACCGCATGAAGATTCCTTATGAATATGAAACTTATGAATGTGAAGACTTCACGGATGGTATTGAAACTGCAGATAAACTTGGATATGACCATGCGCTTGTATACAAGACGCTTGTGACGACCGGTAAGAGCGGTGAACATTATGTGTTTGTCATTCCAATCGAAGCAGAGATTGATTTTAAGAAGGCAGCAAAAGCGGTCGGTGAGAAATCGCTGGAGATGCTACATTTAAAAAATCTGACAAAAGTAACCGGATATGTGCGTGGCGGCTGTACGGCAATTGGAATGAAAAAACAGTTTCCGACAGTTATACAAAAAGATGCGGAAGAACTTACGCAGATGCATGTCAGCGGCGGTAAATTAGGAATGCAGTTAAAACTTGCTCCGGAGGATCTTAAGAAGGCAGCAAAAGCACAGTTCGCAGACGTTATCCGCGATCATTAAAAATCTGCGGATATATTGGAAATATTTCCGTATACAGTTTTTGGAAACAAAGTACAATCAAGAAGAGAAGGAAGAAAAAATGATACCTGAATTAAGGGAGAATACCAATACAGTTATTTTTGATATTGGAAATGTATTAATTTATTTTGCGTGGAAAGAATATCTGGAATCATTAGGATTTTCAGAAGAGACGAACAAGCATGTGGCGGATGCTATGTTTTGTAATAAAGACTGGGATGCAGGAGATTCCGGTCTGGTAACAACCGAAGAATGGCTGGAACTTTTTATAGAAAATGATCCGGCGTATGAGAAAGAGATACGGACAACCTTTGCTGGATTCGGAGCATCTATCGTACCATTTCCTTTTATTGAAGAATGGTTTGCATATTTTCGCGAAAAAGGAATGAAGCTTTATTATCTGTCTAATTATTCGGATGAAATGTTCCGTCAGTCAGAAGAAAAGCTTGCGTTTTTAAAGAGTTTTGACGGCGGTGTGTTTTCATGGCAAGAAAAATGTATGAAACCGGATTCAAAGATTTATCAGATATTATTAGACCGATATAACATAGATCCAAAACATACAGTATTTTTTGATGACCGTGTCGCGAATGTGGAAGCTGCCGAGAAATTCGGCATACAGGGCATCCTGTTTCATACAGATATTCCATTGCAGATGATGGGAAAATAAGGTAATATAGTAGCAGCAAAAGAAAAGGCAACCTGGAGGAATACAAAAATGTTAATTAAAGTTGTTAAATTCGGAGGAAGTTCACTGGCAAGCGCCGAACAGTTTGAAAAAGTCGGTGCGATCATCAGAAAAGATTCCAGCAGACGTTATGTGATTCCGTCTGCGCCGGGAAAACGTACCTCTGACGATACAAAAGTAACGGATATGCTGTACAGTTGTTATGGACAGGCAATCCTTGCATATGACGACGAAGAAAAAGAAGAACACATGGAGAATTTTGAGAATCTTCTGACTGCGATCAAAGCACGTTATCAGTCAATTATTGACGGACTTGGACTTAAAATTTCGCTGGAGGAAGATTTCAAGATCATCCGTAAGAATTTTCTTGCCAAGATTGGAAGAGATTATGCGGCATCCCGCGGTGAATTTCTGAATGGTAAGATTATGGCTGAATATCTCGGATATACATTCATTGACGCAGCCGAAGTTGTTTTCTTTGATGAAGAAGGTAATTTTGATGCAGAAAAGACCGATGAGGTGTTGACTGCAAAACTTGCAGATATAGAACGTGCGGTAATTCCGGGATTTTACGGTTCTAAACCGGATGGAAGTGTGAAGACATTTTCCCGTGGTGGATCGGATATTACCGGATCTATCGTTGCAAAAGCGGTTCATGCAGAGATGTATGAAAACTGGACAGATGTATCCGGATTCCTGATTACGGATCCAAGAATCATTCCGAATCCGAAACCGATCGATGTGATCACATACCGTGAACTTCGTGAGCTGTCCTATATGGGCGCTACGGTTCTTCACGAAGATGCCATTTTCCCGGTGCGCAAGGAAGGTATCCCGATCAATATCCGCAATACGAATGCACCGGAGGATAAAGGAACTCTGATTGTGGAAGCAACATGTCAGAAACCACGTTTTGTTATTACCGGTATTGCGGGTAAGAAGGATTTCGCTTCTGTAACTGTGGAGAAAGCGATGATGAACTCTCAGGTTGGGTTCTGCCGTAAAGTGTTGGAAGTTTTTGAAGAGAACCATGTTTCTATCGAACATATGCCATCCGGAATTGATACGATGACAATTTTTGTTCACCAGGAGGAATTTGAAGAAAAAGAGCAGAAAGTGATCGCAGGCATTCACAGAGAAGTGGAACCGGATTATCTGGAACTGGAATCTGACCTTGCACTGATCGCAGTTGTAGGACGTGGAATGAGAGCAACCAGAGGTACTTCCGGACGTATTTTCTCTGCGCTTGCACATGCAAATATTAACGTCCGTATGATCGACCAGGGTTCCAGTGAGCTGAATATTATCATTGGTGTCAGCAACCATGATTTTGAAGGTGCGATCAAAGCAATTTATGATATTTTTGTAACTACACAAATTTAGGAGGCTGTTCAAAAGATGAATATTTTATTTTTCCTGAAGCCAAAGAGTGAACTTGCATTTATTTATGATTATCATACACTCAGACAGGCTTTGGAAATTATGGAACACTACAGATATACATGTGTCCCGATTTTGAATAAAGAGGGAAAATATGTCGGCAGTATCACAGAGGGTGATCTTTTGTGGGCTGTCAAAAAATTAAAACTATTGAATCTTAAAGATGCTGAGAATATCAGTATCATGAAAATTGACAGAAGAAATGATTACCAGTGTGTCAATGCCGAATCTAAGATGGAAGACCTGATCGGACGTGCAATGGAGCAGAACTTTGTGCCGGTTGTGGATGATCAGGAACATTTTATCGGAATGATCACAAGACGTGATATTATCAAATATTGTTACGACAAGATAAAAGAGTATGAAAAAAATGGTAATTGATTTTCATACACATATGTTTCCAGATAAGATTGCTGACAAGACGATTACATTTCTGGCAGAGGTCTGTCAGATGCCACCGCAGACAGATGGAACATACACGGGACTTTCAGAGTCTGCGAAAAAGGGTGGTGTAGACTTAAGTATTGCACTTCCGGCTATGACAAAGCCTTCCCAGTTTGATTCGGTCAATACATTTGCCGCTGCACATCAGGAAGGAAATGTCATCTCTTTCGGAGGCATCCATCCGGCGACAGAACATTACCGAGAAGAACTCCGGCATATAAAAGAACTGGGACTTAAAGGGATCAAATTACATCCGGATTATCAGGATATGTATTTTAATGATATCCGTTATAAAAGACTGGTAGATTATGCCACAGAACTTGGACTTATCATTGTCGTCCATGCGGGACTTGACCCGAAATGCCCGGATGACGTTCACTGTACACCGGAGATGGCCGCAGAAGTTATAGATGAGGTTCACCCTGCGAACCTTGTCCTTGCCCATCTCGGCGGCAATGAGATGTGGGATGATGTAGAAAAATACCTGGTCGGAAAAGATGTATATTTGGATACTGCCGTGGTACTTGATGTGATAAAAGAAGATCAGTTTCTTCGGATCGTGCGTAATCACGGTGCTGATAAGATCCTCTTCGGAACCGATGTTCCGTGGCGAGATCAGGGGGTATTTGTACATCTGTTAAATGATTCTAAACTTACACAGGAAGAAAAAAATAAGATTTTTTATAAAAATGCTTGTAAACTGCTTGATTTTCAGGGAAACATGTGCTAATATACAATAGTATGCCGCACAATGAGGTTGAAGTTCTGCCATAATTCATGTGACAGACACCGTAATTGGCGAGTAATGATAATAGGAGGTGCCATATGTACGCAATTATAGCAACAGGTGGTAAACAGTACAAAGTAGCCGAAGGCGATATCATTAAAGTAGAAAAGCTTGGTGTAGAAGCCGGAGAGACTTTTACATTTGACCAGGTGCTTGCAGTAAGTGACAACGGATTAAAGATCGGTAATCCTACAGTTGAAGGTGCAACTGTTGAAGCTTCTGTAGTTGAAAACGGAAAAGCTAAAAAAGTAATCGTTTACAAGTACAAGAGAAAAACAGGATACCACAAGAAAAATGGTCACAGACAGCAGTACACAGCAGTAAAGATTGAAAAAATCAATGCTTAATATTGGAGAATATCCATGTTTCATGTAACAGTATATGTGAATTCAGCAAAAGAATACATCGGTTTTCAGACATCAGGTCATGCAGGATATGCACCGGAGGGACAGGACATTGTCTGTGCAGCAGCGTCGGTTCTCACGATTAATACAATAAATGCGATTGATCAGTTTACAGGTGATCGTGCAATACTTGAGGCAGAACAGACGGAAGGATACATTTCCTACCGGATTGACGGAAAAGTGTCTGCGGATGCGGAACTTCTTCTTAAGTCGATGGTTCTCGGATTGACAGAGATGTCACATGATGAAGACTATGCACAATATATTGATCTAACATTCGAGGAGGTGTAACAACCATGATGAAATTAAACCTTCAGTTTTTCGCTCATAAGAAAGGTGTTGGTTCTACAAAGAACGGTAGAGATTCTGAGTCTAAAAGACTTGGCGCCAAGAGAGCTGACGGACAGTTTGTAAAAGCTGGTAACATCCTTTACAGACAGCGCGGAACAAAGATTCACCCAGGTGTTAACGTTGGACGCGGTGGTGATGATACATTATTCGCACTTGTTGATGGTGTAGTTAAATTTGAGAGAAAAGGAAGAGATAAGAAACAGGTTTCTATCTATCCAGTTGCTCAATAATTAAGAATCAGAGGAGAGTGTTGCGATATAACTGATCACAGTTATGAGGCAGCACTCTTTTTAAATAACAGAAAATTGCATTGTAACCGATTAGACAGGTTTTTATATATTTAAGGAGAAAGATTTATGTTTGCAGACAGAGCAAAGATATTTATCAGATCAGGAAAAGGCGGAGACGGACATGTCAGCTTCCGCCGGGAGCTCTATGTCCCGAACGGCGGTCCGGATGGCGGTGATGGCGGCCGCGGTGGCGATGTCATCTTTGAAGTTGATGAAGGTCTTAACACACTTCAGGATTTCAGACATCGCAAAAAATTCTCTGCAAAAGACGGAGAACAGGGCGGCAAGAGACGCTGCCATGGAAAAGATGCTGAAGATATCATTTTAAGAGTACCGGAAGGTACTGTGATCAAAGAGTCTGAGTCCGGAAAAGTAATCGCAGATATGTCCGGAGATAATCGCAGACAGATTGTTTTAAAAGGTGGCAAAGGCGGTCTGGGAAATCAGCATTTTGCAACAGCTACAATGCAGATTCCCAAGTATGCACAGCCTGGTCAGCCTGCACAGGAGCTCTGGGTGAACCTGGAGCTGAAAGTAATTGCTGATGTGGGACTTGTCGGATTTCCAAATGTAGGCAAATCTACATTGCTATCCAGAGTAACAAATGCTCAACCGAAAATTGCAAATTATCATTTCACAACACTGAATCCAAATCTTGGTGTTGTCGATCTGGAAGGAGCAAGCGGTTTTGTAATCGCAGATATTCCAGGATTGATCGAAGGCGCTTCTGAAGGAGTCGGTCTTGGGCATGAATTCCTTCGCCACATCGAGAGAACAAAGATGATGATCCATGTAGTAGACGCTGCCGGAAGTGAAGGACGTGATCCGGTTGATGATATTCATAAGATCAATGCCGAACTTGAAGCTTACAATCCTGAGATTGCAGCTCGTCCGCAGGTTATTGCTGCAAATAAGACGGATCTGATATACAGCGAAGACGAAGATCCGGTTGCAAGATTAAAGGCCGAATTTGAACCAAAAGGAATTCGTGTATTTCCAATCTCAGGTGCAACCGGAGTCGGTATTTCAGAGCTTTTATATTATGTATCCGGCGAAATTGCCAAGCTGGATGATACACCGATTGTATTTGAACAGGAATATTTCCCTGAGGAAGAACTTTTATATATCGATCTTCCATATACCGTTGAAAAGGAAGATAATGTATATGTTGTAGAAGGACCAAAGATTGAGAAGATGCTTGGTTATACAAACCTGGATTCTGAGAAGGGATTTGCATTCTTCCAGAAATTCCTGAAAGACACCGGTATTTTAGATGAACTGGAAGAAGCCGGTATCCAGGAAGGTGATACAGTAAGAATGTATGGATTGCAGTTTGATTATTATAAATAAATGATAACAAAATAGGAGAGAAAGCATGACAACGAAACAGAGAGCTTATTTAAAAAGTCTTGCCATGACAATGGATCCGATCTTCCAGGTCGGGAAAAACAGCATGACACCGGAATTTACAAAAGCGATTGCTGAAGCTTTGGAAGCACGCGAACTAATTAAGATCAGTGTGCTGAAAAACTGTGCAGATGATCCGAAAGAACTGGCGTCACTGCTTGCTGAGCGTACACGCTCCCAGGTTGTACAGGTGATCGGCAAGAAGATAGTCCTTTACAAAGAAGGAAAAGATAAAAACAAAAAAATACAGCTTCCATAGTGAAATTGAAAAACAGCGGAACAAAGTAAGCAGGAGAGAAGCAACCATGAAAATAGGTATTATGGGTGGTACGTTTGATCCGATCCATAACGGACATTTAATGCTCGGAGATACGGCAAGAGATCAGTTCGGTCTGGACGTTATATGGTTTATGCCAAACGGACGTCCTCCACACAAGGCATTGGATTCTATAGGATCAGACACAGATATGCGTGCAAAGATGGTGGCACTGGCTATCAAAGATCACAAATCATTTGAATTACAGGATTATGAACTAAAAAGAAAAGAAGTCTCCTATTCGTATGAGACACTGGAATATTTTCATGCAGTATATCCGGAAGATGAATTTTATTTTATTATTGGTGCGGACTCTCTTCGTGATATTGAAAAATGGGTGCATCCAGAGCGGTTGCTTGCGGTCTGCCACGTGCTGGCTGCTTACAGGGATGGGTGGAATACCAGACAGACAATGCTGGAACATATTTCTTACCTGAATGATAAATACCATGCACGTATCAAGCTTTTACAGTCTCCGCTGATTGCAATATCTTCTCACGAATTGCGTGCAAAGATAAGAGCCGGAGAGCCTATTACCGGGCTTGTTCCTGCGGAAGTGGAAGCATTTATTGCAAAGGAAGGTTTGTATGAATCATAAAGTACGTAAAATACGCAAAAAATTAAAGTCAGAACTGGACACAGACCGTTATGAACATACATTGGGCGTTATGTATACAGCTTCATCGCTCGCTATGTGCCATGGCGAAGATATTGAGAAGGCATTGCTTGCCGGACTCCTGCATGATTGCGCCAAATGCATTCCTTCAGAAACCAAGATCCGTCTCTGTGACAAATATCACCTGAGCATATCTGAAGTAGAGATGAAGAATCCAAGTCTCCTTCATGCGAAATTGGGCGCCTTTCTGGCTGCCAGAAATTATCATGTTGAGAATCGGGAGATTGTAGATGCAATTGCCTGTCATACGACAGGAAGACCGCATATGTCCCGTCTGGATAAGATTTTGTATATTGCCGACTACATTGAGCCTGGGCGCAGGGAATTGCCGAATATGGAGGATGTGCGGGAAATGGCATTTCAGGATCTTGATGAATGTCTCTACAGAATTTTAAAAGATTCGCTGGTATATTTAAACAGCCGGAATCTTCCACTGGATCCAATGACGGAAAAGACATATTTATATTATAAAGAAAAACTCGGAAAGGAGAGTTGATGATGGATCAGGCATTAGACATGGCTAAAATCGCTTATGAAGCACTTGACGAAAAAAAAGGCGAGGCGATCAAAGTAATCGATATCTCACAGATATCTGTAATTGCTGATTACTTTATCATCACAAACGGTACCAGTGACAGTCAGGTGAAGGCACTGGTCGAAAATGTACAGGAAAAACTGGCAAGAGTCGGTCATCATCCAAAGCAGACAGAAGGAAACAGAAGCGGAACTTGGGTACTGCTGGATTATGGTGATATTATTGTACATGTATTTGATAAAGAGAACCGTTCTTTCTATAATCTGGAGCGCACCTGGAGCGATGGGACAGAGATAGAGATGTAAAATAACAATTCTTTTAAAGGATTTAAAAGGCGTTTGTGAAAATAATTATAGAATAAAGAATAGAAATGATAAAAGGCCTGCAAGTGCGTCTGTTAAAGTCAGCGCTTGCAGGCTTTTTTGTTATGACGACGCTTAAAATGCATGCACTCGTACAGATGCAGCCTCCAACCGCCAGCGAATCTATGATAAAATTATTAATCTTAGCGCATAAAGCGAAACACACCGATAACTTTACCTAAGATCGTACAGTCCGGAACAATGATTGGATCCATAAAATCATTCTCCGGCTGCAGACGAATGACACCTTCCTCTTTATAAAAGGTTTTAACTGTAGCACCATCTTCAATCATAGCAACAACCATATCACCATTGTGTGCAGTATTCTCTTCCTGAGCAAGAACATAATCCCCATTCAGAATTCCGGCATTAATCATACTTTCACCACAAACTTTTAGAAGAAATGTCTGCTTATTCGGCATAAATTCCATTGGGATAGGAAAGTATTCTTCAATATTCTGTTCTGCGAGAAGTGGTTCTCCGGCTGCGACACGCCCTACGATCGGGACGTTGACCATCTCACGTCTTGTAAAGTTAAATGCTTCATCTAAAATCTCAATCGCACGAGGCTTTGTCGAATCACGGCGGATATATCCGTTCTTCTCCAGTGTTTCTAAGTGGGAGTGTACAGAAGAAGTAGATTTTAAATGAACAGCCTCGCAGATATCACGAACGGCAGGTGGAAAACCACGTTCCAGAATCTGTGACTTAATGTAATCCAGAATCTCCTGTTGTTTTGCGCTTATCTTTCCCTGTGCCATATGTCATTGCCTCCGTATTCTATAATATATTATATAAGATATCAAAGCAAAACCCTCCGCAGTGATACCTGTAGTTCGTTATATGTCAGGAACTATCTAATACTTAAAAATATTTTATCATAGAGATATTAAAAAAGCAAACAAATGTTTAGAAAATATGTTCGATTATCTGAAATAAATCTATTGACAACCGAACATTTGTTTTGTATAATGCATTTAGAACAAATGTTCAGGAACATATATTCGAAACTGTACAGAGGGGGAATCAGTTATGCGTAAGGGAAGTAATCATAGAACAATAAAGAGAAGAAGAGAAGTGTTTTTGAAAAAAATATGTATTACGCTTGCACTGGCAGGTATTGTATTAACCGGTAGTATTGTCGGTGGAAGCCGGCTTGTATCAGCACATGATAACGCAGCGAAGGAATCTGTTGAATATAAGTACTACAAGAGCATTGAAGTTTCCAGAGGAGACAGTTTATGGAGCATTGCAAAAGAATATATGAGTCAGGACTATGATTCCATTTACGATTATATAGATGAATTAAAGCAGATGAATCATCTGGATTCGGATGATATTCATGCAGGACAGTATTTGACAGTATCATATTATGAGGCGAATTTCCAGTAATCAGGTAAGAATGTTTAATTGTTATAGCATCTTGAGAAAGTTGTCAGTTGCAAGTCATGTAAGTTATTAATCCTATGGATTTCAAAGGATTAATAATTAGTAACCTATTTTGATATATAAGGGAAACCCTATCTTATATATATTATACTCACCAAAAGAACAGATTTTGATAATGGTATTTCGTTATCTGAATTTGTTCTTTTTTATTTTAATTTTTCAAAATGTTGTTTATTTTCGCAAAAAGATGTATAATGAATTTAGAATTTCAATACGGATATAGGGATAATAAATATACAAAACGTCAATGAAAAAAGACGTTAATATAAAAGAGGAGGAATGTTACAATGAAAAAACAACTTTTTGATGCACATGGGGATATCTGGTCAGATGTTACAATTCACAGTCTGAAAGGAGAACGCGATATTTTCAGAAAGTACCATTTGGATAAGTTCAAAAAAGGTAATGTTTTTGGTGGTACGTTTGTAATGTGGATTGATCCACCATATGATGAAGATCCAAAGAAACGTATCAAACAAATTGAAGCTGCCGTACGTCAGGAGATTGAAGACTCAAAAGATATTCTGAATATCGTTAAAAAGTATGAGGATTTTGAGAAAGGTACAGCGGAGGGTAAGATTAATGTATTGATGGGACTGGAAGGTTTATCTTACATAGGCGAAGATATTGATCAGATCAATTATTATTATGACGAATTTGGTGTACGTGATATCATGGTAACATGGAATGAAGAGAATGCTCTTGGTTCCGGATGGCCGGGAGACAAGAACAGAGGCTTAACTCCAAAAGGGAAAGAAGCAATCAAACGTATGAATGAACTTGGTATTGTTCTGGATGTTTCTCATCTGAATGACAAAGGTTTCTGGGATATTATTGAATTATCAGACGGACATCCGGTTATTGCATCCCACAGTAATGCAAGAGCATTATCTGCACATGGACGAAACTTAAGTGATGAGATGATCAAAGCTTTAGCTGCAACCGGCGGTGTAATGGGAATGAACCGTCTGGATGCATTTATCAGTCCTGATAAAGCAAAACAGTCCGTAGAAGGTCTGGCAGAACATGTAGATTATATCGTCAATCTGGTAGGTATTGATCATGTCGGATGCGGATTTGATTTTGAAGATTATCTGAGTTCAGATGCACTTTCTAAGAATGGTGCACCGGACGAGAATCCGCTTGGAACAAAAGGTCTGTTATCTGCAGCAGATGCGTGGAACTTCATTGAGACATTGAAGAAAAAAGGCTACAGTGATGAAGATCTTGAAAAGATTGCTTATAAGAACTTCTACAGAGTATACAAACAGGTATTAAAATAAGAGATGCAGATAAAAAATATTTTATTATAATTTAATTTATGAATAAACGCATAATCTCTTCATAATATTTTTTAGCAGGAAGGTCAGATGATTCTCTATCAACTGACCTTCCTGCTGTATCAAACATCCATCTTTTCTCTCATTATAAAATAAAAGTTTTTATTTTCCATATTCATAATATTATATCTCGTAGTTTGTTATCAAAAAGAGAATATGGTTCATAATATATCTATACGACAAATACCGATTTTTCCAAAAGATATAGACACGAAATTCAAAAATATGGTATAATACAGATGTCAATATAATACACGGCAATTAAAATTAATCTTGATACTAAGTCTTTTCATATTGATGTTAGTTAGCTTTTAAGTTAAGTATATCTATATTATGTAAATAAGTTCAAATAGTAAATAAATTGTATAATAAGGAGTCACAAGATATATGCAGACCAAAACATACCACGAACAGATTCAGATTGATGAAACGATACGATTAAGAGAAATCCTGCAGACGCTGCCGCCATTTGCCAAAGATTATTTTCGTGCCATAGAGCCCAGATCTTCCGCAAAAACAAGAATGAATTATGCATATGATATCCGGGTTTTCTTTCATTTCCTGATGGAAAATAATTCGTTTTATAAGAATTACACAATCGATCAGTTTAAAGTCAGTGATCTGGAGCGTTTAAAACCGGTAGATATCGAAGAATATATGGAATATTTGAAAGTATATAACCGTGAAGGCGAACGGATCACGAACAGTGAAAAAGGGCTTTCCAGGAAGATGTCGGCTCTGCGTAGCTTTTACCAGTATTATTTCAAACATCAGATGATTGAGAAAAATCCAACATTGCTGGTTGATATGCCCAAATTACACGAAAAAGCGATTATTCGTCTGGATACGGACGAGGTAGCGCTCTTGCTTGACTATGTAGAACATGCAGGCGAACATTTAACTGGTCAATCACTAACATATTACAGGAAAACAAGAGATCGTGATCTGGCAATCCTGACATTGCTTCTAGGCACTGGAATCCGTGTTTCAGAGTGCGTGGGACTGGATCTTACAGATGTAGATTTTAAAAATAATGGAATTACAGTTACACGAAAAGGTGGTAATCAGATGGTTGTTTATTTTGGGTCAGAAGTTGCGAATGCATTGGATACTTACATCTGTGGAGACAGAAAAGCAGCCACACCTCTCTCCGGTCATGAAAATGCACTTTTTTTATCTACTAGGCGCACACGTATGGGTGTTCAAGCTATAGAAAATATGGTGAAAAAATATGCCAGACAGGTGACACCGAACAAAAAAATAACACCGCATAAGCTGCGCAGCACTTATGGTACGGCGCTCTATAAAGAAACCGGTGATATTTATCTTGTTGCGGATGTTCTAGGACACAAAGATGTAAATACGACAAAGAAGCATTATGCCGCAATTGACGAAAACCGGCGTCGTCTTGCCGCTTCTGCTGTAAAATTAAGAGAGAGCTGACCGGCTTTCTCTTTTTCTTGTATTAAGAAAACCACGCGATAGTCGCGTGGTTCTATAATTAAATTCCGATATTACAGCTTCTTATTACTGTCGCGTTCTTTCAGTTCTACAAGTTTCTCAATAGCCTCTGCAGTTCCATCGATGCCAAGCACGGAGCTGTCCAGGCTCATATGATAACTTTCTGCAGATCCCCATTTCTTATTGCTGTAGTAATTATAATAGCTTGCACGCTTTTTATCTGTTTTCATGATCATATCTTTTGCTTTTGCATCTGTCAGATCATAGATTCTGGCAATTCTGCGGATCCTTGCATCCAGATCGGCATGAATAAATACACTCAATAAATTCTCATTATCTTCCAATGCGTAATCTGCACATCTTCCTACAAGAATACACGGTCCTTCAGAAGCAATCTTCTTGATCGCATCAAACTGTGCAAGAAATACTTTATGGTTGATTGGCATATCTGCATAACTTCCGGATGAATATCCAAGAGAATAAGTATCCATTACAAGAGAATAAAGGAAACTGTTTGTTGGTTTCTCATCATGTGTCTCAAATAATTCTTCGCAGAGCCCACTTTCTTTTGCTGCTCTTGCAAGCATTTCTTTATCGTACAGCTTAATTCCAAGATCTTTTGCAACTTTATATCCGATCTCACGTCCGGCACTTCCAAATTGTCTTCCTATTGTAATGATTGTATTTGTTTTTTCCATATCCATCACGCTCCTTTTTTATACCTGCGTATACAAGAGAAGCTGAAGATAACAGGTTCTCTGTATATCTATTATTATACAATAATTCAAGTAGAATGTATATAATTTTTAGATAATTTATGCTTTTTTTCTAAGTATATCGAGAAGATTGTTAAAATACTCTGGAATTGGTGCATCTACTTCAATATATTCACCGGAGCGCGGATGAATGAAACCAAGCGTTTTTGCATGAAGTGTCTGACCGGTAAGTCCTGGAAATGGACATTTTTTCGGTCCGTACACCTGATCCCCTAACAGTGGATGTCCGATACTGGACATATGCACGCGGATTTGATGTGTACGTCCGGTCTCCAGCTTACATTGGATATAAGTATAATTGCCGAAACGTTCCAGTACTTTATAATGCGTTACTGCATGCCTGCTTTGCTTTGCATGCGTACTCATTTTTTTCCGGTCAATGGGATGTCTGCCGATCGGAGCATTTACGGTGCCTTCGTCTTCTTTTATATTGCCGTGTACAATTGCAATATAAATCCGGTGGATTGAGTGTTCTTTAAGCTGTTCAGACAGGTTCTGGTGTGCCAGATCGTTTTTACAGACGATCAGAGAGCCTGTCGTATCCATATCGATACGATGGACAATACCAGGTCTTAAATCACCATTGATTCCGGACAACTGATCTTTGCAATGATACAACAATGCGTTTACCAGCGTACCTGTATAATGGCCTGGAGCCGGATGGACAACCATCCCCTTTGGTTTATTTACAACGATAACATCCTTGTCTTCATACAGAATATCCAGTGGAAGTGCCTCAGGGAGGATATCCGGCTCTTTTAGCTCCGGAATGGACAAAGATATTACATCATCTGTAAGAAGCCTGTAATTGGATTTTACAGGCTTCTCATTGACAGTAATGTGTGCATCTTTTATTAACTTCTGAATCCGGGAACGGGAAAGCTCCGGTGCTGCATCAGCGAGAAAACGGTCAATCCGAGCCCCGTTATTTTCCTTTTCGATTATGAAAGATCTGCTCAAGGTCTTCCTCCTTATAATAAAATAATAATAAAATAATCAGTCCAAATGCCGAAACCGTTACATAAATATCGGCAACATTAAATATAGGGAAATCAATGAGAGAAAAATAAAAGAAATCTACTACATAATGCCGGATCACACGGTCGATCATATTACCGAACGCCCCTGCTAATATAAATACCGCACAGATACGAAGTGGCAAAAAATGTTTCGTCATCGGAACTGTCCTGTAAAAATATATGGAAAAAAACGCAATAAGAGCGACACAGAAAATAAAGAAAAACTGTTTGCCCTGCAGCATTCCAAAAGCAGCGCCTCTGTTTTCCAGATATTCAAGTTCAAATACATTTTTTATAACAATATAAGAATCGTGTCCTTTAAGATGCGTAAGTACCAGCAATTTGGTCCACTGATCAAATAAAACTCCGGCAGCAACTGCGATAATTGCGATGAAATAATGTACCGGACGTGATTGTTCTTTCTTCATAATTTTCCTCTTTTTCTTTTAAATATATTTTCTGACAGTTACCATATAACGCCCTTTTTTCGTAGCAGCAATTGTTTCTTCATACATGATCCTGCCGAGCCCGCGTACGGAAATAAAATCTCCTTCTTTCAGATGGCATCCGTTGCTTGTGATAAGCTTTCCATTTACAAATACTTTCCCAGCTTGAATATAAGCGGTCAGCTTGCTGCGGGACAATGGATATGCCACAGAAAGGATCGTATCCAGTCTTACCGACGGAACCGTCCCCTTTATCTGTTGGTATTTGGGTTCATAGGAAATGTCTCCTGGTTCCTGAATCTTAGTCTGTACTGTAGTGTGACGGATACGTGTCAGATTATCGGCGATAAAGTCAGCAATCTCCGGTTTAACAAATACGATTGCTCTCTGGCCGTCAATGAGAATATCGCCCATACGGCTTCTTTCAATACCAAGATTCATTAAAGCGCCAAGGTAATCTCGATGTGTCAGTGATTCTGAAAAATTCAGATTTAACGGTTCGATTATCACTGTTTTCATTGGATAAAAATATTCATAACAAAGAGCATCAGGTAGAAATGCAACCATCTGACGCTCTGCTGTGTCATACCCACCGTAAGTTTCGTAGGCAACCGGAAACTGATCCTTTGGCGTAGTATGAAGTATATTTAATTCATTCAGATTCAGAAAATCTGAAAATGTTACGATATCTCTCTGATAAGCCTGATTCGATAATTCAATCAGACGTTTTCTTAACATAAGTTCTTCTTTGTTCATAGCTTCGCTGTTAAAGATCCTTAAAATCTTGATCGCATGGAAGAAGCATCAAAAGAAGTATTTAAAAGATCCTGAAGATCACCGGAAATATCTACATCTGTCGGTGTTACCAGGAATATGTAATTTGAAATCTTCTGAAGATTACCGCTGATTGCAAACGCAGCTCCGGAAGTAAAGTCGATAATACGCTGAGCCACTTCCAGATCCAATCCTTCCAGATTCAGAATTACAGTTCTTCCACTCAGAAGTGTCTCTGTAATCTCGCGTGCATCTTCTACGGAATTTGGTTTGATAACACAAACTTCCATATTAACATTGCTTCTTCTTGCAGGCTGACGCATCGGAGTAACTTTATTGCTTGAATGAACCGGTTTTGTAGATTTTTCCGGAAGATCAAAGTCCTCTTCTGCTTCTTCATCATCAAAATCTTTTCCCTTATTATTTTTTTTGAAAAAGCTCTTTTTCGGTTTTTCTTCAAAATCGTCATCATACTCATCATCATAAAAGTCATCATCGTAATCTTCGTCATCGCTTAACTTCATGATGTCTAAAAACTTATCTAATACTCCCATTTTCAATAATCTCCTATCTTCCGTTTATACTTGAGCATAATTGCGCGCACCGAAAATACCTGTTCCGACACGAACCATTGTTGCCCCCTCTTCTACGGCTACTTGATAATCATTCGTCATACCCATAGAAAGTATACTCACATTAACATTATCAACGTTTTTCTTTGCAATGTCAACAGATAATTTACGTAAATCAGCGAAAACTGTACGATTTTTTTCTGGATTTTCTACAAATGGAGCAATTGTCATAAGTCCTTTTACCTGAATATGTTTTAAGTTTGCAATTTCATCAATGAAGCCGTCTACTTCTTCCGGCATAAGTCCGAATTTGCTTTCTTCTTTTGCAACATTGACTTCTACAAGAATGTTTGCGATCAGATCATGTTTCTGCGCTTCTTTGTCAATTGTCTCAGCAAGACGGATGGAATCTACAGAGTGGATCAGATCTACTTTATCAATAATATATTTGACTTTATTGCGCTGCAGATGACCGATCATATGCCAGTGTATATCTTTTGGAAGTGAGTCGTATTTTTCTGTCAGTTCCTGTACTTTGTTCTCTCCGAAGACACGGACACCAAGATCATAAGCTTCCTGAAGTGTCTCTACAGGTTTTGTTTTACTGACCGCGATCAGTGTTACATCCTCTCTGTTACGACCACTTTTTTTACATGCTTCCTGAATTTTTTCTTCTACGCTTTCCAGATTTTCTTTTAACATGTTGTACCTCCTTTATTCAAAGACGATATCATTATCCTGAACAGATTTACCGTCTAATGCAATATGGTCATAATTAGACAGACCATAATCGTTTCCCTCTTCCACAATGTAATATTCATCGCTCTTACATAAAATATTGATCTGTTTGAATACAGCATAACCTTTGTTAATATTATAAACGCCTTTCAGCGATTTTGTCTCACTTAATGTATATTTCTGTGTAGAATCCGGCTTGATCAGTACAGCCCCTTCTTTAAAATCAGCTGGATTCAGATAAACAAGTCCCTTTTTCGAATCGCGGTAATAAATCGTTTCGACCTGAAATTCCGCATTCTCCGATCCATTATCCAGCAGGACGCCCGTACTCTTGCTGTTGCCGCCCTGTGTCAGGTAATCTTCCGGAACTGCATAAAAATCTTTGGAAACAACAGAGGATTTTGGAATCTTAAGTCCTGATTCGTCTTCCAGTATAAGTTCCAGGTCAAGGAATCGTTCATCTGCATAACGGATCATCCCATTCCGGAAACTTAAATATGCAAGATAGCCTCCATCCTTCTCTTTGATCGTGAGACCTGCGGAAGCTGTTTCATTATCTTTCAGAAACCGCACTTTGACCATGGACTGCTTTTTCAGAGAATCTGCAGTTGTGGAATCCAGCGGAATAATCACTGTCCAGGAATCTCCTGTAACAAGACGGTATACCGGGTTCTGCGCTTTTACATACTGGTTATTGGATAAAATCTTTTTTTCATAAGATTTACCGGAAATCATCTGCTCCGTGACCTGGTTCGCCGTCATGCTTTCATATCCGTCATAAGAATAAAAAACAACGCCATCCTTCGTTCCTTTATATACACTCACGGTTCCGGTATTGGAAGTCAGAATATCCGACAACTGTGCCTGACGATTCTGACTGGATTTGTTGTCCAGTACGGATTTTACAGAATCCTTTACGGAATATACATCCCGAAAAGAATCTTCTTTGAAATTCTCGCTGAAATTCTGAATCTTTACAAGCATCGCCTCTTCTTCTTCACTGCTCAGTTCATTTGTTTCAGTGGAAGTACTGTTATTTAGATTTAATTTCTTCGCAGATGATGTATAAACACTGGTTCTTGCACCGACTTTGCTCTCCTCCGGAGCAAAATAATTCACGTAGCCATCCCGGTCTGCGGTGATGGTACTCTCCTCACGAATTACAAATCCGGTATAAGTATTATCTTTTACAATGGATCCCTCTCTTACTTCATAAGCAGAAACATGCTTATTGGTCAGATACATCAGTACTGTTGCAAACAGGTAAATGAAAACAGCACCAAATATAATAATCCCGACATTTATATGTGTTTTTTTGCGGTAAACCGCAATATTTGTCATTTTGTTATCTGCCAAAATACAGCCCCCTATTTTTCATTTAGTGCAGCACCGTCAAGATATCCGGATAATCTTCCCTGATAATGCTCTCCGGCTATCATATGTGCTTCAAGTTCGTCTTTTAATTTCCACCAGCTTGTCTGCCAGTTGCAGAATACAGCATCTTTTTCCGGAATACGGCTGAAAAGCCGCTCTACTGCAATGCGTGGTTTCAGATACTCAAGAAATACCGTTACACGCCGGAAATATTCTTCTTTGGAACACAAAGTTATTGTACCATTTTCGTATTCTTCACACAACCGCGTGTTTTTTGCAATGTAAAGGGAATGTACCTTCACGCAATCATTAGAAAGAGCACTTAAGATTTTTGCGGTTTCGATGCTGTCTGTGATTGTATCTCCCGGCAGATTTAGTATTACATGTGTGCAAAGATCAAAACCGTATCGTTTTATCTGTATTGCGGCATCGATATATTCTGCAAGTGTATGTCCACGGTCAATCTTCAAAAGTGTATGATAATTTGCGGTCTGCAGTCCTAGTTCAATCGTGATATTACAGTGGTATTGTTCAGAAACACTACGTAAAGCATCAAGATATTCCTCTTTGATACAATCCGGTCTTGTAGAGACAGCAAGCTCTGTAATATCTGGAAACTGTGCTGCTTCTTCCATATATTTCCGGAAATCATTAAGTGGAAGAAATGTATTTGTATAATTTTGGAAATAAGCGATATACTTCTTCGCTTTGTATTTCTTTGCAATATGTTCCTGATTTTTTGCAAGCTGTTCGGTAACAGTATAAACTGCATCTAAAGATTCAAATCCGGTTCCACATTCTGCACAGAAGCTGCAGCCACGTTTGCCGTTTAAACGGTTTGGACAGGTGATTGGCAGATTAATCGGAAGCTTGTATACTTTCTCTCCATATTTATTTTTTAAATAATCCGAATAAGGATAGTATAACGGTGATTCTTTTACCATTTTGAATTTCGTCCCTCTAAAATAGAATAAAATGACAGATCCTGTATATTTTTCGTTATATTAGTAATACTAGCAAAAAGGAGGTATTTCTAATATGAAATGGTTTGACAATACATCATTAACACTTGTCATTATTGGCGCCGTCAATTGGCTTCTGATCGGTATTTTTCGCTTTGACTTTGTGGCATTTCTTTTTGGAAATCTGACATGGCTTTCCAGAATTATCTATACACTGGTAGGTCTCTGCGGGCTGTATCTGATCAGTCTGTATGGAAGAATCGGTTCCATGTCCGATTAATCATACACACAAAAGGGGCAATCATTTCTGGCTGCCCCTTACATATAAATTCTAATTCGTATTTGGTATCTGATCAATAATGGCTGACATATCTTTATATAACAATTCTTTTGATGTAGCCCCCATTACAATCGATATATATGGTGCCTTCTCATCTGTCTGGTCAAGAAGAACAAGGCAGTTTCCAGCTTTTGCGGTAGTTCCGGTCTTACCGCCTACTACAGTCGCTCCTGATGGGCGTTTAGCTTCTCCGGTTGCATAGTAGTTCGTCGGTTTCCAGGTTACTTTTCGTGTTGTTCCATTGGCACTCTGAATGTCCGCAGTATAAGATGATCTTCCGATGATATCTGTAAACTCTTTGTGTTTGACACACTCATTGAAGATCAGATAAATATCATAGGCAGTCGTATAATGGTTCTCATCATGTAATCCGCTTGGATTTGCAAAATGAGTGTTAGTAGCCATTAAATCCTGTGCTTTCTTATTCATCATATCTGCGAAGCCTTCGATACTTCCGCCAATGTAATAAGCGATTGCCTCTGCATTGTCATTGCCGGAATACAGAAGTAATCCGTTTAACAACGCTTCCAGTGTCAGTTTGTCTCCTTTGTGGATTCCGCAGGTCTGTTCATCGGCTGCAAAATCTGAGGAATCTACTTCTACGGTGACCTCTTCGGATAGATCTGCACTCTCTATTGCAACAAGAGCCGTCATAATCTTCGTAATACTTGCAGGATACATCTTTGCAGTTGCATTATATGCATACGTGGTCTTAGAATTGTTCACATCAAACAGCGCCGCAGCTTTATACGTGGAAGTGTCCGGAGCACCGGACATCTCTGTATCGCCATTCACAAGACACAGATCCTTTGCAAATAATTCACCGGTATATATTGCTTTATTATACTGCTTCTTTTCATAGGCATAGACAAGCTGTTTCGTTCCCATTCCGCCGGAAATGATAAGATAGCCGGCAACAACACATAACACAAGAAAGATTCCTGTCATCAGACGCAGAGTCCGCTGACGTTGTCTTCTCCTTCTGGAATATGATTTCTTTTTTCTGTTATTATCGGTACATTTCACGCCAGTCAAGATCTCCTCTGTCAATTGATAAAATAATAAGTTCAGCCGTAGCAAGATTCGTTGCTAACGGAATATTATAAGTATCGCACATCCGAATCACATCATTAAGATCCGGATCGTTTGGCTTCGGTGCATATGGTTCTCTTAAGAAAATCAGTGCATCGATATCATTCTGTGCGATCTGTGCTCCTAACTGCTGCTGTCCCCCCAGGGAACCTGCAAGATATTTGTGAATATTAAGATTCGTCACTTCCTCGATCAAACGTCCGGTCGTCCCGGTTGCATATAAATGATGTCTGCTTAAAATACCTCTGTATGCGATACAAAAATTCTGCATTAATGTTTTCTTTGAATCGTGTGCAATTAGACCTATGTTCATTGTATTCTCTCCTTATTTGTATTTTTTCGGCTGTAAACCAACATTCAATACAATTCCGATACCAATGTACAGACTGACAAGAGAAGTCATTCCGTAACTGACAAACGGAAGTGGAACTCCTGTGTTCGGAATCAATCCTGTTGCAACACCGATATTGATAAAGCTCTGGACTCCTATGAGTCCGCCTACCCCGCAGCAGATGATCCTCCCTGCGAGGTCCTTCGCTCGAATTCCTATCAGAATACATTGTAGCACAATTAATAATAATAAAGCAATAACAACGCAACTTCCAATGAAACCTAATTCTTCACCAATGATCGCAAAAATAAAATCAGTCTGTGGCTCCAGAATAAAGTTACCATTTTTTACAGAGGTTGTTGTATTATTATTCAGTCCTTTTCCGGAAAGCTGTCCGGAACCAATTGCCATAACAGAGTTGTTCTGCTGATAGGCTCCATCATCTGCATATTTATCCGGTTCAAGGAAGGAAAGAATACGTTCCTGCTGGTAATCTTTCAGGAATGGCTGGTTCGGCTGCACAACAATGCTCAAAAAGATAATTGCTGTCGGAATCAGAATTATCAAAACAGTTCCGATAAAGCGGTAACTGAGTCCTGCAATATAAATCAGAAAACAGATTACCACAGCAGTACAGATCGTTGTGGAAAGGTTTGGCTCCATAATGATAAGCGCCAACGGTAATCCCGCAAGAATCGCATATTTGCAAAGTGTGCTACGGTCGTTTACATCCCGTTCATGTTCCATCAGGAACTTTGCGAAAAAAAGTATCAGCAGGATCTTTGCCATCTCAGATGGCTGGAAGGTAGTAAATCCCAGATCGATCCATCTAGTCGCTCCGCCGACCTTTTTACCTGCAACAAGTACCAGCCCCAGTATAAAAATAGAAAAGCCATAGAAAAACCAGTAAAAATCAAGCAGCCAGACATAATCAATGAATGTGACGATCATCATAAAGACGATTCCGATCATGACCCCCAGTACCTGACGGCTCTGATATACCTGCTTGGCACTTCCTACAACAAGTATTCCAATTACAGATAAGATAAAAACAAGTGTAACTAATGTAAAATTGTAATCTCTTAACCGATACGGTTTCGTAAATTTTGGTAATTTCACTCTTCTTCTCCTGAAAAACTAATTAAAATTTGTGTTCTGAATATTTCTACTTTAAAATCCTCTTCTGTAAATTCCATATACTTGGAAAGCGTCTCATACAATTCCCGACATATTTTATCATAAGAATCTGGTGTGCATTTCACCCTGTCGCTGGTAACCAGTGCTTTTAAACGGTTTTTTGCAACAAAAACAGAAGATTTTTTTAACATAGGCTCTGCCTCCTACCCTTTCCGGAAAATTCCAGAAAGCTTTGAAAAGAATTTGTGGCTGCTGTTAAGATCCATAAATGGAACATCTTCACCCATAATTCTTCTGCTGATATTACGATACGCTTTTCCAGCCAGAGAGTCAATTCCGATGACGGGTTCTCCCTGGTTTGTGCCAATGACGACGTGTTCATCATCCGGCAATGCACCGATCAGAGGAATCGACAGAATCTCTGTCACATCATCCACGGACATCATATCGCCGCGTCTGACCATATCCATGCGGATCCGGTTAATGATCAATGCGTTATCCCTGAGACCGCTTTTTTCCAGCAGTCCGATGATACGGTCTGCGTCACGGATCGCAGACACTTCCGGAGTTGTGACTACAAGTGCGCGGTCAGCACCTGCGATCGCATTATGGAAGCCCTGCTCAATTCCCGCCGGGCAATCCAGCAGGATATAATCAAAATCTTCTTTTAATTCAGAAGTCAGCTTTTTCATTTGTCCCGGTGATATTGCCGACTTGTCCTTCGTCTGTGCAGAAGGCAGAAGATATAGATTCTCATATCGTTTATCTCTTATAAGCGCCTGTTTTAAGCGGCAGGAGCCTTCGATCACATCTACCAGGTTGTATACGATGAGATTTTCCAGTCCCATGACTACATCCAGGTTCCGAAGGCCAAGATCGGTATCGATCACGACAACCTTCTTTCCGGCTTCTGATAAGCCGGCACCGATATTTGCTGTTGTAGTTGTTTTACCTACACCGCCTTTTCCTGAAGTAATTACAATAACCTCGCCCATGAATAACTTCCTCCTATTACTGGTTTTACTTCGATCTCACCGATTCGAAGCAATTCTGGCTTCATATCAACTGCTGCGATCATCGCATTATAATCTCCAGTTGCGCCTGCAATGACTGTTCCGTATATCGTCCCGGTCACTGTAACGCTGCCCTTACATATGACAGTTGCGCCTGTCTCAATATCTCCAACAATTACAATGCTTTTATCCGCTTCAAGGATGGCACGTCCTCTCAGATTGCCTCTGTAGAACAGTCCATACTCTGTGTGTATTGTCTCTGCGGAGTCATAAGCTTCACCTGCTGTATCATTAGAAGTATTGTCTCTTGTCTTACGGCACAGATGTCTGCCAGACACCGGAGTATCTGCTATAGTATGTGTTTCCTGTGTATTATCTTCCGTGTCTGTCAGGCACAGAATCTGAATCCCGGCAGATTCTTCAATTGTCTCTACCATTGCCTGTTCTTCCTCTTTCGTAAACGTACGCCCTTCAAAAGTTACTACCATACATGCATGATTAAAAAAATGAGTAAATGCATGCAGTTTTTCGTGAACCCGTTCTCTTAACAGATCAAACGGAAGTTCCGGATCAAAACGAAGAGTCATACCATATCTGTTACTTTTGATCAGAACAGGATCTTTCACATAGAACCACCTCTTTCTTTTAGTCGCCTCCGGAACCGCTTCCAATCGTTGCAGCTTCTCCGGTGATGATCTTCTTCTTGTCGCCTTTGTTGTAATAGTATTTCATAACATCTCTTCCGACTTCGGCCGCACGGGAAGAGCTGTATCCGTTTGCAATACGGATTGCCCATGCGACTTCCGGAGAATTGCTTGGCGCAAATCCGACAAACAATCCGTGATCCGGATGTGTCTTTCCCTGCTGTGCAGTACCGGTTTTACCGGAAATTGCGAGATTTGTATGATTCAGGCTCGAGAAAATATCATTATGTTCCAGAAGTACCACATTACGCATACCTGTGTGTACTGCACTCCAGGTGGAATCCGGAACATCTGTGATCTTATTCTTTACTTTGGCTTTGTAAGATTTGATCCTCTTTCCTTTAACATTGGTTACTTTATCAAGAACTGTCAAATTGTATACAGTTCCTTTATTTGCAACAGTTGTAATATATCTTGCAAGCTGGCTGGTCGTGTAGTTATTTGTACCCTGTCCAATTGCTGACGGAACAGAAGAATCATCAGAAATCTGTGGCTGCGCCTCCGGAATCTCAATACCGGAAGTACTTCCAAGTCCGAATTTTTTCGCATATTTCTTCAGTACATTAAGTCCACGGTCGCTGGAATAATAAGAAGAAGTTGCTTTTCCTTCTGCATTGTCTGACTGTATCTGATTCAGTCCATTCTGTTTCAGACTCAGACGGTATCCGACTTCATAGAAGAAGCTGTTGCAGGAATGCTGGATTGCCTGTGAGACGTTCAGACTTCCATGCGCACTCGGATAAGCCCAGCATTTTGGATTCGGTGTTACTTTCTTATAAATACCGGAACAATTAATAATAGATGATGTTGTAATAACACCTTCCGATAATCCGGCAATTGCAGACAGTGGCTTGTATGTGGAACCGGGCGCTGTCTTTTCCTGCGTTGCACTGTTATATAACGGTCTGGAACTGTCATTTAACAGCTTGCTGTAATAATTGGAATCCATTGTATTTGCCAGCTTGTTATTGTCATATCCCGGATAAGATACACATGCCAGCACATCTCCATTATTTGGATCCGTCATGACAAGTGAGCCTGTAGATGGTTCCAGTCCCAGCTCGCCCGGCGTGATTTCCAGTTTCTTGATCTTTGCACGGATAAAATCATAAGAGCCAAGACTACCGGCTTTTAACTGTGCATACTGTGCATCACTCTTCTTCAGCACATTCTGCTCATATAACATCAGACAAATCTGGCGTCCGGTGATTGTACCGGCTTTGATCATGTACTTGTATATCATCTTATCAAAACTGCTGTTTGATTTCAGTCCGTCCATGATATACGAAACAAGTGCTTTGTATAGCTCTGTAGAATCCGAATATTTTCCGCTCTTCGGCATATAATTTGTTAATTTTGAAGTATCAATCCAGTTCTTGGAAATCGCATAGTTCAGATACTTTTTAATGTTGATTGTCTCAGAATCATGCCATGCTTTGTAAGTTTTGTCACTGGAATCGATTTTTCCTGAAAGCAGTACTTTATTATTGCTTGTCAGCATATCATTAACAAGGTAACTCAAGTATGCCTGATATTCCTTTGACTGATCTTTATATGCGGCAGCACCTGAACTGTTTAACATTTTTTTGAGCTTTTTAAGCACTGCTTTTTTATTGGATGAAAATGTTTTGTGAACTGCCTTTTCTGTAGACTTGGCATCATCATCCGAAAAATGTGTCATATCCAGAATATCATTGGAAATGAAGGAATTATATACATCACCAACCGGAATGATCACATCACTTCCGTCGGATACCTTCGTACGGTCATAATTCAAAGTATTCTGCAATTTACTTAATATAATTCCGGCAAGTTCCTGTTCCAGAATATTATAAGCTGCAACCTGCAAATCCGCATCAATTGTAAGATAAAGGTCGTTTCCTGCTTTTGCCTTCTTGCCCTGAACAGTATCCAGAACTTTACCTACGTTATTAACATACAGCTTGACTGTTCCTTTTTTACCTTTTAAGGTTGTATCCATTGTTTTTTCAATACCGGCTTTACCAACGGTATCGGTCCTATCATATTCTTTCTGTTCTTTTTGGCTCAACGCATCATATTCTTCTGTAGAAATCTGTCCGGTATAACCGATCAGATTGGCGAAACATTTGTTGTTCGTATATTTACGGAGTGATTTCTCATCGATATTGACTCCCTGTAAATGATCCATATTTTCCATTACATCTGCAACGGTATCATCGCTGACATCTTCTGCAATCGTTGTTGCAATGTATTTCTGATAACTGTTCAAAGCGATCGCATAGCGAATATTGATCAGCTTAAGAACACTCTGCTTATCCAGCTTCTTCTCATTGATTCCGTAACCACTCCGCTTGTCTGTGCAGAGATAATGGATAATATCTGCAGCAGATTCATTTTTCTGCTCTTTGCTGAGTTCATCGATCGTCTTCTTGCCGTAAACATCGGCAACAAAACGAAGTCTCTGTGTATCTGATTCTGCGGCAAATACATATTCTTTATCCTTGTCAAGAATAATACCAAAGTTATTGATCACCGTATCACCATTTGATTCAACCATCTTGATTACCGTTGTGATGATCTTGTTCAGAGCTTTGTTCTTTTCTTTTAAAGTATCATACTCTCCGTTATCTTCAATCGTAACAGAATATGCCAGTTCATTATAAGCAAGCAGCTTTCCGTTACGGTCATAAATATTCCCGCGGGTACCTTCAACATCTTTTGTTTTCTGGATTTGCAGTTTATAGTTATCCAGATATTCCTGTCCTTTTACAATCTGCAAATAAAAGACACGTTGTACCAAAACCGCAGACATAATACAGAATACAACCACGGCAACAAATATTCTGGATTTAAATATTTCTGCAATACGATCTCTCAATCGTTCGAATAAATTAGACAAATTTACTAGCACTCCTTTGTTCTTCTGATTCAAGTTTTCGGTTAATATGAAGGATCACCTGATAAAGGATCAGGGTTACCAGTATGGTGTATACAAGTTCCGGTATAATAATACTGAACAGGTATGTTCCAAATGCAAAGTCTCCCTGCAGCATATATACAAATACATAGATACAGATTCCATATAAGAATTCGCTTGCGGAGATCAGTACGATCGGAAGTTTGACATCTTCATCGTAAAAAAGGCGCTCAAACGAACCGTTCAGATATCCGATCACGGTATATAGCAGTGTATGAAATCCAAGGAGCTGTCCCCAGAATATATCTACTAAAAGTCCGGATATGGCACCGACAGCTATTCCGGATTTGCGTCCTCTCATAAATCCGAAGGAGGACGTTACTACGAGCATAAGATTCGGACTTACTGCACCGAATTTCAGTTTGACAAATAGCGTACTTTGCAAAAGGAAACTGATTAATATGATGAAAAAAGTAATTACTTTTCTTTTCATGAATCCTTACTCCTTCTTACTTCTTTTTTGACCGGCTGCTGATCATCTCCTGCTTGGTTTTTGTAATGACAAGCACTTCCTGGATCTTGCTGTAATCAACAGCTGGTGTAATATAACCAGAACGCGTCAGATTGTTGGAATCCACCTTCACTTCACTGACATATCCGATAAACAGTCCCTGTAAGTAGCGGTCACTGACGTGGGATGTGACAACCTGCTCTCCCACTTCAATCTTATTGTCGTTATTGGCAAGTTTTTCAAAACGGAGTCGTCCGTCAGAAGCAAGTTTTAAATCTCCGCGGACAATACAGGTATCTGAAGTAGAAAGCATCATTGCACTGACATTGCTTGCATCATCAATCAATGCACGAACTCTTGCATAATGTGGTCCGACTTCTGTGACAATACCGACCAGACCGCTTCCGGCAAGAACGTTGCAGTTCTTTTTGATACCGTCTTTGCTTCCCTTATCAATTATAAAATCACTGAACCAGTTCGTGCCATTATCGGCAATGACATGCGCTCCGATCTTCTTATAATCAGAGTAGTTTTCATCCAGTTTGTATAACTGCTTGAGCCTGTCCAGTTCATACTGTTCCTGACGGAGCCTTGTATTATCGGTTGTAAGCTCATCTACTTTTTTCTGTAATTTTTTATTTTCCTTCGTCATATCTTTCATTGTCTGAAAGTTTTTGGATACGTCACTCATCCATGTACCGGCATAGCTGATCCCTTTTTCCATTGGAATAACCGTATAGTTGGCAACAAAAGTAACCGGACCGGCATGGCCGGTAAAATGTTCAATTCCCATCAGAAGTATACAGACAACCGCTATGATCAGAAGCCAGTATTTGCTTGGAAGTGACGATTGATTCTTTATCTTCATATTATCTCATCCACCTATAATTTTGATCTAACATTGAGTATGCAAGTTTGCTTAATTCTTTTGATTTAATGATTTTCTCCAATCCGTTTACGACACAAATGTCCGGTTCCGACGACGTCGATGTATGGATACCGGTTGCCTTCTCGATATAGGTCTCAAGTCCCGGCATATATGCCATGCCACCAGTCAGGTAGATCCCGTTCTCATGAATCGCTTTGCGTACTTCCGGTGGTGTCCTGTCAAGTAAGGAATGAATGGCGCGTACGCAGTCCAGCAAAGGATCACGAAGCGCTGCACGGATCAATGTATAAGAAATTGTCTTACGCATTGGAAGTCCTGTGATTAGATCACGTCCTGCAACAGACAGTGCTGCATCTTTCTCGCCGGTAAAAACGCCGAAACGTTTTCTTAAGATCTCAGCTGTATGATGACCGATCAGGAAATCATGGCTGTGCCGCACCAGATTGACGATTGCCTGGTCATAGGCTGTTCCGCCAAGCTTTAACAGCCGGTTCAAAACCATACCGCCTTCTGCAAGAACCGATAGTTCTGTCGTCTCACCGCCAAAATTCACGATAAGCACACCCTTTGTCTCTTTGACATCAAGTCCGAGCCCGACTGCATCTGCAATGGAACGCTCCACGATATTTACTTCTTTTGCCTTTGCAGTAGAATGGATCACCAGGTCAAAGAATGCCTTTTTCTCAACTTCTGTCACATCCGTCGGAACTGCGATTACATATTCCGAACCTCTGGCGAACTGTCTTCCTTTCTTCAACAGATTCTGGAGCAAAAACTGCATATCATTAAAATGGGAAATTACACCCTCCTTCATTGGAAATACAACATTAATGTTGTCCGGTGCTTTCTCATACATGCCATATGCATCATCTCCGACAGCGAAAATCTCCGTACCGTCTTTGATCGCAATTACATCTTTTTCTTTCCAGATCGTATCTTTTTTCTTATCATATACCTTGATCTCATAAGATCCAAGATCCAGTCCGTAAGTATTTCTTGCCATCTGATATTTATCCTTTCTCAAGCATTTTCTAATAGTCCTTCTTCGCGAAAGCTCATATAACAATGATTGCCAATAATAATATGATCTAACAAATCAATTCCAACCAGCGCTCCTGCCTGTGCGATACGACCTGTGATCAGTCGGTCATCCGCGCTCGGAGTCGGATCTCCGCTCGGATGATTATGTAACAGCACAATGGATACAGCTTCCTGTTTCAAAGCTTCCACAAAAAGCTCTCGCGGCGTAATGATCGATGCTTTCACTGTTCCTTTTGAAATGTTTCGTTCACAGATCAGTTCCGCTTTTGTATTCAGCATCAGAAGTTTCATAACTTCCTGACTCTCATGCCGTAAATCTTCCATATAATAATCAGCTATTGATGTGGGGGATGAAAATCTGAGATGCTCTTTCGCAGACGCTTTTGCCAATCGTTTTGCCAGCTCTGACAGACACAGAATCTGTATGGCTTTCACTTTCCCTATTCCCTTAAGCTTAAGAAGCCTGGGTAAGGAAAAATGGTGAATACCCAGAATCCCGTTCTGACCGGAATCATATAAGATCCTTTTCGCCAGTTCAACAGCATTCTCACCTTTGGTCCCCGTACGGAGAAACACTGCCAGAAGTTCGATATCTGTCAAACTCTCCGGTCCCATCTCCACACATTTCTCATAAGGCCGTTCCACACTTGGAATTTCTTTCATGGTATTTGATTGATTCATCTCATCTTTAGATTCGTACGACGATCCCTTTAAAATCTTAAATTAAAGGAAACGATAAATGAAAATTGCTACAATCACGCCAATGATGCTTGCAATGGTAATTTTAATTGTAAGTCCGAATGTCACAACAAGCAGTCCCAGATTCAGAACCACCGGATCATCCAGTCCGAACGTCTGTCCATAGCTGAGCCAGTTCAGTGAAGATACACCGTCTGCCAGCATGCCGATAAAACCACCAAGAACAATCCCTGCCAGTAATAGCAGAAATAAAGCCCAGGCGTTTTTGCCTCCTTTTCCCTTCATAATATGTACTCCTCCTCGTGTTTATCTCTTCGAAAAACTCAATACATTTTATCATATTTCCGAAAAAGTGTATAGAGTTATCCCATTAATTTTTTCTTAACATGTACCAGATATGTCGAAAGGACGGTAAACCCGGCTGATTGCTTCGGCTGTCTTAAGCCCGTCCATTGCAGCGGAAGTAATTCCTCCGGCATACCCTGCGCCCTCTCCGCAAGGGTAAAGTCCGCGCACGCTGCTCTGCAGTGTCTCATCCCGCAGAATGCGTACCGGAGAGGATGTCCTGCTCTCCACTCCTGAAAGCACCGTATCCGCATCCGCATATCCCTTTATCTTCTGATCAAACGAGCGTATCCCCTCTTCCAGTGAATCAGCGATCACTTCCGGGAATACCGGACGCAGGTTCGTCCAGTGATATGCACCTTTCATCTGTGGGGTAACTCTGCCTTCTGCTTCAGAAGCTTTGTCTTCACAGAAATCTCCGAATAACTGCACCGGGATTTTCCCTTCTCCTGCTCTGTATGCGGCTTCCTCGAGTTTCCGCTGAAATGCCATTCCTGCAAGTACATCATCCGTGCCGTAATCTTCCGGTGTTACCGTGACAATAACTGCACTGTTCGCATTTTGACCATCTCTGCCACTGTAACTCATTCCATTTACGGCAAGTCTTCCGGCTTCCGAAGATGCATTCACGACATATCCGCCCGGACACATACAGAAAGTATAGACGCCTCTTCCATTTTCCAGATTGGCAGTCAATTTATATGGAGCTGCCGGAAGTCCATCCGGCTGTGCGCTTCCATACTGATTTTCATTGATCATGGACTGTTTATGTTCCACACGGACACCAACCGCAAAAGCCTTTGTTGTCATCGGAATTTCTTTTCTTTTCAGCATTTCAAATGTATCTCTTGCACTGTGTCCGATTGCAAGGACAAGTGCCTGCGTTGGCTTGTCTGTCACTTCGCCACTATGTGTATCCTGAAGTTTTATTCCGGTAAGCTTTCCCTCTTCTGTTAAAAGTTCTGTTACCTGTGTATGAAAATGGACTTGTCCGCCCAGACGGCAGATTTCTTCTCTCATACGTTTTACAACAACAGCAAGAATATCTGTCCCTACATGTGGTTTATTATCATAAAGAATTTTTTTAGGCGCTCCGAATTTTACAAATGTTTCCAGAACAGCTCTGCCTCTGCCCTCTTTATCGTGAACCAACGTATTCAGTTTTCCGTCTGAAAACGTTCCGGCTCCACCTTCTCCGAACTGGACATTGGAATTGGGCTTTAAAGAGCCTCCGTTCCAGAACGCTTCTACATCCTGCATTCGTGTATCCACATCTTCTCCCCGCTCTACAAGAACCGGTGCATAGCCCATTTTTGCCAGGCTATATGCACAGAATAATCCTGCCGGTCCGCTTCCGGCGATTATCGGCGCATGTGCAAGTGTTTCTGTGCCGGTTGGAACCGGTGCATATATCGGCTTTGCTTTGCAGACGTTTACATTTTTCGGCAGATTTTTCTTCTGTAATCCTGCTTCGTTTTTTACTGACAGTTCCAGTGTATAGACATAATACAACACCGGCTTTTTCCGTGCATCCAGAGAACGTTTTGCAATCCGGAATCCGATAAGGTCCTGCTCGCGGATGTGCAGTTGTTTCAAAGCTTTTTCCTTAAGACGCTTTGTTGTATGTGGAATCTGTAGTTTCAGATTTGAAATTTGGATCATCCGTTTTAACTCCTGTTATTTTATTACTTTTATTTTCCGGTGTTTTTCTTACCTGCGGCAGCACATCCGGCAAGATACCCACTTGCCCATGCCCATTGCAGATTGTAGCCTCCGCAGATGCCGTCAACATCCAGCAGCTCTCCGGCAAGATACAGGTCCTTACAGATACGCGACTCCATTGTATCAGATGCAATCTCTGTAAGATTTACACCTCCGGCGCAAACCTGTGCATTGTCAAACCCATTCGTGTCAGAAATGACAAGTTCCAACCTCTTTAATGTAGAAATAAGTCTATCCCAATCCGGTGTTTTCAACTTTTTCACATACAGTTTTTCCGGTATTCCGGCTGTTTTTAAAAGCACCGTGATTAGTTTCTGATTCAGAAGACCGAGCAGAAATTCGGAAACCATATAAGTTTCACGGTTCTGCGTACGTTTCTGTAAATAGGATTTTAACTCTTCTTCAGACATTCCAGGAAAGAAATCTATCCGTACAACCGGCGTTTTTTTCTCATACAAAAGTTTTGCCGCCAGACGGCTGATCTGAAATACCGGTATACCGGAAATGCCATAAGCAGTGATCTGAACTTCTCCGGTGTCGCTTCCGAGAATTACGGGGTGATTGTTCGTATCGCTTCCATCAAAGATTTCAACTTTTGTTTCTGTACGCACACCGGAAGCCTTTGCCAGTGGATGCGATTTTACTTTTAACTGCACAAGTGCCGGAACAACCGGAACAAGCGAATGTCCAAGCATCTTTGCAAGTGTATATCCGCTTCCGTCTGAACCGAGAACAGCCGCTGCGCGTCCACCACATGCGAGAATCAACCGATCGGCATGAATACTCATTCCCGGTGTATCTGTAAAAATGCGGAATCCTTTTTTATTTCGTTGCACTTCGGTTACATGAATGTCTGTCTTATATGTTACGCCCAGTGCTTTTAATTCAAGAATCAACAGCCGCTGGATTGTCTGTGCCTGATCCGATCTCGGATAGTAATAACCGTTCCGGTCTTTCGGATATACACCTAATTTTCGAAAGAAATCCAGCGTCTCATCTGTTCCGAATTTATCAAGAACACATGGTATCACATCTTTCGAATCACTGTAAAAACATTCTTTTTCCATATAAGCATTTGTGAAATTACAGCGACCGTTTCCGGTAGATAATAATTTCTTTCCTAATTGATTTTTATGTTCTAATATAAGAATCTCATGAGACGGATCTGCCCAGGCTGCTGCGATCGCTGCCGTCATGCCTGCCGCACCGCCTCCGATGATTACGATCTTTGCCATAAATACTCCTTATATTTATTGCTTATAATTTTACAATACCGGCTCTTACAAGATGTTCCAGAGACATCAGGATTCCAAGTTTTGCGCTTGGCCATGTTAAACCGCCCTGGAAATAAACCGCATACGGCGGTTTGATTGGTCCGTCTGCACTCAGCTCAATCGAAGAGCCCTGTACAAATGTACCCGCCGCCATAATTACATCACTGTCATATCCCGGCATTGCCCACGGTTCCGGAGCAACATAGGAATCTACCGGTGCGGCCGCCTGGATACCATGACAAAAGGCAATCATTGCCTCGGCAGAGCCAAGTTCTACTGCCTGGATAATATCATGACGGCTTTCCGTTCCGTTTGGTACAACCGGGTACCCCAGTTTTTCATAAATTTTTGCCGCAAGAATAGCACCCTTTAATGCACTTGCTACAACTGTCGGGGCAAGGAACAGTCCCTGATAGAATGACTGCATGATTCCGAGAGATGCGCCGACTTCTTTTCCAAGTCCTGGAGAAGTCAGACGATATGCACAGTTTTCAATCAGTTCTTCTTTACCGGCAATATAGCCGCCGATCGGCGCAAGTCCGCCTCCCGGATTTTTGATCAGAGAACCGACAACCATATCCGCACCTACATCACTTGGCTCGATTTCTTCTACAAATTCTCCGTAGCAGTTATCAACCATGCAGATCACTCCTGGTTTGATCTCTTTGACAAAACGGATCACTTCCCCGATCTGTGCAACAGAAAAGCTCGGACGCGTCTGGTAACCTTTGGAACGTTGTACCGTAACCATCTTTGTTTTTTCATTGATTGCTTCACGGATGGAATCAAAATCAAATGTCCCATCTTCCAGAAGGTCTACCTGTCTGTAAGAAATCCCATATTCTGCAAGCGATCCTTTGGAAGGGCGGATACCGATTACTTCCTCCAGTGTGTCGTAAGGCTTGCCGCCAGCCGCCAAAAGCTCGTCTCCCGGGCGTAAATTCGCTGCAAGAGAAAGTGCCAGCGCATGTGTTCCACAGGTAATCTGTGGGCGAACCAGTGCACTTTCTGTATGGAAGACATCTGCGTAAATTTTCTCCAGTGTATCTCTTCCATGATCGTCATATCCATATCCGCTGACATAGTTAAAGCAGTCTGCACTTACGTGATTTTTCTGCATAGCGTGCAATACTTTTAACTGATTGTACTCGGCACGCTGATCAATCTCGCCAAAACGTTCTTTTAAATCTTTTTCAATAGTATTTCCAAATTTCAGTACTTCTGGGCGAATACCCATTTTTTCATACATATTTGTAATCTCTGACATGTTCTTATCCTCTCATTATATATATCATTTTTTTTCTGCTTTCCACGGGAGTTTTGAAAGCATTTCGTCTAAAATCTGCTCCGCATCATAACCAAATGACTGTTTGTTGATCCAGATTACATCCCGCTCTCTCTTAAACCAGGTGAGCTGACGTTTGGCGAAATGCCTTGTATCCCGCTTAATTGTATAAATAGCTTCTTCCAGCGTACAATTGCCATCCAGATAATCCAGAATTTCTTTGTAGCCAAGTCCCTGCATGGAAACAAGCTGCTTTGTATAGCCCTTGTCTTTTAAAGCCTGTACTTCATTTACCAGACCTTCCTCAATCATTTGATCGACACGCCGGTTAATACGTTCGTACAGATGTGCTCTGTCATCTGTCAGCACAAAATAGGCAAATGCATACGGGGACTCCCTTTGACGCTGTGTCTCGTTGTGTTCGGAAATTCGTTTTCCGGTCTGCTCATAAAATTCCAGCGCACGTATCACACGCTTGATGTTATTTGGATGAATCATTTCAGCAGATGACGGATCAACAAAAGCAAGCTTCTCATGCAAAGCTTCTGCTCCATGTTCTCTGGCATAAGCTTCCAGTTCTTTCCGGCATGCATCTTCTTTTTCATTTTCATCAAAATCAATATCATAAAGCAATGCCTGGATATAGAATCCGGTTCCACCGGTAACGATCGGAATATGCCCGCGTTCCCAGATTTCCCGCATCGCTTTTTTGGCAAGCTGCTGAAATTTTACAACATGAAATTCATCATCCGGCTCCAGTACATCAATCAGGTGATGCGGTATGCCTTCCATCTCTTCTGGTTTTATCTTCGCAGAGCCGATATCCATATGCCGGTAAACCTGCATCGAGTCAGCGGAAATAATCTCGCCGTCAACTGCTTTTGCAAGTCCGATGGAGGCCTTTGTTTTGCCAACGGCCGTCGGACCGGTAAGAATGATCAATGGTTTTTTCTTCATTATACAATCCTCTTAAATTTCTTTTCTAACTCCCGTTTAGTCATGGAAATAATCGTCGGTCTTCCGTGTGGACAATGATACGGATTATCCAGAAGAAGCAGTTCGCCGATCAAGGTGTCGACTTCTGCAGCAGAAAGACTCATATTGCCTTTTACTGCCGCTTTGCAAGACATAGACGCAATCTTCTCATCAATCAGGTCGGACGGCTGGTTTCTGTTAAGCTCATCCGATAAATGGTCAATCATTTCCAGAAGCAGATCTTTTTTGGCAATGCTGAACAGATTATCCGGAACACTTCTTACCGCAAAAGAATCCTGCCCGAATTCTTCAAACTCAAATCCAATTCTTGTAAAGCGATCCATGTACTGTCTGAGCAGCTCCGCCTCTTGCATCGTCAGGTTCAGAATGATCGGCGGGCTGATCATCTGGGATGTGAATTCCCGGTTTTTCATTTCCCGCAATGTCCGTTCATACAGAACTCTTTCATGTGCTGCATGCTGGTCGATAATATACAGACTATTTTCGAACTGGACAAGCCAGTAGGTATCGAAAATCTGCCCAATCAACGTATAATCTGCTTTCCGTTCTTTGTCAAGAAAACGATCTTCAAAGAGATCCATCTGTTCCGGTTTTTCATTTGCTTTGATGTCAATACCTTGTCCATTTGCTGTTGCCTTTTCAGCCGTTGTTTTAGCAGTTCCCGGTATTTCTGGTGTTACATCTGTCTTTTTAGGAAACTCTTGTTTCTTCGCATCCTTTGCAGCCGCTTTGTACTGCGACACCGCTTCTCTTATCCGGTCTGCCTGCCGTTCAGGCTTAAAAATATCTGACCGGCTCTTTACTTCCGCAGATGAATTCTGCTGGTGATAAGATGTTACACGCTTTTTCATCTGTTCCATGAAATAATCCAGATTCCGCTCTTCTTTCGGCGGTATTTTCGTTTTTTGTTTCACCGGTGTCTGCACCCCAGCCCACATTTCTGATTGCGCTGCCTGTTTTGTCATATTCCCGGCAGTTGATGCAAAGCTGACCGAAGATCCGGTTGTACGGAAATTTTGCTTTTCCTTCGTTACCGGCACAGCCTCTGCCCTCGGCACTTTCGGCTCATCTAGTGTCACCTTCGGAATCAGTTCTCTTCCGTGAAGTGCCGAGTCGATTGCTTCATAGAGTGTATTATACACTTCCTGCTGATTGTTAAACCGAAGCTCCATCTTTGTTGGATGGACATTCACATCTACATGTTCTCCATCAATCGTAATGTGAAAGACGGTAAATGGGAACTTATGCTGCATGGAAAAATCTTTATATGCATCTTCAATGGCACGGTAAATAATATTACTTTTCACGTAGCGGCCATTAATAAAATAATTTTCAAAATTACGGTTTCCTCTGGAAATGAGCGGCGCTCCAATGTAGCCGCTTAAGGAAAGCCCGTTATTCTTATATTCCAGAGGAATGAGATTAGCAGTAATCTCTCTTCCATATACGTGATAAATGACATCTTTTAAATTTCCATTTCCGGATGTATGCAGTCTGGACTGCCCGTTATTGATGAACTGGAAAGAAATCTCCGGGTGCGACAGTGCAAGTCTCGTCATCAGATCGCCGACATGGCTTGCTTCGGTGATCGGTGTCTTCAAAAATTTCCGTCTTGCCGGCACATTATAAAAAAGCTGACGGATCAGAAATGTTGTTCCATCCGAAGCTCCGGTATCTTCCAGTTCTTCTTCTTTTCCACCGGCGATCTGGTAACGCGTTCCAAGAAGCTGTTCCTTTGTTTTTGTAATCATCTCGACCTGTGAGACAGCCGCAATACTGGACAACGCTTCACCACGAAAGCCTAAAGATGCAATATGTTCCAGATCTTCGGCAGCGCGGATCTTGCTCGTAGAATGTCTGAGAAATGCATTCTGAACATCGTCTCGTGCAATTCCGCAGCCGTTGTCAGCAATGCGCATATAAGAAATGCCGCCTTCTTTGATCTCTACAGTCACAGAACCGGAACCGGCATCAATGGCATTTTCTACCAGCTCTTTTACAACAGAAGCCGGACGTTCAATCACTTCTCCGGCTGCGATCTTATCAATTGTTATCTGATCTAATACATGTATGTTTGACATAAACTACCACCTGTTTTTTAACTTGTTCTGCAACTGATACAGTGTATTCAGTGCGTCAATCGGCGTCAGATTCGTTACATCCAGGTTTTTGAGTTCCTGAAGTACATCATCATCTTTGACGGTATCAAACAATGACATCTGTGCCAGATCCACATCATCATATTTCTTCGCTTTGTGTTTCGACTCACTTCCTGCCACTGCAATATCTTTGATCCGTGACGTGATGTCTGCCTGCACCAGTTCTTCTACAATTTCTTTTGCACGGTCTGTAACAGAAGCTGGGACACCGGCAAGACGCGCCACCTGAATACCATAACTTTTGTCCGCACCACCGCTTACGATTTTACGAAGGAAGATAATGTCATCGCCTTTTTCTTTCACGGCAATGCAGTAATTATTCACGTTATCAATCTTTCCTTCCAGTTCCGTCAGCTCATGATAATGCGTTGCAAATAATGTCTTTGCTCCCAGCAGTTTACTGTTGCTGATATGCTCAATCACTGCCCACGCAATACTCAGTCCGTCAAAGGTACTTGTTCCACGCCCAATCTCATCAAGGATCAGGAGACTCTTGCTTGTCGCATTTCGTAAAATATTCGCGACTTCTGTCATCTCTACCATAAAGGTACTCTGTCCGGAAGCCAGATCATCCGATGCTCCCACTCGGGTGAAAATACGGTCAACAAGTCCGATATTTGCCGAAGATGCCGGAACGTAGGATCCAATCTGTGCCATCAGTACGATCAAGGCTGTCTGGCGCATATAAGTTGACTTTCCAGCCATGTTCGGTCCGGTGATGATAGAAATTCTTTTCTTCTTATCATTCAGATAAGTATCATTTGTAATGAACATATCATTCGGAATCATCTTCTCTACGACCGGATGTCTGCCGTCTTTGATATCAATGACACCTTTCTCATTGATCTTCGGACGCACATAATTATTACGTTCAGCGACCAGTGCCAGAGAAGCCAGAGTATCAATCTTCGCAACCGCTTTCGCTGTTGTCTGGATACGCACAACTTCTTTTGCAATCGTGTCACGCACCTCACAGTAGAGCTGATATTCCAGCGCATACAGCTTATCTTCTGCACCGAGGATCGTGTCCTCCAGTTCTTTTAATTCTGGAATAATGTAGCGTTCCGCATTGGCAAGTGTCTGTTTCCTTGTATAGTACTCCGGCACCAGATTCTTGAAAGAATTAGTTACTTCCAGATAATAGCCGAATACTTTATTATATTTGATTTTGAGATTCTTGATTCCGGTCTTTTCCCGCTCGTCTTCTTCCAACTTGGCAAGCCATTCTTTTCCGTCAGACTTGGCATGTCTTAACTTGTCTACTTCTGCATTGTAACCATCCCGGATGATGCCACCCTCTTTCATGGCAAGCGGTGGCTCATCCTTAATTGCCTTTTTCACCAGTGTACACAGATCTTCCAGTGGATCTAACGCATCGTACAGTTCCCGGTTCAGGGTACTTTGCATATCACTTAAGATCGTCTTTACATGTGGCAACATGGAGAGGGAACTCTCAAAAGCGGTCAGATCTCTTGGATTGGCAGACTGGTATGTAATCTTGCTGACGAGACGTTCCAGGTCATAGACCGGTGTCAGGTATTCTCGGATCTCTTCTCTTGCGATCGCATTGTTTTTAAATTCCTCTACCGCATCCAGTCTCTCATCAATTTCTTTTTTATGTAACAATGGCTGTTCAATATACTTGCGCAGTGTCCGCGCTCCCATCGCAGTTTTCGTCTTATCGAGAACCCAGAGCAGGGAACCTCTTTTCTGCTTCTCACGCATTGTTTCACAAAGTTCCAGATTCCGTCTTGTAGAACTGTCGAGAAGCATATATTTGCCATTCGTATACGGTATCAGTCTGGACATATGTGTCAGTGCATTCTTCTGCGTCTCCTTCAGATACTGGAACAGTGCACCTGCCGCTACAACACCGCAGTCATAATCCGCAAGTCCAAGCCCTTCCAGTGTTGCACAGTGGAAATGCTCTTCCAGCGTCTTCGTGCAGATTTCATCATCAAAATACCATGCATCCAGCGAGTAAACGGTGATACCAAGACGTTCTCTTAAATCGTCAAAATCCATGCCACTCATATAAAAAGCCTCATTGCAAATAAGCTCTGAGGGCATAAATTTGTAAATTTCATCAAATAACTTTTCACTGTCTTCTATCTCGGTCACAAAATAATCTCCGGTTGTCACATCCGCAACCGATACACCATACCGGTCTGCAATGTATGCGACACACATAAGATAATTGTTCTTCGTCTCATCCAATGCCTGGGTATCCAGATTCGTACCAGGTGTTGCGATCCTGACAACTTCTCTCTTTACAATTCCTTTCGCTGTCGCAGGATCTTCCATCTGTTCACAGATTGCAACTTTATATCCTTTGGACACAAGCCGGTTCAGGTAACTGTCCACAGCGTGATAAGGTACTCCACACATTGGTGCCCGTTCCTCTAGCCCGCAGTTCTTCCCTGTCAGGGTGATCTCCAGTTCTTTTGATGCTGTGATTGCATCGTCAAAGAACATTTCATAAAAATCTCCCAGTCTATAAAACAAGATACAGTCTTTGTATTCTTCTTTTGTTTTCATGTATTGCTGCATCATTGGTGTTAATTCAGCCACATCTATTCTCCTTTGTATCGATTTTAAGTTTACATTTTATTATAACATTATTTTTCCGGTGGGAAAAGATAGAATTTCTCATCTCAGAACATGAAAAACAGGTTTTTCTTCGCCGAACAGGTAACAGGCAAGGTAGCTGGAAAGAAAAATTCCAACCGCACAGAGTCCTGCAAAAATGATTGCAAAAGGCAGACAGATCTGCCCTAAGATCTGAAATGGCATATCTGTATAATCCCATACCTTCATATGCCACATACAGTTTACAACGATTCCTGTCATAAATTCCATGGAAACTACAAAAATATCGCATCTCAAGATCTGTTTCCACAGTGGTTCATCCCATCCAATCTTGCTGCCCTGCAGATAAATAAACAGGAAACAGATTCCACCAAGCAGAAACATGCTCCAGTGCGAAAATCCGCGAAACAATTGTTCAAATACATAATACAGACTGCCTCCGATTCCGATGAGGCAGAGATATTTTCCGGTTCTACCCATAAAAACGCCCTCACTATCCTTCTTACCAGATAGTTTGAGCGTTTTTGTATCTCTTTATAGGTGGAAGATATTGCAAATGATTTTATTCTGCAAGTTCTCCCAGATAATAGAATCCTTTACATTCTGTCAGGTGTGCATTGACATAGCTTCCGATCATGGAGGCCTCTCCTTTTAAATGTACAAGCAGGTTATTACTCATACGTCCGGTCACCATAGTCGAATCATGATCGCTGACAGACTCAATCAATACTTCCTGTGTTGTTCCTTCATGAACCGCACATACTTCAGCTGCGATGGATTGAACTTCATGAAGAAGGCGGTCAAATCTCTTTTTCACAACATCTGCTGGTACCTGGTTTTCCATTTTTGCGGCAGGTGTTCCGGTACGTTTGGAATAAATAAACGTAAATGCGCTGTCATAGCGAACTTTTCTTACAACGTCCAGCGTCTCTTCAAAATCTTCTTCTGTCTCCCCCGGGAATCCGACGATAATATCTGTGGTAAGAGAAATATCCGGCACTTTCGCACGCAGCTTTTCTACCAGTTCCAGATAAGATTCTTTCGTATAATGACGGTTCATTTTCTTTAAGATTTCTGTACTTCCTGACTGTACCGGAAGGTGCAAATGCTTACAGATTTTCTTGGAAGTTGCCATTACATCGATCAGTTCATCAGAAAGATCCTTTGGATGGGAAGTCATAAATCGGATTCGTTTAAGTCCTTCAATCTTTTCAATTTTCTGCAATAACTGCGCAAAACTTATCGGCTCATCCAGTGTCTTTCCATAGGAATTGACATTCTGTCCGAGAAGCATAACTTCCGTAACACCGTCTGCAACAAGGCGCTCAATCTCCCGGATAATATCTTCCGGCTTTCTGCTTCGCTCACGGCCTCTTACATATGGTACAATGCAGTAGCTGCAGAAGTTATTACAACCGAACATAATATTGATTCCCGATTTGAATGAATATTTTCTCTTGTTCGGAAGATCTTCTACGATTTTATCGGTATCTTTCCAAATATCGACAACCATCTTACCGCTTTCATAGCGCTGGCATATAAGCTCTGCAAATTTATAAATATTATGCGTTCCAAATACGAGATCCACAAATGAATAGCTCTTCTTTAATTTTTCAATAACTTCCGGCTCCTGCATCATACAGCCACAGAGTCCAATCTTCATATGTGAATTTTTCTTCTTATGAGGCTTTAACTGTCCCAGTCTTCCGTACACACGGGTATTGGCATTCTCACGCACGGTACATGTATTGAAGATTACAAAATCTGCTTCGTCTTCCGGCGCTTCCACATATCCGATATCCAGTAAGATCCCCCTTAATTTTTCAGAATCTCTTGCATTCATCTGACATCCAAAAGTAGTAATACATGCAGTCAGTGGACGTCCTGCTTCCTCAGACTCCTTCTGTACATATTTTTTTGCTTTTTCTATGTAATAATACTGTCTCGCAGTATCTTCCTCTGGTGGAGTCTGCATAAGATCGATGTTGTATTTCATATGATCTGACATATTGTTTCCTTTCTTCTATACAAATTGATTGGTATTTTCGTCGTAAGTGTAATCAATGTTCTGTAATTTAGTTTCCATCTCTTCTCTGTCTGCCTGCATATCCTCACACAGCGCATCAAGAGATGTAAACTGGTCGCGCAGTTTTGTATTCACGACGCTTAAAAGCAGCATTGGATCTTTTGGTAAATTCATTATTCATATATCCTTTCTTCTGTGATCAGTTTCTGTGGACGGATATCATTTGCCTCTATCGGCACACCTTCCACAATCTGAAAGCCGAATGCAACCGCAGCCGTAAAAAGCTCCGGGTACAGTTCCAGATATTTGTCATAGTAACCACCGCCGAAGCCGATGCGGTTTTTGTCTGCATCAAAAGCAACACCCGGCACAACCATGAAGCCATCTCTTGCTTCTTTCTTCCCGGCTTTGCTCTCGCCTTTTGGCTCCAGGATTCCGTATGCTCCGATCTCGAAGTCATCTTTCGATCTGACCCGAAAGAAATCCATAATATCACCGTTCACTCTTGGAAGCCAGAGATTTTTGCCAAGTCGGAGAGATTCTTTCAGTATCACCTCTGTCTTTACTTCCCCCGAAAAATCCATATATGCGTAAATATTCTTCGCTTTCCGGTACTCCGGCAGGGCAAGCAGTTTTTCGGCGATCGCCATGCTTGATTTCTCGCATGTCTCTTTGGACTGTGCTCTCCGCTGTTTTAAAATGCGGAATCTAATTTCCTTTTTTGTTTCCATATTTTTCTGCATGTCTTTTTCCCAGATCTGTAACACTTCCGTCATGTTCTTTGATAGAAATATTATTAAGCTGACCGCGCAGGTTCATCCGGACAGAATCAATATATTCGCGGCGCAGGATCTGCTGTTCCTTTCTCTCTTCTTCAGTAAGTGTTCCTTCTTTTGATTTATGATATAATTCGTTAATTCTTGCGATTTTCTTCTCGTCCATTCTCTTTTGTCCTTTCCATCATTTATCTGTATTCGTTTAAATCTTTTCATTTTCTATAGTTTCAGCTGGAATAATTTTCCAGAAATCCGTACAGATCTGCCTGGGAACGGATATATTTTCCATAGCGGATCTCATTGCGGACATTCTCCGGCAGATCATCATAAGCAATATCTGTATATTCATATACAGTTTTACGATCACTGGCATATACAACCAGGAATCCGCCTTCCTCTATCAGATAATATCCTTCTTTTTTATTTGCATCCGCAGGAACTGTCTGCGTCTCTCTTTTTACTTCCGCTTCTTCCTGTGCATGTTCTCTTGCCTTCTGGAAACTGAACTGATAGGCAAATGTCAGGATCAGCACTGCCAGAACTGCTGTCGTGAAAAAACCAATACCATACTTATTCATAATAAGGACAACTCCTTTTTAGTATAGTATTGGCATGTAAAATCTTTTTTATACGCTCCTAAGACGGAAACAGACGGCATTTTTTACAAACGGCAACCAGTTTTGTTCCCATCGGCATCTGCCGCATTTCTGCTTCGGTAAGACCGCCAAGCAGGATGATTGCTGTACCATAAACAGCTACCGCCGCAAGAAGTGCCAGAATTGTAGCAATATGTGTTCCAAGGAACAACTCAAAGAACAGGTGTACAACTAATGCCACAACACCCATGATCACAGAGGCAATCGCAGGTATAATAAATGTCTTCTTGCGTTCCTGTACAAAGCCAGCATATTCTCTTAAGGCATGTGCATTGAAAATACAAGCAGTAACAGAGAATACAATCTTACTTAATACAACAGCATAAATGCCCCACTTAAATACAACCATCATAATAAACAATGAAATAATATGTACAACAAGTGCTGCCGCTGCACTGTATACCGGTGTCATCATACGATCCATGCCCTGTAACGCCGCATTTGTGATTGTTGACAAACAGTAGAAAATAACTGACAATGCTCCAAACTGCAGTGTCACGGCTGCAATCCGGTTATCTTCTGTAAAGAAAATAAGATCCAGAAGCGGTTTTGCCAGCACGATAAATCCTACTGCACTTGGAAGTGCCACAACCATTGTAAAACGGCTGAAAAGTTCAATCTTATTATGTAACTGTTTGCGGCTTCTGTTCTTAACTGCCGCTACAATACTCGGCATCATCGCAGATGCGATCGCACTGGAAAAGGCAAGTGGAACGTTGATCAGCGTATCGTACTTACCACTGATGATTCCAAGAAGTGCTGCGTATTCACTCTCCTTGTGCCCCTGTGCTGCCATGATCTTGCCAAACATTGCATTGTCAATAACACCACAGATATTATATACCGTCGCACTTAAAATAACCGGTGCGATCGTCAAAAGCAGAACCCGGAATATCTCTTCATAAGTTTCCTTGTGCCTGCTTCTGTCTTTTTTCATTTTTTTCTTTACAACTCTCTGGTAAACGAGAAAGATAAAGACTACAAGCACAAGTGCTGCGGCTGCACCGGCAACTGTTCCTAATGTACCACCGGCCGCACCATAAGCTTCTCCGTAAGAGGAATCACCTCTTGTCTTTCCAACCGCACGTCCTGCTTTTAATAAGACATAAGCGCCACCGATGCTGACAACCGCATTGATGATCTGCTCTAAGATCTGCGAGATTGCCGTCGGCATCATAGAGCCGTTGCCCTGAAAGAAACCACGGAATACACCAAGAATCGCTACAATCAGAATACAGGGTGCAAGTACGCGAAGTGCATAGACACTCATGCTCATCGCCATAATATTTTTGGCAATGACTCCCGCGCCGAAGAATATAATCAGTGCTGCCGTTCCTCCTACTGTGATTGCAAATGCAAGCGCACCACGGAATACTTTATATGCATTTTTATATTCGCCGACTGCAACTCTGGCGGATACCAGTTTGGAAACAGCAACTGGGAGACTGTACGAAGTCAGTGTCAGCGCAATCGCATAGATCTGGAACGCAACACCGTAATATCCCAGTCCTTTATCACCAAGAATACCAACCAGCGGAACTCTGTATACCGCACCGATGATCTTGGTAATCACTCCTGCGGCTGCCAGAATTGTCCCCTGGATCAGCAGATTTTTTTCGCTTTGTTGTTTTTCCGACATGTTCTACTCCATCTTAACGTAATATTTCTAATTTTTCTAAAATCTCTCTTTGCTTCTGTTCCATAACGAGGCGTTCTTCCTCCTCCATATGGTCATATCCACATAAGTGTAACACAGAATGTGCAATTAAAAAAGCATATTCTCTACGGGGAGAATGTCCGTATTCTTCAGCCTGTGCGAGAACTTTTTCCTTTGATATGACAATATCTCCAAGAACAAGCTCTCCGCTTTCCGGATCAAAAGCTTCCGCACAGTCTTCAAGAAAATCAAAATTACCTGCCTCTTCATAATCAAGCATCGGAAATGACAGGACATCCGTCGGTCTGTCAATCTCTCGGAATTCAAGATTCATCTCATGGATTTGTTCATTCATGGTAAGAAGCAGATTCACCTCCGCTTCATAAGGACATCCGATATAATCCAGTGCTCCTTCCACGACTTCTTCGGCAATCTCTTTTGCATTTACAGGCAATGTGAGGGCACCCTCTTCTTCAAAGTAAACCGTCATTATTTTCTCCTTTTTTCACGTCCGCGTACCTTGGCGGCATTTGCTTTATTTTCATATTCTTCATAAGCTTTTACAATCTTCTGTACAAGTGGATGACGCACAACATCCTTGCTTGACAAGCGGCAGATGCTGATATCATTAATGTTTTTTACAACTTTTACAGCTGTATCCAGACCGGAAATCTGACCGGACGGCAGGTCTTTCTGCGTCTCATCTCCGGTGATAATGACTTTGGAGCCAAAACCGATACGGGTAAGGAACATCTTCATCTGTGCCGGAGTTGTATTCTGCGCTTCATCCAGAATAATAAATGCATTGTCCAGTGTACGACCGCGCATGTAAGCAAGTGGCGCCACCTCGATCAGACCTTTTTCAGAATTTTTCAGAAAGCTCTCCGCCCCCATGATCTGATACAGTGCATCATACAGTGGCCTTAAATAAGGATCGATCTTGCTCTGCAGATCTCCAGGAAGAAATCCAAGTTTTTCTCCTGCTTCAATTGCCGGTCTTGTAAGAATGATACGTCCTACTTCATTATTTTTAAATGCCGTGATCGCCATCGCCATTGCAAGGTAGGTCTTTCCAGTTCCTGCTGGTCCGAGACCGAAGGTAATCATCTGCTTACGGATCGCATCGACGTATTTTTTCTGTCCCAACGTCTTTGGCTTGATCGGCTTACCCTGGATCGTATGACAGATAATATCTTTATCAATCTCCAATACACTGTCTTCGCTGTCTTCCATTGCAAGTGAAAGTGTATAATCTACCTGCTGTTCTGTGATACCACCACCACGTTCGGACAGTTTTACCAGATTCGCAAGTACGCTTTTCGCTTTCTCAACGCGGGCAGCTTCACCCATGATCTTTACATGTTCATCTCTTGCTATAAGTGTGACATGTAAAGATCTTTCAATTTTTTTCGCATAAACATCGAACTGACCGAACACATTCTGCTCATGCTCGGTCGGAATCTCAATGACTGTTTCCATCATGCCCATCTATATTCTCTCCTTGTTGCGATTTTGAATTTCGCGGAATCTTTTTTATCTTCGACGGTCTCAAAACACCGATACTCCTGACTGCAGTGATTGTGCCTCTCGCACTGGCGTTTCCTGACCCTGTGTATATTTTAACATCATTCTCCAGAATTTCTACCCCTTTTTTCTCCAAATCACGGCAATATTGTGAAAATGTATGGCTTAAAAGCTGCTGTTTTTCCTTTGTTGTATGATTTTTCTGACTTATTCTGTAAAAAACCGTTGTTTTCGTGCCATAAGAAACCGGCAGTTTGATGCGGTCAAAAAGGCAGAGTGGATGATTTGTGATATAAATTTCCTGTTTTTTCGTCTGTTCCGTCTGTTTTTCGGGGAAAATATCTCCGGTCTGAAACTGCCAGTCTGCAATCCTTATATAGTCTTCTTTCTTCTTTATTGTTCCATAAACTTTTTTCGCATAACTGTTTGCTAAAACCTCTTTATATGGAATCGTTACTTCCGCTTTGATATCCGCATCTGCCCTGTGATACTGGTAATCGATCACTGTCTGACTGTCGTCCTTTACCGGAACCTGACCGGATACAAGCACCTGTCCCTTTCTGATCTTCTTTCCTTTCCGGATTCTGGGAATACCTTCCCTTGGAACAATTTCTGTGATCACACCATCTGTATCTGCGACAAGATCATAAGGGGACACGGCTTTCTCTTTTCTATTTTCCGTCAGTTTCTTTGTCTTACTTCTGTATGCATCCATATTTTCCCGGACACGGATACAGAGCCGATTGCCGTCAATGCTCGCTGAAACCCATATGATATTTTTATAATTCCTTCTAAGATCTGCTGCAATCTTGCCGCAGTTTACTTTCGATTTCACCATTCCGGTATGTACCTTATTATTTTCCAAATAATGAAGAATCTGCTCTCTCGTATAGATCTGATTTCCCGACAGATCAATATCCCAGATAAAACGTGTCAGCATGACCAGTAATGCAAAACACAGTACACATCCCGTAAAAAATAATTTTCTCCTGCGATAGCGGAGCAGAAAAAAAGGAAGACCAATACGCTTCACGATCGTGACTTTCGTACCGGTCTTTCGAAGAATCGTTTTCAGTTTTTTGAAATCGCATACGAACATATTTACTTCATATGCGCCATTTACCACCTGCAGATTCCAGAGACGGATGTTCCTGTGACGACAGCCATTAATAAAACGCTCGGTTCCGGAGCCTGTAATACGGATTCTTAAATATCCCCGGGTATATCTCCACAAACGGATCAGCATCTTTTCCGACACCTCCTTATTCACTGCAATGATATTCGATATCCCGGATCCATCCGGTCATTTTCATCTCATCATTCGTATAATAGGAGATCATCAGATGCTCTCCGGTAACTTTTAACTGGCCGCCTTTTACCTGCACCCGGACAAGTTCGCCTGTATATTCCAGAATCCCACGGTAGTTCTCCAGCGTAAGCTCCACATTACCGGTTACTGTCAGAACCGACAGCCCCGGAAGTACATCTTTCGGTATCTCTGCAAACTCCATACACACCGACTGCCTTCTTATGGATGTTATTGTAATCTATGCAGATCTTTATTTCAATATGCTCACATCCACGCAAAAAACTTTACTGATCGTTGGTTGCATCCCCGTCTCCGCTCACCGGGATCGCTTCTCCAAGATATGTCGGTTTTGTCTTGCGCAATACCGATACAACGTCTTTATCTCTTGCCAGAAGTTCCCGCAGATCCCGGTACATCTGTCCTGCATAGCGCGTTTCCTTTGCCGGAACTCCGGTCACCTTCATTCCAAGCCCCTTGCCACTGTACAGTGCACGATACAGATGATATTTCTGTGACACAACGATCATATTCTTTACCTGAAAAACCGCCTTTGCACGATACATACTCTCATAAGTGGAAAATCCGGCATGATCCATAAAAATATCTGAAGACGGAATCCCTTTGTCTATGGCATAATCTTTCATAACCTGTACTTCGTCATAGTCTTTTCTGCCATGATCGCCACTCATAATGATCTTGGATGCTGCTCCTTCTTCATAAAGTCTGCATGCCGTCTCCAGACGGTCCCGTAACATAAGCGACGGTGAATTGTCCTTGTGTACGCCTGCTCCAAGTACAAGGATACAGTCTGCTTTTGAAGATTTCACTTCAGATTCCTTTTTGATCAGACCTTTCGTGCTTCCGATCACCCATGCATTTCCAAGAAGTGCTGCAAGAATAACAAACAATCCGATACAGATCAGATTTCTGAAAATACGCAGTATCAATCTTTTTTTCTTTTGTCTTTTCATATACTTCCCCATTTCTTTTTTACTTAACTACAATTCTTTGTCGCCATAGCATCTGAAGAAAACTGCCAATAGCAAATTTTGCATGTGCTGTATTTTAACGTTCCTTAATCATTTGATAATAATCAAGTCCTTCATATCCAAGCCTTTTGTATAACGCGATTGCTTTTTCATTGCACGGTGTTGCCTCCAGGCGGTATCTCTTAGCATCCGGGTATTCTTCTTCTACCCATGCAAATACTTTTGTTCCATAACCTTTGCCTCTCGCTTCCGGTTTGAAGAAAAGTTCTTCTAAGAGAACTGTCTGTCCTCCCGCCTCGTTGCTCCAAGTAAGAGACATATTAAAATATCCGACAACGCCGGTTTCATCTTCCAGCATCAACATTCTCGCATACTGTCGGCTGCGCAGGCATTCCTTAAGTGTTGCCTCAAAATTTTCTTCCGGAACCGTGTGGTCACACGCCGGTCCTTCATAAAATTCCTTCTCCATCGCAAAAAGGACTTCTCTGTCTGTCTCTTTAACATCTCTGATTGTAAACATAAAAACCTCCGATACTTTTCTTATTTCACATCTGTTATATACAGATTCCATACGAATTGTTTCGTACTTCGTACTCTCACAATTCTACCCAATATTCGCATATCGTGAAGCTTACGCTCCACTTTTATGCTCATATCGGGGCGGGGCATTAAGCCCTAAAACTACTCATGTGCAAGCACATCGTAGTTTTAGGCTTTTGCCCCTGGCATCTAACATTATACATGAGTTTATTCCGCCTGTATAGTCTCTTAGACCTTGCATTCTGATTTCTGGATGCTATAATAGTACAAGATATGCATTTACCGAATGAAGGAGGAACTATTTTATGAAATTTATATATCCTGCCATCTTCCGTCAGACTGAAGAAGGCAGCTACAAAGGTTATTTCCCGGACCTGGAATATTGTTACGGAGAAGGGGAGACTCTGGATGACGCCATCGACAGTATCAACGATGCCGGAAAAGACTGGTTGACACTGGAATTATCCGAAGACGAACCACTCATCCCATATGTCAGTGATCTGGAAGATCTGACTTTGGAAGAAGGCGATATTGTCCGCAACATTTCCATGAACATCCGTTTTTATGAAGGATGGGATGAATAAAGAGATAACAGAAAGCATGTAAGATAAAAATCTCTGGAAATAAAGAGCGTGACTGCTCCTGTTTTCCCAGAGATTTTCTTTTATTATTATTTCGTTCAGCGAACTCTTTCACACAATGTTTTGTAAATTTATTTCTGATTTTATTCTTTGAGAATGTAATTTCCATCCGCGTTTGCTTTTATGTGCGTTTGATAAAATTCCTGTATGGCACGTATCATAGAATCCACATCTTTGACACCGGCTGTCTCATATGCGGAATGCATGCCAAGCTGTGGCAGCCCGATATCAACTGTGTTCATGGACACCTGAGCCATAGCAAGATTACCAAGCGTACTGCCACCTGCTTCATCCGAACGGTTTGCGAAAAACTGTACCGGAACACCTGCTTTTTCACAGATCATCTTAAATACCGCAATACTGACCGCATCACTTGTATATTTCTGACCGGCATGTGATTTCACAACAATTCCTTCGTTCATATAAGTACAGTTCGTCGTATCTGTTTTCTGCCTGTAATTCGGATGCACAGCATGTGCATTGTCGCAGCTTAACAGAAAGCTTCCTGCAAGTGCACGGTAAAAATCTTCTTCGCTGTATCCCAGTGCTTGATTTGTGCGCCACAATACATCAAAAAGGAAGGTAGACTTGGCTCCTTGTTTCGTTCCGGAACCGACTTCTTCATTATCAAAGCAGGCAAAGACATTGATATTTTTCTGATTACCGGCTGTCAGGAATGCTTTTGCAGAAGTAAATGCACACTCTAAATCATCCAGTCTCGGACATCCAATAAATTCTTCTTCACTTCCCCAGCGTACCGCTTTCATACGGTTATATAAGAAAAGATCCATTCCATAAATATCCTCTGTTTCTACATCCAGTTCTTTTGCAATGATCGCTTTTATCTCGCCGGATTCTTTTACACTGCCGGACAGAACCGGAAGCATGTCGATCTGTTTGTTGTAGGATTTTCCATCGTTTACTTTGCGGTCCATATGAATGGCAAGACTTGGGATCATAAGCAGATCACGATTAATTTTCACTAATTTTGTTTCAATACTGTTTCCATCTTTTACCATAACACGGCCTGCCAACGAAAGCGGTCTGTCGAACCATGTAGAACAGATCATACCGCCGTATCCTTCTGTGTTGAGCACGGTATACTTTCCAGCGACATTTATCTCGATATTTTCTTTTAATTTGAATGTCGGTGAATCGCTGTGGGATGCCGTCACATGAAAGCTGTATTCATCCAAAGCATTTCCTATTTTCAATGCAATAATGCTGGAATTATTTCTTGTGACATAGTATTTTCCGTCTGGTTCCAGATGCCATTTTTCAGCTTCCTTTAATTCCTGGAATCCATCTTTATCCAGCATGGTTTTCAAATTTTGTACCGCATGGAAAGCGGTCGGTGACTGCTCTATAAAATCCGTTAATTCAGTTATCCTGTTTATTTCCATTTTATTATGCCCTCTCTAATTTTTATTATATACACATCATACAGCAGATCGCATTTTCTCACAAGGACTATTCCCAGACGCAATATATGCTTTCCTTATCTGTAAATCATTTTTATGTTTCACTTGACATCTCGCTACTATGTGTTACAATATAGTCAATAGCTACTATGTATTGTAAGGTAGTAAATAAAGAATTTGAAAAAAGGATGGTGATTACAATATGTATGACAAGTCACAGCTTATGCGCGGGACACTGGAAGGTTGTATTTTACAGATTCTGTATCGGGAAACCACTTACGGCTACCAGATTGTAACCAGCCTTACAGAGTATGGTTTTGAGGATATTAAAGAAGGAACGATTTATCCACTTCTCGTCAGATTGGAGAAGAAGAATTATATTAGTTCAACTCTGCGTCCGTCTCCTCTTGGACCAAGGCGCAAATACTATTCCATTACCGACGAAGGACTTACCTATCTGCATGGATTTATAAACTGTTGGAATCAGGTGCAGAAATCAGTAAATGAAATCTTAAATATGGAGGAATCATTATGAAACTAACAAAGGAAAATGAAAAAATTATGAGAAAAGCAAAACGATATATCCGTACGTTCCCTCTTTCTACTGAAGAGATTCGTCAGATTGAAGAGGACATTACTGGAATGGCATTAGAATCACAGGAACGAGGGGAAGATTTTATGGAGGTTATCGGAAAACCGATTCGGGAATTCTGTGAAGATCTTGTATATTCCATCGGCGGAATGCAGGCACTTGGCGGCAGAAAATTATTGCGAATCAGCGGAATCTATTTTCAGCTTTATGGACTTCTCCCAATCTCAATGGGACTGGTGGCTGTATTTGGTGGTCTTTCTGCGACGGAAATTATTTATTATAATATATTTGCAGCTTATGCTTTCTTTATGGGATATTATGCCGAACATGGCTGTAATACACCAGAAAAGGGAAATAAAATCCTTGCACTTGGACTTATTTTCCTCATATTCATAGCCGGAAATGACATTTATAATGCCATTATGAGTATTGACAGCCCGATTGAAACGGGTGATTGTATTATTTTCCTTTTCGGGTTGATATTAGATTATCCGATGACGCTTATCTATATCATCGGAGCCAGACGTAACCGAGCACACTCTCCAAATGAAATTTAATATACTGCAACGTATAATCTGCTAATGACAGATTATGCATCCGATTCAAAAAGGCGCCTAGATTGCTCTAAGCGCCTTTTTGAATCGAACAGAAAATAAAATTGCCGTAAATGTAACTGCGATCAAATCTGCGACCGGCTCTGCCATATAAACCGCTGTTGTCTGATCCGCGCGGAAGATCTGCGGAATAATATAGATAAGCGGAATCAGAAGCACGAACTTACGTACAACTGCAACGATAATGGATTCCACAGCTCTTCCAAGTGAATTAAACGCCATCTGGCAGGAAATCTGGATACCGAACAGGAACATCACTGCAAGATATACACGGAGCGCTTTTGCTGTAAATGCAACCAGTGCCGTATCTGTTGTGAAGATTCCGGCAAAAATCTGCGGGAAGAACATGACGCAGCCCCATAAAATAACTGCATAGATCATACTGATCTTTAATAGTAATAAAAAGGCGGCTTTTACACGCTTTACATTTTTTGCGCCGTAATTGTAACTCATGATTGGCTGTGCCCCCTGGCCGAATCCCTGAAGCGGAAGCATTGCAAACTGCATGACGCTTGTAAGGATTGTCATAGCTCCAACTGCCATATCTCCGCCGTATTTCTGAAGCGAAGAATTGAAGCATACCGAAATAACGCTCTCACTTGCCTGCATAATAAATGTTGCAGATCCAAGTGCAAGACACGGTAAAATTACTTTCGGTATCAGTTTCAGATTCTCTTTCCGGATACGGATAAATGTCTTCTTCCCACACAGAAAACTCACGACCCAGATGCAGGAAAGAGCCTGCGAAAGTATTGTAGCAAGCGCCGCTCCTCTCACTCCCATACCCAGTAAAAAGATAAACACAGGATCCAGGATGATATTGGCAACTGCACCAATCAAAACGGAATACATTCCAGTCTTAGCAAATCCCTGTGTCGTAATAAATGCGTTCATACCAAGTGTCAGTTCTACAAACAGCGTTCCAAGTGCATAAAGATTCATATAGCTGTTCGCATAGGGAATTGTATTTTCACTGGCACCGAATGCAAGCAGAAGATCCCGATTCCAGATAATCAAAACCGCTGTCAGTATCAGCGATACAAGAATCTGCATTGTAAAGCAGTTTCCTAAAATCTTCTCTGCCGATTCAACATCTTTCTTTCCGAGATAAATGGATGCTCTCGGCGAACCTCCATATCCGACCAGTGCCGCAAATGCAGACACGATCATAATCAGTGGCATGCAGACACCGACTCCTGTCAGTGCCGCCGCACCTACATGTGGGATATGCCCGATATAAATACGGTCCACAATATTGTACAGCATATTGATAATCTGAGCCGCTAGGGTTGGAAGCGCCAGTCTTAATAATAATTTTCCAATTGGTTCTGTTCCTAAAAATTCTTTATCTTCGTTCATGTTCTAACCTTCTGTTCTATATAATCTATATAATGTTGATGTTGTGATGTCTGCAGATAATTACGTACTATGCACTTTCACCACACCTTATCTGATATCATCTTATTTATGATACGGCTCTCCATTGATAATGCGATAACTTCTGTAAATCTGCTCCAGCAAAATGACGCGCATAAGCTGATGCGGAAATGTCATTTTGGAAAAACTGAGTGCATAGTCGGAACGCCTTAACACTTCTCTTCCAAGTCCGATCGATCCGCCGATCACGAATACCAGGTGGCTTTTCCCCTGGATTCCAAGTGTCTCGATCCGGTCTGCCAGTTCCTCGGAAGTTAACATCTTTCCGCTGATTTCCAGCGTGATGACATATGCGTCCTCTTTGATCAGCTTTAAAATCCGTTCGCCTTCTTTTTCGCGGATATTCTCTTCTACTATCTCACTTGCACCATCCGGTGTCTTCTCATCAGCAACTTCCAGAATTTCCAGTTTGCAGTAACGGCTGAGCCGTTTGCTGTATTCTGCAATTGCATCTTTCAGATATTTTTCTTTTATTTTCCCTACGGTTATCACTGTTATTTTCATAGATTTCTTATCTCTCCTTATATCTGATAGACAAAAAGTTCATGCAGCGCCCTTGTCGCACTGATGTAAGCCGCCTGCTTGTAAAGTGGATTGTCACGATGGAAAAATGCAGTGAATACCTGGTCAAATTCCAGCCCTTTTGCCAGATAAAAGGTTGTCACGGTAAGCCCTTTTTCAAACGCAGATGTATTACGGTCAATATAATGATAATTTTCTTCCCTGTCCTTCAAAATCTGACAGACGGTTAAAGCATCTTCTTCTGTCAGTGTTAAAATGGCAGCAGTCTCGTATTTTTCCAGGTTTACATCTATAAGAACCTGATCCAGCAACGCTTCTTTTGAAACAAATGTCTGTTCTGTAACACCCTGTCCATGACGCATCAGAAGTTCCAGCTCCTGATCGCCGCTCAGTGCTCTTGCATACTCTGCGATCTCGACAGTATTACGATAACTTTTATTCATCTCCAGTTTCCTTACTTTCCGGTCAAAAATCTTCGGAAGAAACCGGGTGACATCCTGTTGCTTTTCATCCATTGTCTGCATGCGGTCGCCGAGGATCGTCATTCTGCACGGGAATAACATGGCAAGAATACTGTACTGCAGATAAGAATAATCCTGCATCTCATCGATGACAAGATGTTTGACATTTTTATGCTGTGTGGCTCCGCACAGGCGGTATTTTAAATATAACATCGGATAGACATCTTCATAAGAAAGGATCCTTTTTTCATATGGCAGATCTGGTAATGTTTCATAACCTGCAAACTCCAGAAAGCGGTTATAAATATGATAAATATCACGTTCCATATACATCTGCCCTGCCTTTTCTTTCAGATATTCCTCTTCTTCCTCGGAGAGTTCCCTGCCTCTTAAAGTCACAAATTCATCTTTAAAATAATCCATGACTGCATCCATTCTTGCGAGCAGCGGTGTATTCTGGAATTTGAAATAAAAGAGAGAGATAATTTCACTCTCTGACTTAGTATATCCTTTATAAGAGATCTCTTTCAGATCAACCAGCTCTTCTTCCAAAAGTGCAAGAAATGCCTCCATCATTCCGATGATCTCCGGTGACTGTTTCAATTCATACTGCTTCTTTGCAGCTGCGTCCGGGAACTGCATCTGATGTTCCAGTTCGTCATAGCGGTCTTCACAGTCATTTACAATACTATGCAGTTCTTTGTATGCAAAAAGATCAAAGCTCATCTCCCGGATGTTTTCTTCTCCAAGTTCCGGCAGAATATGTGAAATATAATCCGAAAACACACTGTTCGGCGATAAGATCAGCACATTTGACGCTTTCAGATGTTCTCTGTCATGATACAGAAGATATGCCACACGATGAAGCGCTACCGATGTCTTGCCACTTCCTGCCACACCCTGGATCACAAGGATCTGGTCTTTGCGGTTACGGATAATTGCGTTCTGTTCCTTCTGGATCGTGCGCACAATATTCTTTAACTGTACATCGCTGTTGCTTCCAAGCTCCTGTTTTAAAATCTCATCATCAATCTTCGTATCGCTCTCAAAGGCATAGATCATTTTTCCCTTACGGATCTTATACTGCCACTTGGATGCAATCTTTCCTGTGATCGTACCGGATGGCGCCTCATAGGAAGCTTCTCCGGCATCATAATCATAGAAAAGTCCACAGACCGGCGCACGCCAGTCATAGATCAGCGGACACATACCCGCTTCCGGCGCAAAATTTCCGATTCCAATATAAAATGGCTCCGATTCGTCTTCTCCATCATAGATGAAATCCACTCGTCCAAAAAACGGGGCATCCATGAGCCTTGCAATTCTCTGCTGCATGCGCAGTTTTTCCTGATTTGCATTCACCTGATGCAAAAGTGCCTGCTGATTATCATAATCTTCATATCCATACTGGTCCATCTCGGTATAATTTTCCCAGTAATAGTCATGCATCTGGCGGATCTCCTGTTCCCCGGCAGTCAGCTCCTCTTTCAGTTCATCCATCTTTTTATGTAATTTTTCTAATACGTCTTCTAAAAAAAGTTCTCCGTCAAAGCGGATATCCTCAAGGTTCTGTCCCATAGCTGTTCGTGTCCTTTTATTTATTGTAACTTTCTGATATACAGCACTTTTATCCCAGTGCCACATCCAGAATCATCATTAATACGAATCCTGCTGCAAATCCGATGGTTCCAATATTACTGTGTTCACCTTCCGCTGCCTCCGGAATCAATTCCTCAACGACAACATAGATCATCGCCCCTGCCGCAAATGCAAGCAGATACGGCAATCCCGGTGTAATAAAAGAAGCAAATAATACAGTAATCCCACCCGCGATCGGTTCAACGATTCCAGAAAGCATACCATAGAAAAATGCCTTTCCACGTCCATTTTCACTTCTTATTGGCAGAGAGACAATAAATCCCTCCGGAAGATTCTGGATTGCAATACCAATAGACAGAGCAAATGCTCCCGCCAGAGTTATATTGGTATTGCCGCTGACGATACCGGCAAATATGGCACCGCTGGATATTCCTTCCGGAATATTATGAATCGTTACAGCAAGAATCAGCATCGTTGATTTTTTCAGACTGCATGCCGGGCCTTCTGCCTCCTCGCATCCGATGTGCAGATGTGGAATAGCCCGGTCCAGAATCAGCAAAAACAGGATTCCGATAATGAATCCAACCGCAGCCGGAAGAAATGCAAGCCTGCCCATTGACCCGCTCATTTCCATTGCAGGTATCAGAAGAGACCACACAGAGGCTGCAACCATTACTCCCGCTGCGAATCCGAGCAGCGATTTCTGGATCAACGGTTTTAATTCATTTTTCACAAAAAATACGCAAACTGCGCCAAGAGTTGTTCCGATAAAAGGAATGATAAGTCCTAAAAATACAGTCATAAATACTCCTTTCTGCTTGCTGTTTCCATCACGTCATATTTCAAAATTATACCACACCCAGAAAAAAAGACAAGGCACAGAATTACCTGTCCTTGTCTTTTCGTCTTCATAATCTTAATGATTAATGTCTGTATAAAACTTTAAGATTTTTATATGTTCTATTTGGATAATGCTTCGTGGATACCCTTTGCTCCTGCTTTACCGGCTCCCATAGCAAGGATAACTGTAGCAGCTCCTGTAACGGCATCTCCGCCGGCAAATACAAATGCTTTGGAAGTCTGTCCGTTGTCTTCTTCGGCAACGATGCATCTTCTCTTGTTTGTCTCCAGACCTTTTGTTGTAGAAGCAATCAGTGGGTTCGGAGAAGTGCCAAGAGACATGATCACTGTATCCAGGTCAATATCATACTCAGATCCAGGAATCTCAACTGGACGTCTTCTTCCGGATGCATCAGGCTCACCAAGTTCCATCTTCACAACTTTCATACCTTTCACCCAACCGTTCTCATCAACGAGAATCTCTTTCGGATTGGTAAGAAGATCAAAGATGATACCTTCTTCTTTTGCATGGTGAACTTCTTCTGCTCTTGCCGGAAGCTCTGCTTCGCTTCGACGATATACAACATGTACTTCTGCGCCAAGACGAAGTGCCGTTCTCGCAGCATCCATAGCTACGTTACCACCACCGACAACTGCAACTTTCTTGCCTGCTGCGATCGGTGTATCATAAGAATCATCAAATGCTTTCATCAGGTTACTTCTGGTCAGATATTCATTTGCAGAGAATACGCCATTTGCAGTTTCTCCTGGAATACCCATAAACATTGGAAGTCCGGCTCCTGATCCGATAAATACTGCTTCGAAGTTCTCTTCTTCCATTAACTGGTCAATCGTTGTAGATTTACCGATTACAACGTTTGTCTCGAACTTAACACCGAGTTCTTTTACTTTCTCAATCTCTTTCTTAACAACTTTCTGCTTTGGAAGACGGAATTCAGGAATACCATATACAAGCACACCCCCGAGTTCGTGAAGTGCCTCAAATACAGTTACTTCATATCCTAATTTGGCAAGATCTCCTGCGCAGGTAAGTCCGGACGGACCGGAACCGATCACTGCAACTTTGTGACCATTGGTCTTCTCAGCTTTTTCAGGTTTAATATCATGTTCCAGTGCATAATCTGCAACGAATCTTTCCAGTTTACCTATAGATACGGCGTCGCCTTTGATTCCACGAATACATTTGCACTCACACTGTGATTCCTGTGGACATACACGTCCGCAGATTGCAGGAAGTGCAGAAGACTCACCGATTACTTTATATGCGCCTTCGATATCTCCTTCTTTTACTTTTGAGATAAATCCCGGAATGTTGATCGATACTGGACATCCCTGGATACATCTTGCATTCTTACAGTTCAGGCAACGTGTAGCTTCTTCCATTGCCTCTTCCTGATTATATCCATAACAAACTTCTTCGAAATTCGTAGCTCTTACTTTTGGATCCTGTTCTCTGACAGGCACTCTTTTTAATACATCTGCCATTAGTTCTCACCTCCGCACTGGCCACATCCACCGTGATGGGTGTCACCTTCCTGTAATTTTAACATCGCACGACCTTCCTGTGTCTTATACATCTGCTGTCTCTTCATAGCGTTGTCAAAATCAACGAGATGTCCGTCAAATTCCGGTCCGTCTACGCATGCGAATTTTACTTCTCCGCCTACAATCAGACGACAGGCTCCACACATACCGGTTCCGTCTACCATGATCGGATTCATACTTACAACTGTCGGGATCTCCAGTTTCTTTGTAAGCAGGCATACGAATTTCATCATGATCATTGGTCCGATTGCGATACAGACATCGTATTTGTTGCCTTCTTCTACAAGCTGTTCGATCTTTGTTGTAACCATACCTGCATGACCATAAGATCCATCATCTGTACATGGATAATAATTTCCTGCAGCTGCCTCCATCTGGTCTTCCAGAATTAAGAGGTCTTTTGTCTTGGAGCCGATGATAACATCCACATCGATTCCATGCTCTTTCATCCATTTTACCTGTGGGTATACCGGTGCGGCTCCGACACCACCACCGACAAATAAGATTTTCTTCTTTTTCAGTTCTTCCAGATCTTCATGAATAAATTCAGATGGACATCCAAGCGGTCCTGTGAAATCGCGGAAATAATCTCCGGCTTTCATCTCTGTCATCTTTGTTGTAGATGCTCCTACCGGCTGGAATACAATTGTAATCGTTCCGGCTTCTCTGTCATAATCACAAATTGTAAGTGGAATACGTTCCCCTTTTTCATCCATCTTAACGATAACGAACTGTCCCGGTTCACAGTGACGTGCAACACGTGGAGCTTCGACATCCATAAGATAAATGTTCGCAGCCAATTTCTCAGCTTTCAATATCTTGTACATCTTTCTTCCTCCTCGAATATAATCCTTTTATCATAATAAAATATTTTTAGAAAAATAGCAAGCAATACATCCTGTTTTTGTACAATTGTTTTGCAGTAATTCTCTTCTTTTGACTATTTATTATAATTATATACTTATAGATAAACATTTAACATTCATCAAATGCAGCCTGACGGACACATAAATGTTATATTTTTTATATTGCCCTGACGGCGATAAAAGAAGGAAGCGGAGTCAGGTTCCGCTTCCTTCCTTATGTATGGTAATTGGAAAAATGCCGAATTAAAAGTCAACTTCTGTTCCGTAATAAATGCATGTAAATAACTTTTCCATTGTTGCCGGATCGATGGCTCTTGGGTTAGATCCTGTACAGGCATCACCAACAGCATTTTCAGCGATTGTAGCAATCTTCTCTTTGAATTCATCTTCTTTGATTCCGAACTCTTTTAATGTTGCCGGAATGTTAAGTTTTACATTGAATGCCTGGATCTTCTCACACAAACTATTGATCAGTGCCTTTTCTGAAGCTCCCGGAAGTCCTACTTTACGTGCGATCTCCGCATAACGTTTTGCTGCGATCGGATCTTTTGCATTGTATTTGATTACATATGGCAGATACATTGCATTCGCAAGACCATGTGTGATATGACCGGTTGAGAAGACTGCACCCGTCTTATGTGCCATAGAGTGGACAATTCCAAGTAATGCATTGGAAAATGCCATTCCTGCGAGACACTGTGCGTCATGCATCTGTGCTCTTGCTTCCATATTTCCGTTGTAAGATGCCGGCAGGTAATCGAATACCATTTCAATTGCCTGGATTGCAAGTGGATCTGTATATACACAGTTCAGAGTAGATACATAAGCTTCAATCGCATGTGTCAGTGCATCCATTCCTGTATATGCAACCTGTTTTGCCGGAAGTCCTTCTACCAGTTCTGAATCAACGATTGCTACATCTGGTGTGATATTGAAATCTGCCAGAGGGTATTTGATTCCTTTTGCATAATCTGTGATAACGGAGAATGCCGTAACCTCTGTTGCCGTTCCCGATGTAGACGGAATCGCTGCAAATTTTGCTTTCTGTCTTAATTCCGGGAAACTGAACGGTGTGATCAGATCTTCAAATGTAATGTCCGGATATTCATAAAATGCCCACATTGCTTTTGCAGCATCGATTGGTGATCCTCCACCCATAGCAACGATCCAGTCCGGTTCGAACTCCTGCATTGCTTTTGCACCTTTCATTACAGTTTCTACAGATGGATCAGGTTCTACACCTTCAAACAACTGGACTTCCATACCAGCTTCTTTCAAATAACCGACAGCCTTGTCCAGAAATCCCTGTCGCTTCATAGAACCGCCGCCTACTACGAGGATTGCTTTTTTACCTTTTAAATTCTTAAGTTCTTCCAAACATCCTTTGCCGTGATATACGTCTCTTGGTAATGTAAATCTTGCCATTGTTCGCATCTCCTTTTCTTAAGATATATTATTTTGTTAATTCTTTAACACAATTATATATCTGTTAAAAAAATAACGCAATAGTTTTTTTATGACTTTTTGTACTTATTTTCGTACAATCTTTTTTCATATCGTCATAACAAAATAGAATGTGCCAAGGCATTTTCTTGCGATGAGCGCTGTTGCTTTTACACTCTGCCCTTTCACGTGAGTGCGCATCCTTCCGGAGAGTTTTTACGTAGTAGAAACGAAACTATTACACAAAAAAAGGACACATGATAAGCTTCACTTTCCATGTGTCCCTGCTCATTTCTTATATTATCTTTTTGCTTTATTCTGACATCGGTCCTACTCAGAAGCTCCTCCCTTTCCGGTGATCACACGGTTGGAACGGCTTCCGGTTGTTGTATCTGTTCCCAATCCGTCAGTATTACTGTCGGACGTAGATATATCCGAAGAATCGCTGTTGCTTCCGGATATATTGGATGAGGTATCTGAATTGCCCTTCGAGCTGCTGAGATCCAGCACGTAATTACGTGTTGTAACACCACTTGAACGTCCGTCACTGTTTACAAGAATCGCCTTAAACAATGTCTCGCCCTCCGGCATCTTAATCGGCCCGGTATATTTCTTTGAGGATGTTGTCGGTGTCTTTCCATTCATCGTATAGTATGCCGTATATCCATCCGGTACTTTAATTTCAATCGTCTGACTACTTTCGTACTGTCCGGTAGACGGTGAAATAGCCGGTGCTTCCTCAATCGGGAACACAATCTTATACACCTTCTGTGCAGTGCTGCTCGGTATCCCTTTTTTATTGACAGCAATTGCACGCACGTCATTTTCCCCTTCTTCAAGCTGAATCGGTTCTTTGTATTTGTCGCTGTCAAATGTCGGATCCGTTCCATCGGTTGTATAATAAATCGTCATTCCTTTACCGGCGGTAAGTGTCACCTGCTGTACATCATCATATGTCTTTTTATCATCCAGACTGTATGTTGGTCTGTCAATATCATATTCTGACAACTGTTCCTGTACAGAATCATCAGCGTCATCGAAAAGTTCCGGAATCTTAAGTGTCTGGTCTGTATCCAGATAAAACTGGAAACAGGCATCATAAAGGTCCGCATTTCCTGACTGCGTATCAATCGCGTCCAGGAATACATTCTCTGCCTTGTCATCTTCATCCTGACCGAGATATGTCTTTGCAAGACCGCTATAAGCCTCCGGCCGTTGCTTATTCTTTTTGATCGCTCTTTTAAAATAACTTTCCGCTTTTGAATATTCCTGATTCTTAAGTGCATTATTACCACTTCTTACAATTCCCGTATAGGAATTGATATAAAGTGCATAACTGATACCAGCGATCGCAGCAATACAAAGAATAAGAACAAGAATGACAATCCGGCGCTTTCTCCTAAGTCTTGCCATCTTCTGTTCTTTCTTCTTACGACTCACAGACCTTTTACCGCCTCCGGTACGGTCTGCGATCTGACCGGTACGTCCGGTTCTGCCTGTATTTCCTGTTCTTCCGGTCTGGCGAAGCACCGTAGTTTTACCGGTTGCCCGGATAGATGTATCGCCCGTCACACGCGTATTCATCGTTCGTCTTGTCGTGCGGGCAGATACTCCTGTTATTCTACCGGTTGCGCCAGATCTTCCGCTGGTACGTCCACCCGTATTACTTCGGACATCCACCCGGGTACGGTCATATGCCAGATAATCCGGATCTTCTTTCCCTTCATTTTGTTCATCTATCGAAAACCGAACCTGCTCGGTTAACATATCATCAAGAGGATTATAATCAGGAACAATACGGACTTCATTCCCACATGCATCACAATACAACACACCATCCGGTATCTCATGTCCGCAGAATTTACATTTCATGATTCATCATGTCCTCCTCCCTGTATATTTTCTCGAAACTCCACTATTATACTTCAAAGTTTTTCTGCTTGCAACTGGAAACTTATGATTTTTTTGTAATATACTGCTCAAATTCCTCCGCAGACATCAAAATCTTTCGTGGTTTCGTGCCTTCTTCGCCGCCTACAACTCCGGCTTCACAAAGCTGATCCATAATGCGCGCTGCACGATTAAATCCAATCTTAAACGTACGCTGCAACATACCAATAGACGCCTTGTCCTTTTCAATGATCAGTCTTCCGGCCTCTATAAAATGCACATCCGTCTCCCCGGTATCTGCACTTCCGATGCTTCCACTTCCGATCTCCGAAGTATTCACATGGTTTACAACGTTTTCATCATATCCGGAATCATCATTATGTGATTTCAGATACTCCACAACATCCTGCACTTCTTTATCTGTTACAAACGCACCCTGTACTCTGGCTGGTTTCTGATAACCGGACGGGTAGAAAAGCATATCACCTTTTCCAAGCAGTTTCTCTGCTCCGTTCATATCGATGATTGTTCTGGAATCAACACCGGATGATACGGAAAATGCAATTCTTGACGGCATATTTGCCTTGATCAGTCCGGTAATAACATTTACGGATGGACGCTGTGTTGCAACAACCAGATGGATTCCGGCTGCACGGGCAAGCTGCGCCAGACGGCAGATTGCTTCTTCTACATCTCCCGGCGCTACCATCATCAGATCTGCAAGCTCATCTACGATAATGACAATCTGTGGCATCAGAACCGGTTTTGCCGGTTCACCCTCAGCTGGTTCCGGCATTGCTTCTACTTTCGCATTGTAGCCTTTCATATCACGTACATTGTATTCTGCGAATGCCTGATATCTTCGCGTCATCTCTGCAACCGCCCAGTTAAGAGCACCTGCTGCTTTCTTCGGATCGGTCACAACCGGAATCATCAGATGCGGAATCCCGTTATATACACTTAACTCTACAACTTTCGGATCAATCATGATAAGCTTCACTTCATCTGGTCTTGCTTTATATAAAATACTCATAATGATTGTGTTGATGCAGACAGATTTACCGGAACCGGTTGCACCTGCGATCAGAAGATGTGGCATCTTCGCAATATCCGTCACAACAACTTTGCCACCGATATCTTTTCCAGCTGCAAATGAAATATTTGACGGACTGTTCTGGAACTCTCCTGTCTCCAGCAAATCACGGAGCATAACTGCGGAATTTTCCTTATTCGGAACTTCAATTCCGACTGCCGCTTTTCCGGGAATCGGCGCCTCGATACGAATGTCTGCCGCTGCAAGATTCAGTTTGATATCATCGGCAAGCCCAACAATCTTGCTAACTTTAACCCCCATCTCCGGCTGTAACTCGTACCGTGTTACCGCAGGGCCGCAGCTTACATTCGTCACTGTAACCTGGACTCCGAAATTCTGCAGTGTCTGCTGTAACTTCATTGCGGTCTCTCTAAGGCTTGCATCAGATTCTCCACCTTTATTCTTTCCTCGTTTCAAAAGTGAGATTGGTGGGAACTGATATGCTTTCTTTGATTTTCTCTCTCCGGAAGCAACCGTAGCCGCAACCTGTGCAGTCTCCTTCGCCAGTTCTGCAGCCGCTTCACGTGTTTTGCGTCTGCGCGGTTTCTCTTCCTGAACATCTGCGTCTGCCACTGACGGCATCTCATTCTTATCAGCCGGCATAGACGCATCATCCCCGCGGTGGATCACGAACTGTGGTTCTGCTGAAACTTCATGCATATCTTCGTGTGCCGGTGTTTGTCCGCCGCCAAGTGTTGTATCAAACGAAACACCTTCCACATGCTTCTCACTGCGCTTACTTTTTCCGACACTCTTTGGTGGTTTCTCTGCCTGGAATTTCTTCTGTTCTAGCACTTCTTTTGCTTTCTGTTCACGCAGTCGCTCCCGCTCTTTACTGCGTTCTTCCCGGCGCTCTTTTGCAATCTTCCTTCTTCTGGCAGAATCTTCTTTTGCTTTGCCGTATGCTCGGTCTCCACTTTCTTTTACTCCCTTAAGCAAAGACTTTCCAGTCATAATGACAAAACAAATGATCATGAAAATAAGAACAACAACATATGTACCTGCGACTCCGATAACCGGTGCCAGTACATTCGTAATCTTTTCGCCGATGATACCTCCGATCTTGTCCACCAATTCCAGAAGTGCGCAGGTCAGGACAACAAATATAAGTCCTGCCGCTGTCTTTAAATATGCATTTACATTCCCTTTGTTTGAGATAAGAAATGCAACAATTCCAAATAATAGAAACGGAACTACATAGGCAACTGCTCCAAATGCATAATATAATCCGTGGGAAGCCTTTGCTCCCGCCGAGCCACCCAGGCCGAAATTACTGAGCATGATCAGAATGCTGACTGCCAGTGTCAGCCAGATTGTCACTTCATCCCGCAGGAAACTCTGTTCCTGTTTTTTCTTTTTGGTCTGCCTTGTACTCCTCTTTTTCCTTGACTTTGCAGCCATTTATATTCCCCCTTATTCTTGGCAATACTATTATTAGTATAGCATTATTAAGAAGGGATGTCATTACGTTATTTTGCTCTTTTTTGCTTCTCCTGCGCGATCATTTCATGCAGTTTGCCAAGTGCATCCTTAAGACCCCCAACCGCATCGATCAGACCTTCCCTCACAGCATCTTCACCTTCCAGCAAAGTACCGACATCTTTTACAAGTTCTGTAGGATTGAGCATTAATTTTTCAATTCTCTCCTGACTCATTTTCGAATGATCTGAAAGAAATCGGGTGATCCGATCCTGTGTTTTCAGCATATTGCGAAGGCTCTGTTCCACGCCGATAAACATGCCGTTCGTACGCACCGGATGAACAACCATCGTGCCGCTTGGAACAATAAAAGAATATCTGGCTGATACTGCAAGCGGTCCGCCGATAGAATGGCTGCCTCCAAGAACAAGCGATACGGTAGGCTTGCTGAGCGATGCGATCATCTCTGCAATAGAAAGCCCCGCTTCCACGTCACCGCCCAGTGTGTGCAGAAGCACAAGCAGTCCATCAATCTCTTCGCTGTCTTCTATTTCCGCAAGCACCGGGAGAAGATGCTCATATTTCGTTGCCTTTGTATTGCCTGATACTGCCTCATGACCTTCGATCTCGCCAATAATCGTCAGTAATTTAATCCTGTCTTTCTGTTTATTTGTTCCCAGATCAAGACTCCCCATTTCTTTGATCTGTTCTCTCTCTTCTGACTGCTTCTGATCCATAAAAAACACCTCCATACTTCTTTATTGTTAGTATGAAGGTGTCCTGTTATTTTTATTCGTAAATCAGAAAATTAAGCCTGCTCAAGAGCCTGTGCAAGATCCGCAATAATATCTTCTGCATTCTCGATTCCGACGCTGAAACGGATCAGATCCGGCTGTACGCCAGCTTCTTTAAGTTCCTCATCATTCATCTGTCTATGTGTGTGGCTTGCCGGATGCAGTACACAACTTCTCGCATCCGCTACATGTGTCACGATCGCGATCATCTTCAGGCTGTCCATCATGCGTACAGCAGCATCTCTTCCGCCTTTTAAGCCGAATGTGATTACACCACAGGTTCCGTTCGGCATATACTTGGATGCCAGATCGTAGTATTTGTCACCTGGCATGGACGGGCAGCAAACCCATGCAACCTTTTCGTGGTTTTTCAGATATTCAGCTGCTTTTAAAGCATTCTCACAATGTCTCGGTACACGCAGATGTAAAGTCTCCAGTCCGATATTCAGAAGAAATGCATTCTGCGGTGCCTGGATTGAACCAAGGTCACGCATTAACTGAGACGTTGCTTTTGTAATATAGGCGCCTTTTCCAAATCTCTCTGTATAGACAATTCCATGATACGTCTCATCCGGCGCAGTCAGTCCCGGGAATTTGTCTTTGTGCGCTTCCCAGTCAAAATTACCACTGTCTACGATTGCCCCACCGACACAGGATGCATGTCCATCCATGTACTTTGTTGTAGAATGTGTAACGATATCTGCTCCCCACTCAAACGGGCGGCAGTTGACTGGAGTTGCAAATGTATTATCCACGATAAATGGAACTCCATGTGAATGTGCAGCTTTGGCAAATTTCTCCAGATCAAGTACAACAAGCGCCGGATTGGCGATCGTCTCACCGAATACAACTTTTGTATTCTCCTGGAATGCTGCATTTAACTCTTCTTCGGAACATTCCGGATCAACAAATGTTGCATCCACACCCATTTTCTTAATCGTATGGGCATACAGGTTATAGGTGCCTCCATAAAGCGCAGATGCGCATACGATATGGTCTCCTGCTTCTACAATATTCATAATTGCGTAAAAGTTTGCAGCCTGTCCGGATGAAGTCAGCATTGCGGCAACACCGCCTTCCAGATCACAGATCTTTGCTGCTACGGCATCATTTGTCGGATTCTGCAGACGTGTATAAAAATATCCGGATTCCTCCAGATCAAACAGTCTGCCCATCTGCTCACTGCTGTTATACTTAAATGTTGTGCTCTGATAAATCGGAAGCACTCTCGGTTCCCCATTTCCCGGTTCATAACCGGACTGAATACATTTGGTTTCCAGTTTGTAATCACTCATTTCCTTTTCCTCCTGACTATACCTTATAATATTCTGATATTTAGATATACTGCATTTTAAGATTCTGTACCATCTGCATATATAATGCCTGGCACTGTGCTTTCTTCCCTTGCTCGATCAGTTGCACGCATGGTAGCAAATATTTACAATACAGTTGCTTATAGATGGCAGCTGCATCTTTCTGCATATTTAAAATCATCACAATTCCCGGCGCAACCTCATAGTAGTCCTTTATAATACTACGTCCTTCATCCGTCCGCATCAGATATTCATCTCGGAATCTGCGCATCACTTGCATTTCATAGCAGTCGTCTTCTTTCTGCATATGTTCACACACTGCTGTAGTGATATAACATAGTTTGCTGCGAAATCCTTCCGCAATATCATCATAAGAAGAATGAGAAAGTGTTAAGGATGTAACCTTCTTCTCATTCCATACTTCTACAATGCGACGGGACAATTTCTCGCAGTCTTCATTTCTGGAGTAATTCAGAAACGGAATAACATATACTGCCATATTCATATTATAATCTACACCCAGACGCTCTCTGTTTTTTTTCGCTTCTTTCTGCATCTTATCATATGCATAAGCTGGAATCACCTGCGAAAGTTTTTCTATTAGCGCATCTTTCTCCTCATCTTCTGTCTCAGCTAAAAGCTGCTCAAGACTTACAAGTACAGGGCGGTATTTCAAATATCCTTTTTCAAAAACTCCGTTGTATGTTTTTCTGCGAAAGCCTTTGACATGTGTCAACATCTCGTCAAACAGCTCTTGCAGTGTCTTTTCTATATTGTCCATGCTTCTCCTCCGAAGTTTCCAGATATCCTATTCATCCCAGTTGTGATATACATCCTGTACATCATCGTCATCATCCAGCATATCCAGTGTCTTCTGAATGCTTGCAATATCTTTTGCATCTGTCAGTTCTACATATGTCTGCGGGATCATAGTTACTTCTGCGGAAGCCATAGCGATTCCTGCATCTTCAAGAGACTGACGTACTTCACTGAATGTATCCGGATCTGTAACAACTTCATAGCTGTCTTCCTCTTCTATAAAATCATCTGCACCCGCATCCAGTGCCTGCATCATCAGCTCATCTGCGTCCCCTTCGTATTCCTCTTTATCAATGATAATCTGACCTTTGCGGTCAAACATGAAGGATACACATCCAGGAGTTCCGACATTACCGTTTCCTTTAGTAAATGCATTCTTAACATTCGTAGCTGTACGGTTTCTGTTATCTGTCAGTGTCTCTACAATAATAGCTGTTCCGTTTGGTCCATATCCTTCATATGTAATATGCTCATAATTCGCTGCATTGGCATCTCCGGATGCTTTCTTGATATTTCTGTCGATTGTATCATTCGGCATATTATTAGCTTTTGCTTTAGCAATAACATCACGAAGTCTGCTGTTATTAGCAGGATCTGAACTTCCTCCTTCTTTTACTGCAACGGCAAGCTCTTTACCGATTTTTGTAAAAATCTTTCCCTTTGCTGCATCATTTTTCTCTTTCTTATGTTTGATATTGGCAAATTTTGAATGTCCAGACATAAATCTTATCTCTCCTTGTATCTATTCTTAATTATTTCACATCGTTTTATTCTAGCACTATTCAAGTACTTTTTCAATCTTAACTCTCTGTATTGTATTATTATCTACGGATAAGATTGTAAATCGGTAGGAATTGTAGAGAACTGAGCAGTTTTCATCCTCTCCGGGAATACGTTCAAGTTGCCGGATCAGGAATCCATTTAACGTGTCACATTCCTCTTCCTCAAAAGAAATCTGCAGAATATCTTCCAGATCTTCCAGTTCCGTCAGCCCATCCACAAGGTAGCTTCCGTCCAACTGCGCATGGATCATCTCTTCTTCTTCGTCGTATTCGTCCAGAATATTTCCAACAATCTCTTCCAGAATATCTTCCATCGCAACAAGACCGGAAGTCTGTCCATATTCATCCAGAACGATAACAATGTGATTTTTCTTTGTCTGCATTTCTTTAAATAATTTATCAATACTTTTCGTCTCTGGTATGAAGGAAACCGACCTTATATATGTATCCAATTCTTTTACCGGACGTTTTCTGAGCGATTCATCCAGATAACAGGTCGCCGCCTCCCGCAGATGGATAAAACCGATGATCTGGTCTATATCCTCCTCGTAAATCGGGAAGCGGGAATAGCTCTCTCCCAGCATGAACTGAAATGCATTTTCCAGTGTTTCTGTCGCATCAATCGCAACGATATTTTTCCGGTGTGTCATAATATCCTTTGCATCTTTGTCCATATAACGGAAGATATTGCGGATCAGACCTGCCGCCTTTCGTATCTGTGCTTCGTCCATCTCGTCATCGAGTTTGAGACTCTGCCTGATCCGTTGAAATAAACTTTTCTTTTCCATAGTAAATTATCTTGTACTCCTTTTCTATGTATGAAGACTGAGACTGATTTTCAGTGCTTCATCAACTTTTGTCATTATATTTTTATCTAGGTGGCATACCAGATCTTTTAACCGCTGCTTATCGATCGTGCGAATCTGTTCCAGAAGGATTACTGAATTTTTCACTAGCTGGTACTGCCTTGCATCAATCTCCACATGCGTAGGAAGTTTTGCCTTATTCATCCTGGACGTGATCGCTGCACAGATCACAGTCGGACTGTGCCTGTTACCTGTATCATTCTGAATAATTAAAACCGGCCGGATTCCTCCCTGTTCTGATCCAACAACCGGACTTAGATCCGCATAATATATATCACCGCGTCTTACCTGCACGTCTTCTTCACACTCCGCTCAAATTAAGATACTTTCAGTATTCCCATATTTTTCGGATGTATGCTTTTCTTTTATATTATGCGAAACAATCAGCCTGCTCTACAACTTTTCCGTCACGGATATATTCTCTCGGAATCCGCTTTCCGAGGTCACATACAAATTCATAGTTGAATCTTCCTGACAGCTCACTTAATGTCTCTACCGGCAGGAATTCGTCTCCGTCATGTCCGACAAGTGTGATCTTATCACCAAATTTCACGTCATCAATCTCTGTCGCATCCACCATAAACTGATCCATGCAGACACGTCCGATGATCGGTGCTTTCTTTCCGTGGATCAGGACATAACCTTTGTTGGACAGACTTCTCGGATAACCGTCTCCGTAGCCGACCGGAACCGTAACAATCTTTGTCCTTTTTGTTGTCCTATAAGTTCCGCCATAACTTATCAACTCATCCGGATCTTCCCATTTTACATATGCAACGTGACTGATCAGTTCCAATGCCGGCATCAACGCAACGTTTTCCTTATGAACTTCCTCAGACGGATACATACCATAAGTGGAAATACCTGCACGAACAAGGCTCAGATTATCTTCTTTGCAGTCAATGATCCCTGCACTGTTGCAGCAGTGATAATAAGTAAAATATACTTTCTTTTCATCCAGTGCATGTTTCATCCGCATATATTTCTCAAACTGACTGTTTGTATATGTCTTATCTGTCTCATCAGCTTTGGAGAAATGTGTAAACATTCCTTCCAGTACAAGTCCCGGAAGTTTGCTGATTCTTTCAATCGTATCAGCGCTTTCGTCATTGATTTTGAATCCGATTCTTCCCATACCGGTATCCAGTTTGATATGTACATAAGCTTTTTTGCCAAGTTTCACGGCAAGATCAGACAGTTCTTTTGCCATCTCTTCTGTATATACTGTCATTCGAATCTCGTTATTGATAAGATCTTCTCTCTGATCCTGGAAGACGCATCCAAGAATCAAGATCGGTTTTGTCACATCTGCTTTACGAAGTAATACTGCTTCATCTAATGTAGCAACTGCAAATCCCCATACATAAGATTTTGGCTCCAGAAGATGTGCTACCTGAGCAGCACCGTGTCCATACGCATCTGTCTTAATAACAACGATCATCGGAACATTTTCCTGTAAATTATTCTTCATATTCTCTACGTTTGATTCAATTGCATCCAGATTGATTCTTGCACACACTCTTGTATAATTCTTCATTTTTCTTCCTCCTTATAAATTACTATTTGTAATGTCCGTTGTTGCAAGGCTCTCAAGCAGATCCCTTGCCAGAATACTGTAACTGTTTTTCTTTCTCGCAGCTGTTTCACCACTTAATCCATGTATATAAGTTCCGAGAGTTGCCGCCTCGAATGTACTGATTCCCTGTGCCAGAAGTCCGGCGATCACACCGCAAAGCACATCTCCGGAACCGCCTTTTGCCAGCGCCTGACAGCCACTTGTATTGACACAGGTCCGTTTTCCGGCTTCTCCAATCAACGTTCTTGAATCTTTCAGGACACAGGTAACGTTCCATTCTTTCGTCAGAGATTCCAGCACCTGCTGTCTGTTAGCTCTGATTTCAGGAACAGAAAGTCCGGTCAGTCTGGACATCTCTTTCATATGCGGAGTCAGGATAAACCTTCCTTCTGTAAGATATTCTGTATATTTCAAATGCTCCGCAAGCAGATTCAGTCCATCTGCATCGATCACACATGCTACTTCCACATTGGACAATACGGTTTTTAAAATCTTCTTTGCAGTCTTGGATCTACTAAGTCCGGAACCAATGCATACCGCATCTGCGTGACTTAAAAGCCGTTTCACTTCTTCCTTGTCAAATTCTGTATAGGTTGTGATGATTGCTTCCGGCAGGAGTGCCTGTAAAATGATCCGGTTCGATTCCTCCGTATAAATCTGCACCAGTCCGGCTCCCATCCGATAAGCTGCCATTGCATTAAGAAATGCAGCTCCGCTCATCCCTTTACTTCCGGCGATCACAAGCAGCCTTCCATAAGTACCCTTATTGGAATCTTCCGGTCTGTCCGGCAGCATTCTGATATATTCCTCTCTGTCCGGCAGATATGCAATGTTCTTGTTCTTCTCCATCGTCCGGAGTGATATTCCGATATCTGTCACTGTGACTTTACCTGCATATTCTTTTCCAGGATAAAAGATAAGTCCGATCTTCTCAACCTGAAACGTCACTGTATAATCTGCGCGGAATGCAATACCAAGCACACAACCATTTCCGGCATTGATTCCCGATGGAATATCCACTGCAACTTTTGTTCCGGACGCTTCATTCATCCACTCAATAACTTCCCGGTAATGCCCGGTTACTTCCCGACTCAGACCAACACCGAATATAGCATCAATGATCAGGCTGTATGTGCCATCCGGGTAGTGGTCGCGGATCGATCCTCCAATGCTTTCAAAAAGCTTCCACTGATATCGGCATTCCGCACTTAAATGTGCCGGATTCCCCGCCATAAAAACAGTAACCGCACATCCTTCTTCTTTTAAAAGTCTCGCGACAGCAAAACCATCTCCGCCATTATTTCCCGATCCACAGACAATCAGAACATCTGTAAAATCCAGCTTTTCCTTTTTCATGGAATCAATACAACTCCTCGCCGCACGTTCCATCAGTTCCAGTGATGGGATACCGAGATTCTCTATCGTATCCTTATCTGCCGCCTTCATACTGTCTCCATCCGGTAAAAACCTCATATGCTCATCTCCCTAATATAATCGTACTTATGACACCTGCGGAGTCACAAAACCTTACATCCGCTTACTGACAAGCTCACATGAATGCAGGCTTTTCTGCTCTGGTATCATATAAAAAGGACGTATAAAAACAAGCCTGTATACACATGCCTGTTTCTATACGTCTGCTTTTACTAGTTCTTTCCTTTTTTGCGCTGGTCTTCATTATAACGACTGATGTTATAAGATAACTGCATCAGACTCTCTGACAAATGCACATTCTCAACAATGATATTATCCGGCAGATTGAGGTCTGTATGTGCAAAGTTCCAAATCGCGCGCACGCCGTTCTCCACAAGCATATTCGCAACTTCGATTGCCTTCTCTTTTGGAATTGTAAGTACAGCAATCTCTACATCATTCTTCTGGACAAAGGACTTCAACTCGTCCATCATGCGGATCGGCACTCCACGAATCGCAACTCCCTCCAGACGCGGATTTACATCAAAAATTCCGGTCAGGATAAATCCACGTTTTTCAAACGCTGCATAATTTGCAAGTGCCTGTCCCAAATTACCTGCACCAATGATTATGATCTTATGATCTTCTTCCAGTCCCAGGATTTTGCCGATCTCTGTATATAGATATTTGACATTATAGCCGTATCCCTGCTGTCCGAATCCTCCGAAATTGTTAAGATCCTGACGAATCTGAGACGCAGTAACCTTCATCCTTTTGCTCAGATCGTTAGAAGAAATACGTTCTACCCCATTTTCAAGGAGTTCTCCTAAATATCTATAATATCGCGGCAAACGTCGGATGACTGCCTGTGATATTCCTCGATTATCCAATTTTTTCACCTTCCCATATATATTCTAACTGTTATTATATAAAATTGTATGAATAAAGTCAATTTTTTAGTAGTTTTTTTATTACGTTTTCGCTATAATAAGAACGTATGTGAACAGATAAGGAGGAATTTTTTATGATACTCGCCTGTCATGGAATTAACAAAGCATTTGGTGAAGAAATCATTGTGAAAGATGGTTCTTTTCATATAGAAGATCATGAGAAAGCTGCCCTTGTAGGCCCGAACGGAGCCGGCAAATCTACTATTTTCAAGATAATTGCCGGAGAACTGCCGTCAGATGGTGGTTCCGTCATCCTGACCAAAGGAAAGACTATGGGATATCTCGCCCAGCATCAGGACATGAATACAGATCGTTCGATCTACGAAGAAGTGCGCACGGCAAAAGCAGATATCATTGCCATGGAACAGAAGATCCGTCAGCTGGAACTGGAGATGAAGGATTTAAGTGGAGACTCTCTGGAAGACCACATGGACTCCTACAACCGGCTGACCGCAGCATTTGAACGCGAAAATGGATATGCTTATGAAAGCGAACTGACTGGTGTCTTAAAGGGACTAGGTTTTCAGGAAGAAGAATTTACCAAACCGGTGAATACGCTCTCCGGAGGACAGAAAACCCGTGTTTCTCTCGGCAAACTTCTGCTTACTAAACCGGATATTCTGCTTCTGGACGAGCCGACCAACCACCTGGATCTGAATTCAATCACGTGGCTGGAAACTTACATATTAAATTATCCGGGTGCAGTACTGATCGTCTCACACGACCGTTATTTTCTGAACCGGATTGTTACGAAAGTCATCGAAATAGAAAACGGTGAACTGATGACTTATTCTGGTAATTATACTGATTACTCTCAGAAAAAACAGCAGATCCGCGAAGCGCGTATCAAAGAATATCTCAACCAACAGCAAGAGATCAAGCATCAGGAAGCTGTTATTGAAAAGCTCCGCTCTTTCAACCGCGAGAAATCAATCAAACGGGCGGAAAGCCGTGAGAAAATGCTTGAGAAGATCAAGCCGGTAGAAAAACCGATAGAAACAAACAAAGACTTTCAGTTAAAGCTGGAACCTGCAACCATCAGCGGTAATGATGTACTGACGGTAGAACATTTAAGTAAAGCTTTTCCACCACAGACGTTATTTTCAGATATCAGTTTTGAGATCAAGCGTGGCGAACACGTTGCGATCATCGGCGATAATGGAACCGGCAAGACGACTCTGCTTAAGATTTTAAATCAGGTTCTCCCTGCAGACAACGGAACTTTCACCCTTGGTACGAATGTCCAGATTGGCTACTACGATCAGGAACACCATGTGCTCCATATGGAAAAGACAATCTTTGAAGAGATTTCGGATGATTACCCGACTCTTACAAATACGCAGATCCGGAACATGCTTGCAGCATTCTTATTTACCGGAGACGATGTCTTTAAACGGATTTCCGATTTAAGCGGTGGTGAAAGAGGACGTGTTTCTCTTGCAAAGCTTATGCTCTCTGAAGCAAACTTCCTGATCCTCGATGAGCCGACCAACCATTTAGACATTACCTCAAAAGAAATTCTGGAAAAAGCGCTGAATAATTATACCGGAACACTGCTCTATGTTTCGCATGACCGTTATTTCATCAATCAGACTGCCACAAGAATCCTGGATCTTACGCATCATACGTTTGTCAATTACATTGGAAATTACGATTATTACCTGGAGAAAAAGGAAGAACTCACAGCTGCATATACAGAAAATATCGATATGACTTCTGATTCTTCCACCGATTCCGGTGAAGTCTCCGCTTCCAAATTAAGCTGGCAGGAACAAAAAGAACTGCAGGCTAAGGAACGCAAACGCCAGAATGAATTAAAAAAGACGGAAGAACGCATCAGCGTACTCGAAGACCGCGACCGGGAAATTGATGAACTTATGGTACAAGAAGAGATTTTCACAAACTCTGTCAAATGCCAGGAACTCGCCAAAGAGAAAGTACAGATTGCGGAAGAGTTGGAAACTCTTTATAAAAACTGGGAAATTCTTGCTGAAGACTAAATTATCTTAGTCAAAACTACTGTTCTTATCGCATAAGATAAATAATACAAAAAGGCTTTGACTGCGAGAAGTTAAAGCCTTTTTTACTTAACGGTGCAATTCCAATTATATAATCATACCGAATCATCACTTCATCTTTATTCGATTGTCCATCTCATTATGATTCTGCCGTTTCCGTTTTCACCTGTGGCTGCTCTTTTTTTCCGGCTTTTTTATAAGCCTCCTCATAAAAATATTCCTGGGCAGAAAGTGGCTCTTTGTCATTCCTTATTCTTGTATAATTTCCATCCGGGTTCATTTTCCGCGCCTGGACATTGTCATTTAACATAATCCGGAAATCTTTAAGCAGACATTCCTTCAATCTTACATCCTCCACCGGCGCAGCTACCTCCACGCGGCGTACCGTATTTCTTGTCATAAAATCCGCCGATGCGATATAAACTTTACTGCGCTCTTCTGTTCCGAAAATATAAATACGGGAATGTTCCAAAAAACGTCCTACAATACTGATCACGCGGATATTTTCTGTCTTTTCCGGAACTCCCGGCAGCAGACAACAGATTCCACGTATTACAAGATCAATTTTTACACCTGCTTTTGACGCTTCCGCCAGTTTATCAATGATTTTCTTATCTGTCAGCGAATTTAATTTCACACCGACATATGCCGGTTCTTCATGTCTGGCGTGTTCAATTTCCTCATCAATCATTTCCAGCACACGGTTCTGCAGGCATTTTGGTGCGACAAGAAGTTTCTCTGACTGTTCAACAACTTCACCTTTCAGAAGTGCCTGGAATACATTGGATGCTTCCAGACCAATTGCAGGATCTGATGTCATCAGGGATAAATCTGTATACAGTCTGGATGTTTTCTCATTATAATTTCCCGTTCCGATCTGTGTAAAATATTCCACATGATTATCATTTTTTCTTGTGATCAAACACAGCTTGGAATGCACTTTATATCCATCCAGCCCATAGATTACCTGACATCCGGCATCTTCCAGTCTTCTGGACCATTCAATATTATTTTCTTCATCAAATCTTGCACGCAGCTCTACAAGAACAATAACCTCTTTTCCATTCTCTGCCGCCTCTACCAGTGCTTCCACGACTTTGCTCTGCTTTGCAAGGCGGTACAGAGTCATTTTTATTGAAATAACATCCGGATCTTCTGCCGCCTCATTTAACATATGAAGAAATGGGCGGATAGACTCATATGGATAGGAAAGTAACTTATCTTCCCTGCGTATCTGCGCAAGAATACTCTCACCATCCTGAAACATCGGTGATTTCTGCGGCACCTTTTTCTCATAAAACAGTTCCGGATTTTTTCTCAGACGGTCCTGGATTTCAAATACAAATGAGAGATCCAGCGGTGCATCCGACAAAAACACATGCGTCTTGTCCATTTCCAGATATTTACACAATGTTGCAACAACATTTTTATTCATTTCTCTTGAAAATTCTATGCGAACCGGAGTCAGTTTTTTACGCTTTTTGATAAGATCTGCCATAAAATCACGATAATCCAGATCTTCATCATACAATGCATCCGCATCGATATCCGCATTTCTTGTAATACGGATCACAGATTTTGCCTTGATACGGTATCCTTTAAATACTTCCGGCACATAATGCAGGATAAATTCTTCTGACAGCATAAAAGTGCCCGGATGATCCGGCAGTTCGATCAGACGTTTAAACACATTGTTTGAGCACGGAATGATACCGAGACGCTCTTTTTTACTCTTCGTTTCCAGTACTGCAACAATATATATATCTTTGTTCCTAAGAAATGGGAACGGCTGTCTCTTGCTGATGATCGTAGGCGAAATGAGAGGTGCAATCTCTGTCTTAAAATATCGTTCCAGTCTCTGACTGACTCCCTCGTCGATATGCCGGAAATCTACAAAACGTACGCCATACGCTTCCAGTTCCTGCAAAAGATTTTCGAAAGCTTTCCCGTGTCTTTTGCCAAGCCGCTTTACTTCTTCCAGAATTGCCTCGATCTGTTCTTTGGCTGTCTTCTTTGTTTTGTTGTCACGGATTTCTTTGTGCAGTAACATCTGATCCTGCAGCGATCCGACTCTGACCATAAAAAATTCATCCAGATTTGTCTGAAAAATAGAGGCAAAGGTAAGACGTTCACATAATGGAACGTCTTTACTCTCTGCCTCTTCTAATACACGTTCATTAAACTTTAACCACGATAATTCCCGATTACAATATATATTCTTCATAACAGTACTCCTTTTACTTTTTTGCCTTTTACAAAAATACCATAGTTCTGTTTGAAGTATATCTGTTTTCCGTAAAATCTCTGTAAAGTTTAGTCCTCTTTTAATTTTTCTGCAATCGCTTTAATAAAGTCTTCGCTGTTCAGCACAGTCGGATTCTCAAGTGTTGTAATAAGTGCCAGGTCTTTTGTCATTTTGCCGCTTTCAATTGTATCAATCGTTGCTTTTTCCAGCTTGTCTGCAAATGCCATCAGCTCTTTGTTTCCATCCATCTCACCACGTTTACGTAGTGCTCCTGTCCATGCAAAAATTGTTGCCACAGAGTTTGTGGATGTCTCTTCACCTTTCAGATGTTTGTAATAGTGGCGCTGTACGGTTCCGTGTGCTGCCTCGTACTCATAATATCCTTCCGGAGACACAAGCACAGATGTCATCATTGCAAGTGAACCAAATGCAGATGATACCATGTCACTCATAACATCTCCGTCATAATTCTTGCATGCCCAGATATAACCACCCTCGGATTTCATAACACGGGCAACCGCATCGTCGATCAGTGTGTAGAAATAAGTAATTCCTGCTTCTTCAAATTTGTCTTTATAATCTGCATCGTAGATATCCTGGAAAATATCTTTGAATGTATGGTCATATTTTTTGGAAATTGTATCTTTCGTAGCAAACCAGAGATCCTGTTTTGTATCCAGTGCATAATTGAAACAGCTTCTTGCAAAGCTCTCAATCGAATGATTGATATTATGCATTCCCTGTACAACTCCGGCACTGTCAAAATTATGTACGAGTTCTCTTGTCTCACTGCCATCTTCTGCAGTATAAACAAGCTCTACCTTTCCTGCTCCTGGAATCTTCATCTCAGAACCTTTATACACATCTCCATATGCATGTCTTGCGATGGTGATCGGCTTCTTCCAGTTTTTTACACAAGGTTCAATGCCCTTTACAACGATCGGTGCACGGAATACCGTTCCATCTAAGATAGCACGGATTGTTCCATTCGGGCTCTTCCACATTTCTTTTAAGTTATATTCTTTTACGCGGGCGGCATTCGGTGTAATTGTTGCACATTTTACAGCGACTTTGTATTTTTTCGTCGCATTTGCCGAATCAATCGTCACCTGATCATCTGTCTCGTTTCTGTGTTCCAGTCCGAGATCATAATATTCAGTATTTAACTCTATGAAAGGTTCCAAAAGATTTTCCTTAATCATCTTCCAAAGGATTCTTGTCATCTCGTCTCCGTCCATTTCCACAATTGGTACTGTCATTTTAATCTTAGCCATGTTCTTCTCCCTTTCTACGTTATTTTCTATATTCTATCTGATTATTATTCTTCCAGATGCAGGTTCTGCATTACATTTTTGATATGCTGATTCGCAAGTTCTTCTGCCTTGTCTGCGTCTTTCTGTTTGATTGCTTCCAGAATCGCCCGGTGTTCCTGAATGGATTTTTCGGCCCGGTGTTCTTCGCCAACAGAAGTCTTTCTTGCCAGCTTCACATACTTATGAAAATCTGTCAGGACATGTTCTAATATACGGCTGTCCGATGCTTCGTAAAGAACTCTGTGAAATCTTCCGTCAAGTTCGGATACTTGTTCTGCGATAGAACTCTGCTCCTTTTTCAGACGAAATTCTGACAGAAGAAGCATCTCTTCCAGCTCTTCAATCTGTTCATCCGTAATATGCTCAGTTGCCCATCTGGCGCACAGACCTTCTAACATCGAGCGGATCTTAAAGATGTCTGCTACATCTTTTCTTGTAATTCCGGTCACATAAGCGCCTTTATTCGGTACGATCCGTACCAGTCCTTCCAGTTCAAGCTGACGGAGAGCTTCCCTTACCGGTGTACGGCTGACTCCCAGTTCATCCCCGATGGAAATCTCCCTAAGCTCATCATTTTCTTTGTATTTACCATTTAATATATCTTCACGCAGTCTCTGAAAAACTCTTCCTCTCAGAGACTGATCCTGATATTCCATCATTTTTATACCTCTCTCAATTTGTTCGTTGTTATCTGAGACGGATGCCAAGCTCTTTGCACGCCTCATCAATAACACCTAACAGTTCTTCATCTGTCAGGACGGTGACACGACCGCTTTCATATTCCTTATCTACCCACTCTTTTACTTTGTCAACAAGCTTGCTGTTCTTGTCAACCTGCTTCTCTTCTTTCAGTCCGAAGTAAGTATTGATCCAGTGTGCGATTCCCGCAAGACCGGATGTATTTGAAATTGCAACAAGTGGCGGGCGATTCAGGAATTTATCTGTATCGAAAATATTATAAATCTCTTCATTTTTCAGCAGACCATCCGCATGGATTCCTGCACGGGTAACATTGAAATTCTTTCCGACAAACGGTGTCCTCGACGGGACTCTGTAGCCGATCTCTTTCTCGTAATACTCTGCAATCTCTGTGATCACTCTTGTGTCCATGCCATCCAGTGTTCCTCGAAGCTGTGCATATTCAAATACCATAGCTTCCAACGGTGTATTACCGGTACGTTCACCGATTCCAAACAGCGAACAGTTTACACTGCTTGCACCGTACAGCCATGCGGTTGTAGAATTGCTGACTGCTTTGTAGAAATCGTTATGTCCATGGAACTCGATCAGTTCGCTCGGAACTCCGGCATGTACACGAAGGCCATAGATAATACCCGGAATGGATCTTGGGATCACGGCACCCGGATAGTTGATACCATATCCCATCGTATCACAGACTCGGATCTTCACCGGAATCTTATATTCTTCCATCAGATGCATAAGTTCCAGACAGAACGGAATCACGAATCCGTAAATATCAGATCGTGTAATATCTTCCAGATGACATCTAGGTGAAATTCCTGTCTCCAGACATTCACGAACGACAGAAAGATAATGGTTCATTGCCTCTCTTCTTGTCATTTTCAGTTTATAAAAAATATGATAATCAGAACAGCTTACAAGAATACCGGTCTCTTTCATACCGATCTCTTTCACAAGTTCAAAGTCTTTCTTGCTTGCACGGATCCAACTTGTGATCTCCGGAAACTTATATCCTCGCTCCATACATTTATAAACGGCATCTCTGTCTTTTTTACTGTAGAGGAAAAATTCACACTGTCTGATCTTTCCATTCGGTCCGCCCAATCTGTGAAAATAATCATAAAGCGTTACGATCTGATCTGTCGTGTACGGAGTTCTGGACTGCTGTCCATCGCGGAAGGTTGTATCTGTGATCCAGATCTCATCCGGCATACTGTGCGGTACAATACGGTCATTGAATGCAATCTTCGGGATCTCATCATAGTGGAACAGATTCCGGAACACATTCGGTTTATCGACATCTACGAGCGGATACATATGCTCTTCCAGCTGCAACAGATTGCTGTGTTTATCAAGGTATACTTTTCTATCTTCCATTGCTGTCATCTCTCTTTCCGTAACAAATACTATTCTTTTTCAATCTTTATGTATGATTGTATACAATCATACATTGTATGTCAAGAAGAAATTAAAATTTTTATGAGGAAAATAGAAAAGCAATATGAATATCTTAGGTTCTCTCCTATTATACCCATACTGCTTTTATGTCTGTAGCATCTCTGTATTCAATTATTACTTCCACCAGATGACCTGGCAGAAAGTCATGTTTTGCTATATCATACTTTCAGCATTTCTTTTCATTAGTACAGTTTTGCACTGATCTCTCTCGGGCGAAGTCCTTCATCTTCCAGTGCCTGGAGAATCTCATTCTTATGCTCTGTTCCAAATGCTTCCATTGTGATACGAAGCTCCACAGCCGCATTACGGTTCGTGCTTACAAACTGGTTGTGTTCCAGTTTGATAACGTTACCTTTGGCATCCGCAATCGTCTTCGCAACACGCACTAGCTCACCGGCTTTATCCGGAAGGAGTACAGATACAGAGAAGATACGGTCTCTCTGGATCAGACCATGCTGTACAATAGATGACATCGTAATAACGTCCATATTACCACCGCTTAAGATTGCAACTGCTTTCTTACCTTTTAAGTTCATCTGTTTCAGCGCTGCAACTGTCAGAAGTCCGGAATTTTCGACAACCATCTTATGGTTCTCTACCATATCAAGGAAAGCGCCGATCAACTCATCGTCCTCTACGAGCAGAATCTCATCGATATTCTCTTTCGCATATGGGAAAATATTTTCTCCGACACGTTTTACAGCTGTACCATCAGCAATCGTATCTGCGCTGTCCAGTGTAACCGGCTCACCCGCATTAAATGCTGCAGTCATACTTGCTGCTGCTTTCGGCTCTACACCGATGACTTTGATCTTTGGGTTCAGCATCTTCGCAAGTGTTGATACACCTGTGATCAGTCCGCCACCACCGATCGGAGCAAGAATATAATCAACTGTAGGAAGTTCCTGTACAATCTCCATTGCGATACTTCCCTGTCCGGTTGCAACTTCCAGATCATCAAACGGATGTACAAATGTGTATCCTTTCTCTTCGGCAAGCTTCAGCGCATACGCACATGCATCGTCATAAACATCACCATGAAGGATAACTTCCGCTCCATAGCTCTTTGTACGGTTGACTTTGATAAGTGGTGTAACTGTCGGCATAACGATTGTTGCTTTACAGCCAAACTGCTGTGCTGCATAGGCAACACCCTGTGCATGGTTTCCGGCAGAAGCAGTGATGAGTCCACGTTCTCTCTCTTCTTCTGACATTCTGCTGATCTTATAATAAGATCCACGTACTTTGTAAGCGCCTGTATACTGCATATTTTCCGGTTTCAGATAAATCTTACCACCTGTCTCTTTGCTTAAATACTCGCTGTAAACCAGCTTGGTAGGCAGTGTGACTTTTTTCACGATCTCACTCGCCTGTTCAAAACTTTCCAGTGTTAAACTTTCCATCTTTGTTGCCCTCCTAATTCTCGTCTTCCTTCGCAAATAACGCATTTACAAATGCATCCGCATCAAATTTCTGCAAATCATCTATTGTTTCTCCGACACCGATGTACTTCACCGGTATACCAAGTTCTGCCTGGATTGCAACTGCAATACCACCCTTGGCTGTTCCATCCATCTTCGTCAGTACGATTCCGGTAATATCCGCAACATCATTAAAATCCTTTGCCTGCTGCAGTGCATTCTGTCCCGTTGTCGCATCCAGCACGACCAGCGTCTCTCTGTATGCTTCCGGAAATTCCCGGTCAATGATACGATTCATCTTTCTGAGCTCTTCCATCAGGTTCTTCTTGTTGTGCAGTCTTCCTGCCGTGTCGCATAAAAGTACGTCTGCATGTCTTGCCTTTGCGGCTGCAACTGCATCAAATACAACGGATGCCGGATCGGAACCTTCCTGACCGCCGATCAGCTCTGCCTGCGATCTGTTTGCCCATTCTTTTAACTGTTCACCGGCAGCAGCACGAAATGTGTCCGCAGCAGCCAGTACGACTTTCTTATTCTGGGCACGCAGTTTTCCTGCGAGCTTGCCGATTGTCGTTGTCTTTCCGACACCATTGACACCGATCATCATTACAACAGAAGTCTTGTCTTCAAATTCATAAGCAGTCTCACCAACATCCATCTGTTCTTTGATACTCTCAATAAGAATTTCTCTGCAGTCTGCCGGTTCTTTGATGTGACGCTCTTTTACCTTTTCTTTCAGGTCATCCAGAATATCATAGGTTGCCTGAACGCCCAGATCTCCCATGATCATAACTTCTTCCAGTTCTTCATAAAAATCATCATCAATATGTGTAAATCCGTGAAAAATGCTGTCCATTCCGGATACAATATTATCTCTTGTTTTCGTAAGCCCTGAAACGAGCCGACTGAAAAAGCCGCCCTTTTTCTCCTCTGCCATAACAGCCTCCTCTTATCATACTATTATTTTAATTCATTTTCCAGTAAATCTACCGAAACAAGGGTTGAAACACCTTTTTCCTGCATTGTGATTCCATATAATCTATCCGCAGCGATCATCGTTCCTCTACGATGTGTAATTACAATAAACTGTGTATTCTCTGTCAGCTTGTGTAAATATTTTGCAAAACGGTCTACGTTATTATCGTCCAGCGCCGCCTCGATCTCATCTAAGAGACAGAACGGTGAAGGCTTGAGATTCTGTATTGCAAACAACAGGGAAATCGCCGTCAATGCTTTCTCCCCTCCGGATAACTGCATCATATTTTGCAGTTTCTTTCCCGGTGGCTGTGCGATAATGCGGATTCCTGCTTCCAGAATATCTTCATCTTCCATAAGCTCAAGCGTTCCTTTACCACCACCGAACAGTTCTTTGAATACGGTGTCAAATTCCTTGCAGATCCGTTCAAACTGCTCCCTGAACTGCTTACGCATCGCTGTATCCAGCTCCGCAATGATCTGTTCCAGTGTCGCTTCCGCTTCCACAAGGTCATCGTGCTGGTTCTTTAAGAACGTATAGCGCTCGGAAACATTCTTGTAATCCTCGATTGCGTTTACGTTTACGGAACCTAACTGCCGGATTTCGCCTTTTAACTCCTGGATACACTTTTTCATTTTGGAGAGATCTGTAAGGTTCGCATTCCTTAATTCCTGTGCATGACCATATGTGATCTCATATTCATCCCACATATAATTAATCTGTTTTTCTGTGGATTCCTCGTAGCCTTCTTTCTGGCTTTCCAGGCGGAATACTTCCTTATCCAGATTAGACATATGTTTCGAAAGTTCTTCCCGTTTCTTTAAGAAACTTTTGTGTCTCTGGTTCAGTTCTTCACGCTCTTTCCTTGATTTCTCAATCTCCTGCCGGATCTCTGTAAATAAATCTCCGGAATTTGCAATCGTCTCTTTCAGCTCACGGATCTGTAATTCCTTATCTTCGATTTCTTTGGAATTACCGCCCTGGCTTGCTGTAAGTTCTTCCATTTCCTGTGTGAATTTATCAATTTCTTCCTGGATACGTGTAACATTTTCTGTAATAAATGTTATCTTCTGCTCCTGACTTGCATTAGCAAGATGCAGAGTCTCCACCTCTTTCTGACATAAAGTTTCTTCCTCTCGGATCTGATCTAATACAGTCTGATCCGCTTCAATTCTGGCATTTAACTCCTGCTCCATCTTCTCTGATGTATCCAGCTCTACCTGTATAGATTCCTGATTATCAGAAATATTTGACATCTCATGTTCCAGCTCTTCTGATTCTCTGTTAATATCTGAAATCATGTTCTCTGACGTATGGATCTTCGCCTCCGCCTGATCAAGGTTCATCTTCGCTGTATTCTGAACGACATATGCCTTCTGCAATTCTTCTTTTAACAGCTCTATCTTCTCATAATATCCGGTACGCTTCGTTCTCTTTTCATTCAGAGACTGCTCCAGATCATTCATCTGTGCTTTTAACTTCTGTACCGCTTTTTCCAATTCTTCAATCTCTCTCCTGCGGCTTAACAGATTACTCGTATTCTTAAATGCACCACCAGTCATAGAACCACCTGGATTGATCAGTTCTCCTTCTAACGTAACAATGCGGATTGACTGTTTGTATTTTCCCGCAATCTGGATACCATGATCAATGTGGTCAACAACAAGCGTACGTCCCAGAAGATTCGATGCAAGACCGTTGTATTTCGGATCGACTGTAACAAGTGCATTCGCAGGTCCGATCACTCCCGGCTCTTTCAGCGCTTCCGGTCTGCCGATTCCATTTCCCGGACGAATACTTGTAAGCGGAAGAAATGTTGCACGTCCAAACTTATTCTTCTTAAGGAACTGAATCATCCGCTTAGCAGTATCTTCATCACGGGTAACAATATTCTGGATACTTCCGCCAAGTGCAGTCTCAATCGCAATCTCATACTGCTTTTCTACTTTGATGAGATCTGCAACAACACCGAGAAGTCCCGGTTCCTGGTTCTTGTTGTCCATGACACGCCGAATGCTGTTTCCATATCCATCATAACGCTCTGTAATATTTTTCAGAGACTCCAGTCTGGACTGCTCCCGGTGATAAGAAGTCTGGCTGATACGGAACTGTTCCGACAGCCGGTTCATCTCTGCCTGAATACTTTTAATCTGTTCTTCATATGTATTCTGCTTCTCATTAAGTTCAATGATCTGTGCGGAAATATCTTCTAATTCCGCAGCATATTTTTCTTTCTCTTTCTGCTGTTTGTTTCCGGATGTCTGTTCCTCTAAAATCCGTTTTGTAAGCTCTGAACGACGCACCTGGATCTGTTCCCGCATCGTGTCATATTTCTGGATCTTTGCTTTCGTAGATGCACGGTTATTCAGCACATCCATGATATTGCTGTTACCGCGGTCAATCGCATCTGTCAGTTCTGCAATCTTACTCTGTACTTCAACAAGTGTCAGTTTCGCCTTATCTTCCTTGTCCCGGCTTTCCTTATGTTCCGCAAGAATTACCGTCTGTTCTTTCTTAAGTTCAGCAAGCTGGCTTTCACGTTCACTCAGTTCCATCTCAATGCTCTGTGCACGCTGGGCATAATGCTCATCGTTCATACGTGCACTGTGGATCTGTTCTTTTAAAAGTGCGATCTGGTTCTCCAGCTGCTGCTTAAGCATGGAAGTCTCATTCAACTGATTCTTGGAGTGTTCAATGGATTCATCAATCGTCTCCATCTGCTCTTCTACAGCTTCATATTCCTGCTTCATTCCATCATAATCTGCAGAAGCTTGCTCCAGCTCTTCTTTAGTAAGCTTAAGCTTGTCTTCCACCTGACCGGAAAGATCCTTAAGTCTCTCTGTCTCCAGAAGAAACATATTAATATCGTATGTCTTGAGCGCTTCTTTCTTCTTCAAATATTCTCTTGCCTTTTCCGATTGTCGTTCCAGTGGACCGATCTGTTTCTCCAACTCAGTAAGAATATCATTGACTCGCAGAAGGTTCTGACGCTCTTCTTCTAACTTCTTAACAGAAGTATTCTTCCGTCTCTTAAACTTAACGATACCTGCCGCTTCATCAAAAAGCTCTCTTCGCTCCTCCGGCTTTCCGCTTAAGATCTTATCAATCTGACCCTGTCCGATGATCGAATACCCTTCTTTACCTATTCCGGTATCATAAAAGAGTTCATTGACATCTTTCAGCCTGCATGTACTGCCGTTGATCAGATATTCACTTTCGCCGGAACGGTATAACTTTCTTGTTACCGTCACTTCCTCATAATCAATCGGAAGCTGATGATCAGAATTATCCAACGTAATCGCAACCGATGCATAACTTAAAGGCTTACGGTTCTCTGTCCCGGAGAAAATAACATCCTGCATCGTGCCTCCACGCAGTTGCTTGATTCGTTGTTCACCAAGTACCCACCGGACAGCATCTGCAACATTACTCTTACCGCTTCCGTTCGGTCCGACAATTCCGGTAATTCCGTTATGAAAGTCAAACTTTAATTTGTGCGCAAAAGATTTAAATCCATGCACTTCAATACTTTTTAAATACATACCTCACCTACTCAATGTTCTTTTTCCGAAGTGCCAGTATACTCTGGTAAGCAGCCTCCTGCTCCGCTGCTTTCTTTGTGCGCCCGGAGCCGACTCCATATCTGTCGTCACCGATCTGGACAGCCACTTCAAACACTTTATTATGATCCGGTCCTTTTTCTCCAAGCAGCTCATAGGACACAGGTTCCTTAAAGTTTGACTGTACAATCTCCTGCAGGATAGTCTTGCTATCATAAAAGAGCTTCTTATTTTCCAGATCTTTTAAAATAAATCTCTCAATAAACTCTTTTGCATTAGCAAAACCACCGTCCAAATAAATTGCACCGATCAGTGCCTCCATCGCATCTGATGTGACAGATTCTCTCTTTCTTCCGCCGGTTGCATCCTCACCTTTTCCGAGCAGCAGATATTTACCCAGCTCAATATCTCTTGCACAGAAAGCAAGCGCAGGTTCGCACACCATACTTGCGCGCGTCTTTGTAAGCTGCCCTTCCGGCATCGTCTTGTGCAGGGAAAATAAAAATTCACTGGAAATAAGCTCCAGCACCGCATCTCCTAAAAATTCCAGACGTTCATTGCACTCGTATTTTGGAAGATGCTTCTCATTTGCATAGGAACTGTGTACCATCGCTTTTTTCAGAAGTTTATCATCCTGAAAATGATAACCGATCCGATCCTGTAACTCTTTTAACATATTATCCATAAATTATCTACCTCATAAAACGAAAAAGCCCGCTGTGGGCTTTCTCGTCTTGTTCATGCCTAGTCATTTGTTGCGTTTTTTATCTGTTCTACAGCATCTCCGACTGTAACAATCTTCTCCGCATCTTCATTATCAATCTCGATATCAAAAGTTTCTTCGATTCCCATAATAATCTGGAAAATATCCAGTGAATCTGCTCCGAGATCATCTACAAATGTAGAATCCATGTGAATATCATTCTCATCAAGATTTAATACATCTGCGATAATTGCTTTCAATTTTTCAAATTCCATATCTGTTCATCCTTTCTGCTCTTCTATCTATCCAACGGAAATTACTCCGGCTGAATACTTTCTTTGATCTTCTCATTAATCTTCTGTTCTTTAAATGTAACACACTGTATAATCGTATTGCAGATTTCCTTCGCAGTAGAGCTGCCGTGTGTCTTGACAACGAGACCGTTGAGTCCCAGAAGTGGCGCTCCTCCGTACTCGGACGAGTCAAAACTCTTCAACGCCTTCTTCAGTGCCGGTTTTACAAGAAGCGCACCGATCTTGCTTCTTAAGCTTCCCATCATGCCTTTCTTAATCTCGGAAATAAGCACACTTCCGACACCTTCGAATAATTTAAGAATAATATTACCGGCAAATGCTTCACAGACAATGACATCAGCCTGTCCATGCGGAATCTCTCTTGCCTCCACACTTCCAATAAAATTGATATTCTTCTCTCCTTTTAATAATGGGAAAGTCTCTTTTACAAGCGCATTGCCTTTCTCTTCTTCTGCTCCGATATTCACGATGCCGACTTTCGGATTCTTAATACCGACAACATGCTCCATATAAATGGAACCCATCTTCGCAAACTGTACAAGATGAGACGGTCTTGCATCTACATTGGCTCCACAGTCAACCAGAAGGCTGACGCCCTTCTCCGTCGGGATCAGCGGTGCAAGAGGAGGTCTCTCCACGCCTTTGATCCTGCCAACGATTACCTGACCTCCAACTAGTACAGCCCCGGAACTTCCGGCAGAAACAAAGGCATCTGCCTGTCCTTCCTTCACGAGCTTCATACCGACCACAATAGAAGAATCCTTCTTACGACGGATCGCATTCACCGGCGGTTCTGCTGTCTCGATCACTTCCGTTGCATTTACAACCTCGATACGTGCTTTATCATACGTATACTGTGCAAGTTCTGCACGGATCACATCTTCTTTACCTACAAGGAGTACCTGCACGGCATCTGTTTTCTCAAGTGCCTGCACAGCTCCCTTGATCATTTCTTTTGGGGCATTGTCCCCGCCCATAGCATCCAGGGCTACTATTGTTCTATCTGTCATCTTAATTCCTCCCAGAACTACTAGAATAATTCTACTAGACATCATTATAAAAATCAATCATTTTATAATGATATAAAAAGATTGTGTCAAAAAAAATCAAGAGCGACAAACGCCGCTCTTGATTTTAACTTCATTCTCAAAATTAGTCCTGAGCAATGATTTCTTTTTTGTTGTACGAACCACAAGCTTTGCATACTCTGTGAGGCATCATTAATTCGCCGCATTTGCTGCATTTTACCAGGTTTGGTGCGCTCATTTTCCAGTTCGCTCTTCTTTTGTCTCTTCTTGCTTTTGAAGATTTATTCTTTGGACAAATTGACATAGGTTACACCTCCTTAAAATTCTTAAAAACATCGCGGATAACTGACATTCTCGGATCGAGGCCTGTATCTTCACAGCTGCAGGTACCCTCATTTAGGTTTTGACCACATACGCTGCAAATTCCTTTACAGTCTTCGCTACACAGAACTTTCATCGGCCATCCTACCAATATCTCATTATAGAGTAATTTTTCTACGTCAAGATGATATCCGTCAATATAATTATTTTCGTCTAATTGATCCGCTTCATCCGAAGCGACTTCTGCTTCTTTTGTCTCAACTTCTCTTGTAAAATCCAGTTTGAAATCAACCGGGACCTCTTCAAGACATCGATCACACGGAATTCCAATCGTCAGATTCGTCAGACCGGATACTCTCAGCTTCTGATCACCTGCATATTCAACCTGAATATGCAACTCATCTTTTGAAAGAACCGGATAAGTCTTTCCTCTGAGTCTGAATTCATCCATCGAAATCGAAACATTCTTATCCACAGATTTGTGCTGTTCAGACAAAACATTGGATAGGTCTAATAACATAATACTATCACCCCTATTCATACCTAAATTATTATATCATGGAAAATTGTTTTGTCAACTGGTATTTGAGATATTTTTCCTATGTTTGTCCACATTTTTTCAAAAACTGCTCTAAAACACTTAATCTGTCAAGTCTTCTGTTACAGATTTAAGGTTCAGGAAGTTTGTCAGATAATCTGCTGTTCCTGTCTTCGCATCTGTTCCGGACATATTAAATCCTCCAAACGGATGCTACAATACAACAGCTGCTGTAGATTTACGGCTGAACTTGCAACACCCTGGGCTGCCTTTTTAATATTTGCTGAAGAATCAACAATGATCGCATTCTTTCCACTCATCTCAGCAACAACACGTTTGATCCATTTTTCCGTCTCCATAAAAAAATATGTGCATACTGCCGAAGGATTTTTATTTATATGAAGGGAATGAAATTTCCTATCACGCAACAATAAAAAATAAGCGAACAGCCACAATATTCACGGTAGCTGTCCGCTTACTCTATGATTCTGTTTTGTTATCTCTGTATTTACAGCCTGCAATCTTATATTCTGTATGCGATGCACACTTACAATTTATTTCCATTTCAGAGAATACCATCCTGAAGATTTGGAATTACCACGGTATACTTTAATATAATAAGTTCCTTTTGACCATTTGCCTAATGACTGTAAAGTATAAGAAGAATTTGAATAAATCAATGATCGAGTTCCGATCGCTCTTCCTCCCTGATATACGGTAATCTTCATTGTATCATTGGTCTTTGCTTTCCATAAAATCTTCACACTCTTCTTGCTGGTCAGTTTGAATTTGTACCAGTCTGCCTGTGAGCTTCCCGCCTGCAGTGTTCCGCTTACAGTCTTGCCTTTCTTTATTGTTACAGCTTTTCCCTTGCTCTTGCCACTCTTTTCAGAAACTTTGTAATTCTTAACTTTAAAGAAATATCCACCATTGCTGTTATAGGATGACGCTACTTTAAAATAATATGTCTTTCCTTTTGTTACTCCATAAGAAGGATTGTATCCAACTGCTGTATAATCGGAATAAGCTTTTTTCTTGCTGTTACAAAGTGCAACCTTTACTGAATATTTGCTGTCTTTGCTGGCAAATGCAGAGACGTATCCCGTCTGTGTTGCTTTGAATTTAAAATAATTTGTCTGTGGCTCTTTTTGTCCAACCGCAATCTGCTTATTATGCAAAATCGTACGGTCTGCACCGTTATAGAAACCTGCTGCAGCCACAAATCCCCAAGCATCATAGACTCCATCTGAATAAGTGTTTGCATAAACATAGATTCCAAGATAATATTTTCCCGGTTTCGGGACTTTGAACATGCGGGAAGTTGTCTCTCCCAGCTCATCACAGAACTGATAAGAATCTACCGGCTTTGTTAAAGCGGAATCATAAAACAATCCGTAAGTAGCTGATTTCTGCTTTGCACTGTCTGATTTTGCCGAATAATTCATTGCGAAATCCAATGTACCTTTCGTTTTGAATGTTACAGCCTGACTGTACTGATAGTGATTGCCTACTGTTCCATTCCGGGCCGCAAGTATAATCTGACCTACTTTGTTGACACTCTCGTTTCCTGTATTCATCATGATAACCGGAATACTTCCATCTACAACTGTTGTTTTCGTTGCTTTCACAGTTGCGCTCTGTGCGCTTACCGGACTCACTTTTGCAGCCTTCACTGCCTTTACAATACTGCTCTGTGCTTCCAGACTCTGCGCCTCTGCCTTCACTGCATGTGTATTCTGTACTTTTGTCGATGTATCTGCCGCCTGTACTACACTTCCTGAAGAAACAGTAAGGATAGCCGCTAATACAAGTGACAATACTTTGCCTTTTCTCTTCATCATAGCCTCTTTCTCCTTTTCCTCTATTGTGATATAAAATCAGGGACAATCATCGTAATATCATCCTATTTAAAATGGTATTGACAAAAACTGCCCCTCTTTTTATTCATTATAATATAAATATCTGATTATTTCCATCTTAAAATATACCAACCGGAAGATTTTTCTGTATCAGTATATACTTTCAGATAATATGTATCTTTTGGCCATTTTCCAACGGACTTCAGCTTGTAGGAAGCATCTGCATAAGTCAACGTCTTTGTATCAATCTTTCTGCTTCCCTGATAAATAGCAAGTTTCATCTTTTCATTCGTTCTTGCTTTCCAGGAAAGTTCCACACTCCGTTTGGATGTAAGACGGATCTTATACCAGTCCGCTCTTTTCATTCCTGTTTCCATTGTTCCTTTGATTGTGGTATTTTTCTTAATCTCCACAGCATTGGATTTACTGCTTCCGCTTTTTTCTGAAATCTTACGGTTTTTTGCCACCAGCGTATAACCGCCATCTTCACTCGCCGGAGACCATACTTTAATATAGTAAGTTCTTCCCTTTGGTACACCATATGTGACACCATATTTTGCAATTGTACTCTCTGTAAGACGATTCTTCTTACTGTCATAAAGAACAATCTTATTCTTCGGATCACTTGCAATCACTGTGATATAACCGCTTTCTGTGGTTTTCATTTTAAAATAATTCGTCTGCGTTGTTTTGTGACCGACTGCAATCTTCTTATCACTGGTAATCGTACGATTATTGCCATTCCAGTAGATCGCTCCTGTCGTAAACTTCCAGGATTCGCTCTTATCTTTTGCATTGACCATTGTATAGATGCCGATATAATAGGTTCCTGCTTTCGGGATCTTTACAACGACTGTCTTGTGATCGCCTTTTTTCGTTACAACATCAACGCTTGACTTATCAATCGGATCTTCCAGGGATGCCTGCTTGAATACTCCGTAGACAACATTACGTCCCGCCGTCTTTGCTTCTGTACATTTAACAGAAAATGAAAAAGAACCCTTGCCCTGAAATTCAACTTTCTGTGAATAGAGGTATCTCTTTCCCATCGTGCCATCTGTAGTTCCGACAGAATTACCAAGCGCAACATTGCCCTGCTTGCCTTCTTCTGAACCTGTTACACCTTTGACTACCGGAATATAACTCATATTCTTCTTTGTTGTTGCTTTGGCTCTGACATTCTTGCCGGTAAGTGCTGCTTTTTGCTTTGCGGCGCCTGTCTGGATTGCAAGTTTCTTCTGGCTCTTCCCGGTATCCTTTGTCAACACGTCTGTTGTCAGCGCATTTCCTTTTTCTGCACGAACTGTCTGAAGTCTGACACCGGATGTATTTCCTGCCGCCTGTACATGACCTGCACTTGCCAGAGATGTAACACTGAGAATTGCTGTAAGTAAAACTGCTGCATACATGTTCCTTTTTTTCATTCTATATCTACCCCTTTTTATTTTATCTCCTATCTTAAGAACAAGCACATTATACTTGATATTTCTCTCAAATTCAATTCTCTTTTCGCTCATTCCCGGAATCTTAAGAAAAATATTAGAAATAATGTTCTGCCTCTTCGCGCGAGTGCACATCCTGCCGACGGCTTTATATCTGTCGAAAGCTTTATATATAAAGAAGGCTGCCGCTTCCGCGACAGCCTTCGATATACCTCTCAATTCTATGATCGTTCAACTATGCTGATTAAACTAATGCAACAGTCTCTCTTGCAATTGCAAGTTCCTCATTTGTAGGAATTACAAATACATCAACTTTAGAATCCGGAGTTGAGATTTTCACTTCTTCACCATGTGAATCATTTGCTTCTTTATCGATTGCAACTCCAAGGTATCCAAGGTATTCCATAACTTTCTCACGTACAAGACTTGCATTCTCACCAATTCCTGCTGTAAATGCAATTACATCCACACCATTCATGGCAGCTACATAACTTCCAACGTACTTAGCTACACGGTAGCAGAATACATCAACTGTTGTAGCAGCAATCTCATTTCCGCTCTCAGCAGCGCTTGTAAGATCACGGAAATCACTGGATAAGTTATTAGAAAGACCAAACACACCAGATTTTTTATTTAACATTGTCATAAGCCCTGCAATATCAAGGTCTTCTTTCTTAGCGATGAACTCTAAGATAGCCGGATCGATATCTCCGGAACGTGTTCCCATTACAAGACCCTCCAGTGGAGTCAGTCCCATAGATGTGTCTACGGATTCACCATTCTCTACAGCACAGATACTTGCACCGTTACCAAGATGACAAACGATTGTCTTCACTGCATCATATGGTTTTCCAACAAGTTCAGCAGCTCTCTTGGATACGAAACTGTGGCTTGTTCCGTGGAATCCATAACGTCTTACTTTGTATTTGTCATAATACTCATATGGCAGACCATACATATATGCCTTTGCTGGCATTGTCTGATGGAAAGCAGTATCAAATACAGCTACCATCGGCGTACCCGGCATTAATTCCTGGCATGCATTGATACCAATCAGGTTAGCTGGGTTGTGAAGAGGTGCAAGGTCATTACACTCTTCGATTGCTTTCATAACTTCATCTGTAATTACTACAGATTTGGCGAACTTCTCTCCGCCATGTACAACACGGTGTCCGACTGCCCCAATTTCCTTTAAGTCTTTTACGACACCTGTCTTGTCATCTGTCAGTGCGTCAATAACGAACTGAATAGCCTCTGTATGAGTCGGCATAGCTTTGTCAGATTTGACTTTCTCTCCGCCTGCCGGCTGATAAGTAAGGCTTCCATCAATTCCAATTCTCTCGCAAAGTCCTTTTGCAAGAACCTGCTCTGAATCAGAATTGATCAGCTGGAACTTCAATGAAGAACTTCCACAGTTGATTACTAATACGTTCATAATCTTTTTTCCTCTCTTTTTTATTCTTCAGCCATACACTGTACAGCTGTAATGGCAACAACACCTTCAATGTCTTTTGCGCTGCATCCTCTTGAAAGATCATTAACCGGCGCTGCAATTCCCTGTGTTAAAGGACCGTAAGCTTCTGCTTTACCAAGTCTCTGTGCAAGTTTGTATCCGATATTACCAGCATCCAGGTCTGGAAATACGAGTACATTTGCTTTACCTGCAACCGGGCTGCCCGGTGCTTTGGATGCTCCAACTTCCGGAACGATTGCTGCGTCAAGCTGGAACTCTCCATCTAATAATAAACCTTCTTTTGCATTTTCTTTTGCAATACGTGTAGCTTCTACAACTTTGTCTACGTCAGGATGTTTTGCACTTCCCTTAGTAGAGTGTGAAAGCATTGCAACGATTGGCTCTTTTCCTGTCAGCAGTTCGAAAGAATCTGCAGAAGAAAGTGCGATTGCTGCAAGTTTCTCTGGATCCGGATTCTGCTCCAGACCGGAATCTGCAAATACAAATGTTCCGTCAGCTCCCATATCGCAATCCGGTACTACGATTACGAAGAAAGCGGATACGAGTTTTGTACCTGGTTTTGTCTTCAGGATCTGAAGGCATGGTCTTAATGTATCTGCTGTAGAATGGCATGCTCCGGATACCATACCGTCAGCATCCTTCATCTTAACCATCATAACACCATAATATAAGTAATTTGTCAGAAGAAGCTCTCTTGCCTGTTCTTCTGTCATTCCTTTTTTCTGTCTTAATTCAACAAGTTTTGCAATGTATGCGTCTGTCTTTTCAGACGTTGCAGGATCTACAATAGTAGCTCCGCTGATATCAAAAGATCCTTTGTTCTTTGCGATCTCTTCTTCGCTTCCGATCAGGATCAGATTAGCTGTTCCTTCTTTTAATACAGCTTCTGCTGCTTCATAAGTTCTACTGTCTTCTGTTTCTGGAAGAACGATTGTCTTTTTGCTTGTTTTTGCTTTTGCTTTAATCTCATCTATGAATCCCATGATAAATAGACTCCTTTCCATATTTTCTCAGATAGGACTATTATAATACAAAGAGACCTTGCAAACAAGGTCTCTTATGTGTATTTTTTCATACATTCTGTCACTTTATCTCATTTTTTCTGTCTATATGCATATATCACGCACCTATAACTGAAATACTGCACTGACAATTGCAAAGTATACGCTGATCGTGCTGATATCTACCAGTGTTGAAATCAGAGGTGTTGCCATGATCGCCGGGTCCAGACCTACCCGCTTTGCGATAAGCGGAAGTGTACATCCAACAACTTTGGCGATCACAACGGTACAAGCCATTGTCAAACCGATCGTAAATGCCATCAGCGCATCGCCCTGCCCCATCAGCATAATTCGCAGTCCATTTACCACAGCAAGCACAATACTGATACATACTGCGATACGGATTTCTTTCCATATTACTTTCAGGAGATCCCGGAATTCAATCTCGCCGACTGCCAGTCCCCGGATCACCAGTGTTGAGCTCTGGGAACCGCAGTTTCCTCCGGTACCTGTCAACATCGGGACAAATCCTGCGAGCTGCGGCATAATGGCAAGCGCTGATTCATAACTGTTCATGATCATCTGTGTCACGGTTGCCGATAGCATCAGAAACAGAAGCCATGGGATTCGGCTCTTCACATGTTCCATAACCGTTGTCCCAAAATAAGATTCTTCATTCGGATTGACCCCCGCCATGATACTGATATCTTCCGTCGTCTCTTCCTGCAATACATCCATTGCGTCATCTACTGTTACGATACCGACCATACACATCTCATGGTCTACGATTGGAAGTGCGATCAGACCGTATTTGCGGATCGTCAGTGCAACTTCCTCCTGGTCATCTGTTGTATGTGCATAGAGCATGTTTGTCTCCATGATCTCTTCCACTGTCTTCGATTCACTGGTCGTCAGTAATTCTTTGACATCTACAAGACCGATAAGCTTACGCTTTTCCGTGACATAACAGGTATAAATTGTCTCCCGGTTCAAACCGACCTGACGAATCTTCAAAATAGATTCTGCAACCGTCATCTCTTTACGGAGTGCAATATACTCCACATTCATAATGCTGCCCGCACTGTCCTCCGGATATTGCAGGAGCTGATTGATCTGCACTCTTGTCTCTTCATCTGTCACCATCAGGAGACGGTCAACAACATTCGCCGGCATCTCCTCCAGCACATCGACCGTATCATCCAGATACATCTCTTCCATGACTTCTTCCAGCTCGGAATCAGTCAGTGCATTAATCAGAATCTCACGCATGTCACTGTTCATATAAGTAAACGTCTCAGCCGCTTCTTCTTTAGCAAGAAGCCGGAAGATCATAACAAGCTGCTTCTGGTCAAAATCCTCTAAAATCTCAGCGAGGTCAACAGGATACATATTACTTTCCAGTTGTTCTTTTAATTCTTTGTACTGCCGATTTTCCAACATCTCTTTAATCTCATCTTCTGTCAGTATATCTTCGATTTCCTGGCTCATATATATCCTCCTTTCTCTCCTGAAAACAATTGTAATAAACAAAATGTGAAAATAATGACTTTTTTGACCTAAAGTCCCTTTTTATAGTATAATCAATTTCAAATAGATATACAAGGAGATTTTTTATGAAAATTGTCGGACTGATTGCTGAATACAATCCCTTTCATAACGGGCATTTATACCATATAAGAAAAGCAAAAGAAATCACCGGAGCAGACGCTGTTCTTGTTATTATGAGTGGAAATTATGTACAGCGTGGAACACCCGCGATCATGCCAAAGCATCTGCGCGCCCAGGTAGCTCTGGAAAGTGGTGTTGCCGCCGTCTTTGAACTTCCGGTCTGCTACGCAACTGGAAGCGCCGAATATTTCGCCACAGGTGCTGTTTCTTTGCTTAACCATCTTGGCTGTGTAGATGCACTCTGTTTCGGAAGTGAATGTGGAGACTATGCACTACTGGAACGTATCGCCGGGATTCTTACAGAGGAACCGGAGGATTATACCTTCTATCTGAAAGAAGCACTGCGCAAGGGGCTTTCTTTTCCGCGCGCAAGGCAGCAGGCATTATCCTCCTATTTAAAAGATGAAAATGTGGATCAGGTACTGGATGAACCGAACAACATTCTCGGCATCGAATATATCAAAGCATTATATCAGACCGGAAGCCTGATCAAAGGCTATACAATCCAGCGTAAAGAGTCCGGTTATCATGATCGGGATCTGTCCGGAAATTACAGTTCTGCCTCTGCGATCCGCAGACTCCTTGCGCAGGCCGGAAGTTCGATTCATTTAAGAAGTGACAGCATCTACGACGAACCACCGCTCTCTGATGTACTGACAAGACTGGAAGACCAGGTACCTTCTGCTTGCATTGATCTTCTTCGGGATACACACCTGATTCGGTATCCGGTATATGCAAATGATTTTTCACTTCTTCTGAAATACCGGCTTATGAACGAAACTTCAGATTCTCTTATGAAATATCTTGATATCACAGAGGATCTTGCAAACCGGATCATGAATCACATTGATGACCTGATCTCTTACGAACAGTTTTGTGATCTTCTGAAATCAAGAGATCTTACCTATACAAGAATCAGCCGGTCACTGCTTCATATTCTTTTGCAGATTAAAACCGCAGATATGCTGGATTATCAGGCTCGTGGAAATTGTCAGTATGCGCGCCTTCTCGGTTTCCGAATGGATCAGTCTTCTGTCCTTACAATACTTAAGCAGACGTCTCGCATCCCATTGATTACGAAGCTAACACAGACAGACAGCTTATCAGAGACAGGGCTTTCCATGCTCCACACAGATATCCAGGCTGCTAATTTATATGAGAGTGTTTTAACTGATAAGTTTAAAATTCCATTCTTTAATGAATACAGACAGCAGATCATAAGAGTTGACACCGAATAATCCTGTTATTCAGAATGATTAACAGATTTGATACAGATCCATTCTGTTGACACAGGTTTCGGAATGATACCCAAATTAAAAATTTATTATATAAAATCATTGGACAAATAAATTTGCAAGGAAATTTTTGCAAGTATGCAGCAGATTCCCAGAGTAATAGCTCATCGGTGGTTCCCCCGGAAAATAACGCACCATGCGGTAAATATAAAAAATCACAAGTGCCACAAGTGCGATTCCTGCAAGTATCTTCATACTCTTTGGCTGCCTTAACTGAAGCCTGATATAACGGTTCCAGCAATAGTGAAATACAAGAATTGCAACCACATAGATAAATGGATGCATATGCCATGCTCCTTCAAAATCAAAATGCAATAGCCGGATACCGGCTCTTGTAAGTCCGCAGGACGGACATGGATATCCGGTAAGCATAATGAGCGGACAAATACTATAAATAAATTTTCTACCAAACACAAAATAGGCGATTATAACAATAATCGCCCATTTTGTTTGCTTTATATCTTTTATGAATTGTTCATATCCTTCGGATATTATCGTTTTGAAAGATCTTTTCATACGATTCTCCTGTATCCCAATTTCATAAATCTCTGAAAAAGACGTTCTTCTACAGAATGATCTTCTTCGGACATTTTGCTGCACATGCACCGCATCCGATACATTTTTCCGGATCAATGTGTGCAATGTTATTCTCAACCTTAACAGCGTCGAATTTACAGATCTTCTCACACATCTTACATCCGATACATCCAACGGAACATACAGACATAACATCTTTACCTTTGTCCTTAGAGCTGCACTGTACGAGGTGTTTCTGGTCATACGGTACAATCTCGATCAGGTGTTTCGGACAAGCTGCCACACATTTACCACATGCTTTACATGCTTCTTTGTCTACAACAGCAACTCCGTTTACAATATGGATGGCATCAAACGGACAGGCTTTCACACATGTTCCTTCTCCAAGACATCCATAATTACATCCTTTCGGTCCTCCCGCCTGCATCATGTTCATCATAACACAGTCGTTCAGTCCGTGATATTCATATTCCTGTTTTGCTTTGTCACAGGTTCCTGCACATTTTACAAATGCTACTTCGTGTACCTGTGCACCGGCTTCCTGTCCCATGATCGCACCAATCTTTGCTGCAACCGGAGCTCCACCGACCGGACATCCTCCAACTTCAGCTTCGCCTTTCACAATAGCAGCTGCAAGTCCGGAACATCCTGCATATCCACAACCACCACAGTTGTTTCCAGGCAATACTTCAAGGATTGCTTCTTCTCTCTCATCTACTTCTACTGCAAATTTCTTTCCTGCAATACCAAGGAACACACCAATGAATAATCCGGTGCCGCCTACGATTGCAGCAGCTAAAATAATACCTGTTATACTCATAGTCTGTTTCCTCCTATATTAATCCTGAGAATCCAAAGAACGCAATTGACATCAGTGCTGCTGTAAGCAGTACGATAGGAGTTCCCTGGAATGACTCAGATACATCATTGTATTCGATCTTTTCACGGATACCTGCCATGATCACAATTGCGATTGCAAATCCGACAGAAGTACCGATACCATTGATCACACCTTCCAGAATAGAATACTCATTCTGAACGTTTGTAAGTGCTACACCAAGTACTGCACAGTTTGTTGTGATCAGAGGAAGATACACACCAAGTGCATTATACAGAGACGGCATGCTCTTCTTCAGGAACATCTCTACAAACTGTACCAGTGCAGCGATTACGAGAATGAATACGATCGTCTGCAGGTAAGAAATATTCAATGGTAACAAAATAAACTTATAAATCAAACTTGTAAAGAATGATGCGATTGTAATAACGAAGATTACAGCTCCTCCCATACCGGAAGCAGTCTCAACCTTTTTGGATACTCCAAGGAATGGACAGATTCCCAGGAACTGGCTGAGTACAACGTTGTTGACAATCGCAGATCCAATTGCGATAAGTAATAATTCTTTCATCTATGTACTCCTCCTATTCTTCGTTTCCTGTAGGGAATACTTTTCCGCCGCATCCATTACATGATGCACAGCCTTCGCCGCATCCCTTAGCTTCTACAACTTCTTTACCCCTCTTGGCAGCATTGGCTTTGATCTTGTTCTGAAGAGCAACCAGTCCTGCAAGTACCAGGAATGCTCCCGGTGCAAGAATAAAGATTGTAACCGGTACATATCCGGCTTTTCCTGCTGCTTCGTCAGCGATCGGAATAATCTGTTTACCGAAGATCTGTCCTGCTCCGATCAGCTCACGTACAATACCAATACATGTAAGACCTACAGTAAATCCAAGTCCCATACCGATACCATCAAAGATTGACGGAAGAACCGGGTTCTTGGAAGCATAGCTTTCTGCACGTCCTAAGATAATACAGTTTACTACGATCAGTGGAATGTAAAGACCAAGTGCGTCATAAAGACTCGGTACAAAACCTTCCAGAAGAAACTGTACAATTGTTACGAATGATGCTACGACTACGATGAATGCCGGCATTCTGACTGAATCCGGGATGATCTTACGTAACATGGAAATCAGCATATTGGATAATACCAATACTACTGTTGTTGACAAACCCATACCAACACCATTGGTTGCGGATGTAGTTACGGCAAGTGTAGGACACATACCAAGCATCAGCACGAAGGTAGGATTCTCTTTAACTAAACCATTATATAGTCTTTCAGTACATCTGTTCATGTCTGCTACCTCCTAAAATGCATTCTGATAATAAGCCAGTGCTACGTTGACAGCTCCTGTAACTGCACGTGATGTAATTGTTGCACCACTGATTGCATCGATCTGTTCACCGTCTCCACCATCTTTTGATACAACGAATTTCTCAGCTTTCTTGCCCTTGTACTGATTGTAGAACTTCGGCTCTTTTGCTTTCATACCAAGACCGGCTGTCTCGCTGATCGATAAGATAGAAATTCCGTTTACTGTACCATCAGAAGTAATACCTACTGTAATCTGGATATCTCCACCATAACCTTCCTTGTCTGTGGTTGTGATTACATATCCTTTGTCGCCTGCTTTACAAACTTCATCGACAGTTGCTTTTGCACCGACTGATTTGATCGCTTTATCTGCAATCTTCGCATCTACGTCCTGTGCTTCAAAAGCATTCGCATCTACATCTGTAAATACCGCCTGCCATGCTTCTTTCTTAGCTTTTTCCTGCGCCTGTGCGATCGGGTTTTTGGTGATCTCATATACAAAGCCAAGACCTAATCCTGCGATTAATGTAATAATTGTAAGAATAAGTGCATTCTTAATAATTGGATTTTTCTTCATTATTTTTCTCCTCCTTTACCAAATGGTTTTGGAAGAGTAACTCTTTCAATCAGTGGGACTAAAAGGTTACTGATGATGATCGCATAAGATACCCCTTCTGCGGAACCACCGAACAGACGGAACAGTCCGGTCAGTACTCCAAGAAGGATACCATATACATACTGTCCTTTTTTCGTAATCGGAGATGTTACATAATCGGTTGCCATGAACCATGCTCCGAGCATCAGACCACCACCGCAAAGGTGTGCTGTGATGTACTGTGGATCAAAGAATCCTACATGTGCTTTTGTAAATGGTCCGAAAATTCCGACGAAAATAACAAAGGATACAATGTATGTTCCCGGAATACGCAAATCAATAATACCAAGCATAATAAGGAATACTGCTCCGATAATGATTGCGATCACAGATGTCTCACCGATTGTTCCCGGAATTGTTCCGATAAGCATCTTCATGGAATCAACAGAGCCACCGTCTTTTAAAGTAGCAAGCGGTGTCGGTCCGGATACTCCATCGTAAACAAACTTTGTCATCGGTCCTGCAAAAGAAATCAGCAGGAAACATCTTGCACCGAGCGCCGGGTTCATGAAGTTCTGTCCCAGTCCTCCGAATAACTGTTTTACAACGAGAATTGCAAATACACTACCAAGAGCGCCCATCCACCATGGTGCTGAAGCCGGCATGTTAAGGCCAAGCAACAGACCGGTAACAACTGCACTCCAGTCGTTGATGGTAATCTTCTTGTGCATCAGTTTCTCATATATGTACTCTGTAAGAACCGCTGATACGGTTGTGCTGATCAGTACGATCAGTGCTGGTATTCCAAAGTTATAAACTCCGAATGCCGAAGCCGGCAAAAGTGCAATAACAACCATAAGCATGATATTGCTGGAGGTAACTTTGTCACGAATATGTGGTGAAGATGACAGTTTATAATTGTTCTCACTCACGTTTGTTCACCTCTTCCTCTCTTCTCTTATTTTTTCTTCTTACGATTAGCAAGTGCAATTTTTCTCATAGAACCGATTGCCTGTTTCAACTGACGTTTTGCCGGACAGACGAAACTGCATGATCCACATTCCATACATTCCAGACCATTATGTTTTGTAAAGGTCTCTTCGTCATGATGCTCTGCATAATCTGCAAGTCGAGATGGAATCAGACGGCTTGGGCAGGCATCTACGCATCGTCCGCAGTTAATACATGCGGTTGGCTCGAATTTTGCTACTTCGTCTTTTGTAAATCCAAGAATGGATGATGATGTCTTTGTAACCGGAACATCTAGTGAAAACATTGCAAATCCCATCATCGGACCACCTGAAATCAATTTCTCCGGCTCTGTCTTGAATCCACCGGCAGCTTCTACCAGCTCAGCCTGGTTCATACCAAACGGAACACGGAAGTTACCTGGTTCATTCACTGCATCTCCGCTGACTGTTACGACACGTTCCATAGAAGGTTTTCCTTCTGCTACAGCCTGATAAATGCTTACAAGTGTTGCAACGTTGTCTACAACGCATCCTGCATCTGCCGGAAGCATAGCAGAGTTAATCGCACGACCTGTCGTCGCATAAATAAGCTGACGCTCACCACCCTGTGGGTATTTTGTCTTAAGCGCCAGAACTTCCAGACGTGGGTCACCTGCTGTGAGTTCTTTTAATTTTGCGATACAATCTGGTTTGTTATCCTCAACACCGAATATACCTTTCGCGTTATCGAAAAGTCTCAGAACGATCTTCATACCTTCTACCAGTTTCTCCGGTGTTTCGATCATTGTTCTGTAGTCTGCTGTGATATATGGTTCACATTCTGCACAGTTTGCAATAATGTAATCAATCTTGTCAGGTTCTTTTGGAGAAAGCTTAACTCTGGTCGGGAAACCTGCTCCTCCCATACCAACAACACCTGCGTTGCCAATTGCGTTAAGGATCTCTTCCTTTGTCATCTCATCAACTGGTTTTACCGCAGGATATTCTACTTCTTTATATTCACCATCATTTTCAATGACAATGCTGTTGACAGTACCTCCAGTCGGGTTCAAATGTGGAGCGATCGCCTTAACTGTTCCTGATACTGAAGCATAGATTGGTGCAGAAACAAATCCTCCGGCTTCTGCTATCATCTGTCCTTTTAAAACATGATCGCCAACTGCTACGATCGGATTGGCAGGCGCCCCGATGTGCTGGGAAACCGGATATACCAGATCTCCTGTGGGTTTAACATCAACGATTGCCTTGTCTTTTGCAAGACGCTTACCGTCATCCGGATGAATACCACCCTTAAAAGTTAACAATGCCATTCCCTTTTCCTTCCTTCCTTTTAATTTTCATATTAACTATACCCAAAAAGCACCAGACTTACCAGTGTGTCAAGTGATTTTTTTGTACATTTTAATGAACATCTTGTTCATTTTTTAACAGATGTTCAGACACACAAAAGATAGAGGTATGAAACCTCTATCTTTTCTCTTTCGCTTTTATATATACGCTTGAATTCTTACAGTACGATTACTCTTCAGAGCTTTCGTTCTGTGAAGCCTCTGACTCAGCCGGCTCTAAAGCTTTCATGCTCAGGCTGATCTTCTTGTCAGCTTCATTAAGATCAACAATCTTAGCTGTTACTGTCTGTCCTACAGACAGTACATCAGACGGTTTATCAACATGTGTTCTGGAAATCTGTGATACATGAAGAAGTGCATCTACTCCAGGAGCTAATTCAACAAATGCTCCGAAGTCTGTCATTCTTGCAACTTTTCCTTCGATTACAGTTCCTACTGCATACTTCTCAGCTGCATCTGCCCATGGATTAGTCTCCGGGAATTTTAAGCTGAGCGCGATCTTTGTATCGTGAATGTCTTTGATCAGGACTTTCAGTTCATCGCCAACTTTGAATACTTTCTTCGGATTCTCAACGCGTCCCCAAGACATCTCTGAGATGTGAAGGAGTCCGTCTACTCCGCCAAGGTCGATAAACGCTCCGAAGTCTGTAACATTCTTAACAGTTCCTTCTACAGTATCTCCAACCTGTAATTTAGCAAACAGTTCTTTCTGTTTTTCTGCTTTCTCTGCAACAAGAAGCTGTCTTCTGTCACCGATCACGCGGTTTCTTCTAGGATTAAACTCACTGATAACGAATTCAATCTCCTGATCCTGATATTTGCTCAGATCTTTCTCGTAGGTATCAGATACAAGACTTGCAGGGATAAAGACTCTTGCCTCATCAACAACTACGCTCAATCCACCGCCAAGGATCTGTGCAACCGGAGCTTTCAGAACTTCATGGTTCTCATAAGCTTCTTTCAGTCTCTCATTTCCTTTCTCGGCAGCCAGTCTCTTGTATGTCAACAGCACCTGACCTTCTCCGTCGTTTACTTTCAGTACTTTTACTGTCATTGGATCTCCAACAGATACGACTGTTGTCAGATCTACGTTAGGTTCGTTCGTATACTCATTTCTCATAATGATACCGTCTGCTTTGTAGCCGATATTCAAGATGATCTCATCCGGTTTTACATCAATGACTGTACCATCTACGACTTCTCCATTTCTGATTGTCTTAAATGATTCTTCCAACATTTGTTCAAAAGTTAATTCTGACATTATTTTGAACCTCCTCAATTATTTTCTTGGGCGTGGATGCCCCTGCTGTAATACCTACTGTTTCCACGGACCTTAATTGATTCATATCAAAATCGTCAAGTGTCTGTATATAGTACGTATCCGCACATGCATTACTGCATATCTCAAATAGTTTGCGGGTATTAGAGCTTCTCTTGTCTCCTATAACAATCATAGCGTCCACCCTCTTTGCAATGTCGCGAGCCTCTTCCTGGCGTTCTTTTGTTGCACTGCAAATCGTATTTAAAACAAGTATATCATACCTCTTTTTTTCAATAATTTCAACTATATCTTTGAATTTATTGTAATTAAATGTCGTCTGAGATACGACACACAGTTTTTGCTTTTTATTTTTTAATTGAAAACTTTTCGCTTCTTCTACAGTCTGGATGACTGTCACATCATTTCCACTCCATCCTTTAATGCCCTGCACTTCAGGATGTTCCGAATTTCCGATCACAACAATGTGTGCACCCTGTGCGCTCTGCTCTTGGACAATTTTATGGATTTTCTTGACAAATGGGCAGGTTGCATCCACACAGGTCAGTCCTTTTTCAGTCAACAAATCGTAGACTTCTTTTGCTACTCCGTGAGACCGGATGATTACGATTCCGCTGTCCAGATTCTCCAGCTCTTCTGCGCTTCCAATCACCTTCACGCCGTGTTTTTTCATATCTTTGATGACTTCTTCATTATGGATGATCGGTCCGTATGTGTAAATCGGACTGTCTGGGTGTGCTTCTATCTGTCTGTATACAGTATCCACTGCCCGCTTTACTCCGAAGCAAAATCCCGCTGTCTTCGCAAGTTCAACTTTCATATATGCCTCCTAATGGCAGAGCGCCGTAATTGCGGCAACTACTTCCGGGATTGTCATATCTGAGCTGTCTACGAGTGTCGCATCTTCTGCCTGTCTAAGCGGTGCGATCTCTCTCGTCATATCTCTTCTGTCGCGCTCTTCAATGTCTTTTTCAATCTCGGCGAGATCACAAGTTTCACCTTTTTCTGTCAGTTCATCAAAACGACGTTTTGCTCTTGTCTGTACACTTGCAGTTAAAAATACTTTCACATCTGCATCTGGTAATACACAGGTACCGATGTCACGTCCGTCCATGACAACATCTTTTGTTTTTGCAAGATCTCTCTGCAGTCCTAAAAGTGCTTCTCTGACTGCCGGGATTGCAGAGATCTTAGACGCCATATTTCCTACTGCTTCTTCTCTTAATTTCCCTGTGATATTCTCACCGTTTAAGTAGACCTGCTGTCCACCTTCTTCATAGCCGATCGTTACTTTTACATTCTTGCAGTCTGCTTCGATCGCTTCTGTATCTTCCGGCGAAATATTCTTTTCCAGAAAATAAATTGCCATTCCACGGTACATCGCTCCTGTATCTACATAAATGTATCCTTTTTCTTTTGCCACCAGTTTCGCAATGGTGCTTTTTCCGGCTCCTGCCGGTCCGTCAATTGCGATATTATATCCCATTCTTCTGCCCTCTTTCTCTATCTGTTTTATTTAATAATTAATAATATATAGCTTGCTTTTCAAACTCACGTGCCTTCCCGTTACAATCTTTGTCTGTTTTCCAAAACAGCACGTAAGCATACACATATCCATTTATTTCTGCCATGCACAGGCTCTTGCAGCCGCACATGCAGTAGACCATGCAATCTGTAAATTAAATCCTCCGGTCACTGCATCCAGATCCAGTACTTCTCCTGCAAAATACAAGCCAGATACTGTCTTTGCCTCCATCGTGCCCGGATCGATCTCTTTCACGCTGACACCACCTTTTGTGATGATTGCCTCATTATATCCGCGCAGTCCGGTTAATGTCACTGGAATTTTTTTGATCAGGGAAACAAAATGCTGTCTTTCCTCTCTGGAAATTACATTGACCTTTTTCTCCGGATCGATTCCGCTAAGTTTGATCATCACCGGAATGAGTTTCGCCGGAAACAGCTTGTGGATCGCATTCTTGAACTGTCGGTTATGGTTTTCTTCAAAATCACGCAGGACTCTCTGATCGAGCTGCTCTATAGACAATGCCGGTTTCAAGTCGATTTCCAATGTCAGTGGATGAGCTTTTAGTTTCTTGCCAATTACACTGCTGGCACTTAACATAAGCGGACCGCTGACGCCGTAGTGCGTGAAAAGCATCTCTCCAAAGTCTTCATACAGCTTCTTCTTACCGTCTTTGATAACCGCATTTACATTTCGAAGAGACAGTCCCTGAAGCTCCGGCACCCAGTCTTCCTGAGTCTCCATCGGTACAAGCGACGGCAGACAGTCTGTCACTTCAAGTCCCAGTTCTTTTGCAAACCGGTAGCCGTCCCCAGTAGAACCTGTAGACGGATAAGAGATGCCTCCGGTTGCAACGACACACGCATCTCCGGACACTTTCTTTCCATCAGATAATACGACGCCTGTAAAATGCCCGTCCTTCGCTTCAATCTTCTTCACAGATGTATTCAGGCAGATCTTCACACCAAGTCTCTTCATCTCTTCTTCCAAAGTACGGATCACATCGGAAGAATGATCAGATAACGGGAATACCCGTTCCCCTCGTTCAATCTTCGTCCGCATGCCAAGCTCTTCAAAGAAATCCATGACATCCTGGTTTGTAAATCCGTAAAAACTACTATACAGAAACTTCGCATTCGTTTTCACTGCCGGAAACAGATCTTCTACATCACAGGCATTTGTCAGATTGCAACGACCTTTTCCTGTGATAAATACCTTCTTGCCCAGTTTTTCATTTTTTTCAAACAGTGTAACCGTGCAACCTTCTCTTGCCGCCATAACTGCCGCCATCATGCCCGCAGCGCCACCACCTGCGATTAATACTTTATTCATAAGTCTCTTCTCCATCTATCTGTGCTTTGGACGAAGACAGTTCTACTTTATCATCTACCATGTTCAGTTCATCTTTGCTGTATACCTGATACTCATCCCAGATCCGTTCCAGCGTCTCCAGTGTTGTGATGACTTCATCCTGCTTCTTCATACAGAGTGCTACCACAAACGCATTTACCACGCTCAGAGGTGCTACAAGTGAATCTACGATAGACGCCATGTCACTTCGCGCGATCAGATTGCAGGAAGAATATAACGTCATCGGCGAATGGACGCTGTCTGTCAGCGTGATTACTTTTGCCTTGCGGTTACTTGCAAATTCCAGCGCTTTTAAAGTACGCATGGAATACCGCGGGAAGCTGATTCCGATAATCACATCGTCTTCATCGATCCGGATAAGCTGTTCAAAAATCTCACTTGAACTGTTTGTGTGCACAGCAACTACATTATCACAGATCAGGTTCAGATAAAACCCAAGAAAACTTGCAAGCGGTGCACAGCTTCTGATACCGATCACATAGATCTTCTTCGCATTCAGAATCGTCTCCACTGCAAGTTCAAATGATTCATGGTCAATGGACTGCATCGTCAGCTTGATCTTATCAATATCTGACTGTAATACAGATGTCAGTATCTCGCCCTGACTGATGCGTCCATATGTGACTTCCATTCTCTGGATGGAATTTAATTTGGTACGGATCATCTCGCCCAGCGCTTTCTGGAATCCCGGATAGCCGTCATATCCAAGCGCCATCGCAAATCTTACAACCGTAGACTCACTGACGCCGACTTCTTCCCCCATCTTCGCAGCAGTCAGAAATGCCGCTTTATCATAATCTTCTTTGATAAAATCCGCCAGTTTTTTCTGACCTTTGCTGAATTTTGAATAACCTTCATCTATCTTCTGAAGTAATTCATTTTTATTTCCCATATCGTTTTTGTCCTTTTCTTCTCAATTTACCGTATCCATTATATATAAATTCGAGAAAATATTCAAGGACTATAAACATTCCATTTGCCCGGTTATTTTCCTGTAAAATGCATCTTTGTCTTCCTCTGCCTTCAATTCTTTGAGAATAACTCCATCTTTCAGAAGCAGAATCCGCCCGCAACAGCTCGCCATCTTCGGATCATGCGTCACCATAAGAATCGTTTTTCCAAGTTCTTTCGAGATTTTTCCAAGCGCATCAATCACGATCTGCCCGGAACGGGAATCCAGATTTCCTGTCGGTTCATCTGCAAGAATCAGTTCCGGTTCATTCATGAGTGCACGGCAGATCGCCACTCTCTGACGCTCTCCGCCGGACAGCTCGTATGGATATTTCTTAAGCAGATGTGCAATCTCAAACTGCGTGGCATAGGCGGCAGCTCTTTTTCTCATTTCTTCCGGCTCGCTCTTTGCGATCATCATCGGAAGCATAATATTTTCTTCAACAGACAGACTGTTCATCAGGTAAAAATCCTGAAAAATAAATCCGATCTTCCGGTTGCGGATGTCTGCCCTCTTTTCTTCCGGCAGTTTTCCGGTATCTTCTCCTTCAAACCAGACACTTCCGGACGTAGGACGGTGGATCAGACCGAGCGTCTTTAAGAGCGTCGTCTTGCCGCAGCCGGATTTACCCATGACTCCGACGAATTCTCCTGCCTCCACGGAAAAATCCAGTCCCTTCAATACATGGATCTGCGTCCTTTCTTTTTTATCTTCACTGATAATGCTGTAATCACGCACCAGTTCTTTCACTTCCAGTATATGCATATCCACTCCTCCTACAGTTCCTGCATCTTGTCCACAATTCTGTGGTAAAACGCATCCTGGTCTTTTTCTCTTTTCAGTTCTTCCAGAATCTGGCCGTCTTTCAGCAAAATAATCCGGCTGCAATAGCTTGCCATTTTCGGATCATGCGTAACCATAAGGATTGTTTTCTTCATTTTCTCGTTAATCTCGGTCAGTGCATCAATAACAATCTGTCCTGACTGGGTATCGAGATTGCCTGTCGGTTCATCTGCAAGGATGAGTTCGGGATCATTAATGAGCGCGCGGCAGATTGCTACCCGCTGACGCTCCCCGCCGGACAGTTCATTCGGTTTCTTCTTTGTCAGATGCATCAGACCGAATTTCTCCATATAATAAGCTACTTTTTCCAGGCAGTCCTTCACCGGCGCTTTATCAAGCACCATCGGAACCATGATATTATCTTCTACCGAAAGACTGTCAAGCAGATAAAAATCCTGAAATACAAATCCCATTTTTCTTCTGCGGATATCAGCAAGCTCGTCGCTCCACAGTTTTCTCGAATCCACGCCATTGAAATACAATGTACCATCGGTTGGTTTATCGATCAGACCAAGCACTTTCAGAAGCGTTGTCTTTCCACAGCCGGATTTTCCCATGATCCCGACAAATTCTTCTGTCTTCACAGCGAAATTCAGTCCTTTTAACACCTTGATCTCCCGGTCTTCCGGATTCTCTGCGTAGATCATCCGGTAATTCCGTGTCAGATCTTCTACTTTTATGATTTCCTGATTATTCATCGTCTTTTTCCACCTTTCGAACCATAAACTTTCCAAGCAGCCACATAAACAGAAGTTCTACAAGAATATAGCCGCCCCAGAGCCATACTGCGTGAGTTATAAACTGTAGCTTAACTGCATTTGTATACATCCGCACATAGAATGTAATTCCGGTAAATACAGCTGTCACAAGCGCGGTAAACGCTCCAGGAAGCCAGAACATCAGATGTAATTCACCGAGAAGAATGCGGATTCTCTCTTTCTTTCTCATACCCATACAAGTGAAAAATTCGGCTCTTTTGTTCTTCTCATCCAGTTCAGAAAGCACTTTAATATAGACAAGGAACATGCTTATAAAAAGCATTGTTGCCGTGACAAACAGGTTCACGATCAGCTTCATCATACGTTCCGAACGCAGGTCTTTTACACTTTCATCCTTTGCATAATAATTTGCGATTTCCGCATCGTAAGCCTGATCTTCTTTATGTTTTTCCTGGAATTTTTCCAGTTCTCTCTTGATTGCTTTGTGATCTTTCGCTTTACTGTTTATCAACACCAGTTTTGTCGGTCCCTGCTTCACAGTCAGCCCTTCAATCGCATCCGTTTTCTTTTTAATAAACGAACCATTCAGCACATTCGTTGTCTTCCAGAGATTCTGTGCTTTTGTGAAGAATGCATCCGAAAACACAACGAGATTTTCCAGTTTTCCATCGCGGAAACATCCGGTCAGGCTTCCAATCTCCTCGCCTGCGATTGTACGTTGCTGATATGTCGTCTCCTCGGAAAAATGCTCATATGGGGTATATCCTTCACATACAATGCCAACATGGATATTGGGTTTCTTCTTACTAAACGTCCAGTCTATCGGCTGTGCTTTCACAGAGCGGTCCTGCTGGTGCACAAGATAGACTTTCTCTCCCTTTGCATCCAGATGGAGAAAGTGTGGTTTATAATCCGGATCAATTGCTTTTTTCAGTGCATGATAAGTAGATTCTGAAATACCGATCTGTTGTCCCTGTATTCGTTTTTCATAATAGCCCTCATTCTTCTCCGTTTTATCCGAATTCGAGATTCTTACCATCGGATAAGTCGTAACCTTTGCTCCGTACTGTTTCTCCAGATTTTCAAATGTCTTCTGGTCTTCATCGTAAGAAATGCACATGAAATCATATGGGAACAGGCTTTCCGGTTGTTCTGCAACCGTTACAGATACTGACTGGAATGCAAAATAAAACATTCCGCAGATATGCAAAGCTGTAAGCGCTGCCAGATACCACGCAGTTGTCTTTGAACGGTGATAGCGGTCATTGCGTTTCAGAAGCGTACCCAGATACCCTTTTGATGCCTTGTCTTTTCGCAGCAACAATGTCCCGCCAAAGCGGTAGAGAAGAAACAGTCCGACAAACAATGCCAGCATCAGTGTAATCTTCTCGTAATTGTAAATCTTGCTGTAAGAAATAGCACTGTATCCGCAGATAGCAGCTCCGATCACAGTAATGATCTTCAAAAACCTCCGCGGCATCTTCTCTTTTGCAACATTACGTGTTGCCGCTGAGATCAGGTTAAAATCCGACACAATGTCTCTTGTTGCCATCAGTGAAACAAGATAGACAAGGAACAGAACGGCAAGTGATACCAGATACGTTGTTTTACTTGCATATGACAGATTGATCTGATCGCCCACCATGTTTCCGACAATTTTACGGAAAAGCAGAAGGACTCCATTTCCGACAATTACTCCGCCTATATAGGAAAATACAAATCCCAGTCCGATTTCCAGTCCGGCGATCGTCCAGAGCGCCTTTCTTCTGATTCCGAGTGTTACAAAGATACTATAGTTCTGAATCCATTTTCTGAGATAAAAGATCAGCACAAATACCATCAGGAAAAGGCAGCATGCCGCAAGCGGGATCATCGCATTGATCAGGATTCGTCCAAGTCCTTCGCCACCATACATAGACAGATCAGCCCGGTGGGAAGAAGACAGCATCTCATAAGCTCCCAGTCCGGAAAATGCCAGTGTTCCGACCATGATTCCGCAGAATAGGAAAAGCCGGTAATCTTTCCAGTCAGAGCGGAAATTCTTCCAGATCATATGATAGAAAAGTTTCGTGTATTTGCCCGGAAAATCCAGTCTTCTGTGCGCTTCTTCTTTCTTTTCCTGTTCCTGCACTTCATAATTTCTAGATCTTGCCAGTGCTTCATCATAGACATCGATCATCTTCTGCAGAGCAAGCTCAAGAAGACTCATTACTACCATAGGCATAAAAAACATAAATGCCATCACATTATCTGCAACTGTACCGTAAGCTGCATAATCACTCAGAAACATCTCTGTGATCGCAATACCGATCACAACCGGCTGGATATACCGGTATTTGTTTAAAATCAGCAGTATCAGATACAATACTGCCACGATCTGCATAATTACAAACAGGCCAACCTGAATCTTTATGGCTCCCATATTGCCGTCCCACACATCCCGGCAACTGTCTGTCAGTGCGGCAGCTCCTTTCTGCGACAATAATCGGAAAACACCATAAAAGGAATGATACCCATCCCGGAGCCGGTAAACCGGCCACATGGAATAGATCAGAAATATCGCATATCCGATGACTCCGACACATATTTTTTCTTTTCTTCTGCTCTTTTTCTTCTGCATTTCTTTTTCCTCTCAATCCTAAGATTTTCTCTATTTCATGTCATATATGGATACACTGACAAGAAAACTGGTATCTGTAGTTATATATTGTAGATCACCTTCATGTTTTTCTACGATTTCCCGAACATTTTTCATACCGTATCCATGCAGTCCGTTTTCTTCTTTCTGCGACCGGAGCTGTCCATTTTCCACTTTCACTGCTTCCTCTGCACTGTTCTCAATCTCCACGTAAAAAAGCCGGTTCCGTCTTATAAATTTCACATGGATCCATGGATTTTCCGAAGTCACTTTCTGCGTTGCCTCCAGTGCATTATCCAGAAGATTCCCAAATAGCGTGATGATCTCCCAGTCCGTAAACGGCAATTTTGTAAATACTTCCGTCTGGATCGTCATCTGTACACCGGAGTCTTTCGCATCCTGCATCTTCTGGTTCAGAATCATATCCAGCATCTGGTTTCCTGTCCACACCTGATAATTATGCACCAGTATCGCATCACTTAATTTTTCCAGATATTCGTGAATCCCATCCCAGTCTCTTTCCTGTTCATAACGCCTTAGCGCCAACAGATGATTCTTCATGTCATGGACAACCTGCCGGCTCTTTAACATTCCTTTGAACCGCTCTTCCAACACATTTACCTTAAGTTCCAGTACTTCCTGTTCTTTCTGCTCCAGCTTTTTCTGGCTGGAAAGATTCATATACTCCAAACTTTCTGTCATCCTACATGCAAAATACTGGACACCTTTGACCACAAGCCACGTATTCAGGTAAATGAACATGGACATCGGAATATAAAACTGCTCATCTGCTCCCTGATAATCTGCATATTCAAGGAAGAACACCCACGTCATCGCGATAACCCAAAACAGTCCCTGATGATCTCGGTACGGAATCTGGTTCATATTCCGGTATAAAAGAAGCAGATCCACTACCTGCGCCACAAAAAAACTCATCAGATAAACAAGGACCAGGATTGCCATCTTCTGTTCATAAATCCCCAGATTTTTCCCCGGATAATATGTCTTGTTAAACGCTTCTATATAGTCGTTTCTTGTAAGCGCCCGAAAAATATACCGGTGCAGAGAACAATGCTGGTTGCCATACTTAAGCCACGGGAAGAAATAAAAAATCTGCATCAGTCCGCAGAATATAATATTTATCAGTTGGACACTTGTCCATTTTCTTTCTCTTCCCATTAGTTTTTTCTCCAGTACGCAGTTACTTTTTGTTTCACTTCCCAAATCAGTTCTCTTCCGGCTCCGATTACATCCCCATTATCTAATTGCACCGACTCTGCTGAAATACCCGCAATGTGTTCAATATTTACAAGACAACTTCGTCCGACCATGATAAATGCATCTGTCCCCAGTTGTTCCTGTATATGAAATAAAGGCATCCGCTCCCGGTACACTTCTTTCTTCGTTCTGTACTCCGAGTATTTCTGCCCTTTTACCTTACTCACACAGATGATGTCTTTATAAAACAACTTCTTCTCATGATCTCCAACCCACAGGAAATCCTGTTCGCTCGTTTGCTTTTCCTTCGCAATCCCCCGGAGCACATCTCCGAGTCGCTCTTTCATATCCCGCTTCAGAATATACTGATAAGCCTCCAGTATATAACTGTCTGCCGCAAATTCTGCAAAAGACGTCAGAAATACGAGATATGTTTCTATGCCGTTTCCTTTTAACTCCGCTCCCAGTTCAATTCCATTCATTCCCGGAAGGTCAATGTCAGAGATTACAACGTCCGGATACGCTGTTTCTTTCTTCACTTCAAGTGCTTTAAGGAACCTCTCTGCGTCCTCGTATTTTTCTATATAAACTTCCGTCTCACCGGACAGTTCCTGTATGACAAGCTCGCCGATTCGCTCACGCGCCGGCTGTTCGTCTTCTATAATTGCTATTGTTAAATGCATATATTCCCCCATCTCCCTCTGTACACATATCCGAAGACTTTCGTCTTACTTTTATGCTTGTAGCAGGGCAGGCACTGAATGATTATTCTCTTTGTATGTGAAACCTATGTAGATGTACCATATTCACCTGCCGATATCACACATTATAGCACATCACAAAATTTTCTTATACATTTGGACATGAATCCAGGTATTTCAGGACATGAAAAAGTCCTGCCGGACAACTTTCATTGTCTGACAGAACTTCTGCATCGCATATAAAATATACAATTTTTAATTAAAAGAAGTTATTATACCGGATAACTTCCGTTCTCTGTATCAGCAGCATTCGGATCGATCTTTGTCTGCTGTGCTTCTCTGTATTTGAAGAAGTCAACAGCTACCTGCGGGAATAATGCATAAGTTAATACATCTTCATCCTGCTGGATCCACTGTGCACACTCTTTGCGGAGTGTATCTAATTCTGCCGGAATCAGATCTGCCGGACGGCATGTGATGATCTCAGCATCGTCTCCTAATACTTTCTTCTTCACTTCTTCGTTAAATGGTTTTACAGTTGCACCGTATTTACCACTTAATACGTCTTTTGTCTCTTTTGTAGCCATCTTATAACGTTCGCCCATCAGTACATTAAATACAGCCTGTGTACCTACGATCTGTGAAGACGGTGTTACAAGCGGCGGTTCACCTAAGTCTTTTCTTACTCTCGGCACTTCTTCCAGTACTTCATAGTATCTGTCTTCTGCATTCTGCTCTTTTAACTGAGATGTCAGGTTTGAAAGCATACCACCCGGTACCTGATACAGAAGAGTCTTGATATTTACACCAAGGTTCTTCGGATTCAGCAGTCCGCTGTCTAATGCATCGTCACGGATCGGGCGGAAGTAATCAGCGATCTCCGCAAGTAATTTCTGATCCAGACCTGTATCATAAGGTGTTCCTTTGAACGTCTCAACCATAACTTCTGTTGCCGGCTGTGATGTTCCCATTGCAAATGGTGACATTGCAGTATCAATGACATCTACACCTGCCTCTACTGCTTTTAAGTAAGTCATAGAAGCAACACCGGATGTATAATGTGTATGAAGCTGGATCGGAAGATCTGTAGCTTCTTTTAATGCACCGATCAGCTCTGTTGCCTTGTACGGAAGGAGCAGACCCGCCATATCTTTGATACAGATAGAATTAGCACCCATATCTTCGATTCTCTTGGCGATATCTACCCAATAATCCAGTGTATAAGCATCTCCCAGTGTATAGGAAAGCGCTACCTGTGCTTCTGCTTTTTCTTTGTTTGCTGCTGTAACGGCCGTCTGCAAGTTTCTAAGGTCATTCAAACAGTCAAAAATACGGATCACATCAATACCATTTGCAACTGATTTCTGTACGAAATACTCTACTACATCATCTGCATACGGACGATATCCTAAGATATTCTGTCCACGGAACAGCATCTGTAATTTTGTATTCTTAAATCCGTCACGGAATTTACGAAGTCTCTCCCATGGATCTTCTTTCAGGAAACGTAAAGATGCGTCAAATGTTGCACCACCCCAGCACTCTACAGAATGATAGCCAACCTTGTCCATCTTATCGATGATCGGAAGCATCTGTTCTGTTGTCATACGAGTGGCAATCAGAGACTGGTGTGCGTCACGCAGAATTGTCTCTGTTATTTTAATTGGTTTTTTTTCAATTTCTGCCATTATTTCTTCCTCCATATAATCAGTATTCAATCGTTATCATACGAAATATCCGGTTCTTAAACTCCGAAGATCGCCATAAATGTTCCGGCTGCAACTGCTGTACCGATAACTCCGGCAACGTTCGGTCCCATTGCATGCATCAGAAGGAAGTTCGTAGGATCTGCCTCTGCTCCAACCTTCTGGGATACTCTGGCTGCCATTGGAACGGCGGATACTCCGGCTGATCCGATCAGCGGATTAACTTTTCCCCTGGTAACTTTGCACATGATCTTACCGAATAATACTCCGGCTGCTGTACCAAACATAAATGCAATCAGTCCAAGGATAACGATGAAAATAGTCTGTTTGTTCAAAAATGCTTCCGCACTTGTTGTTGCTCCGACAGATGTACCAAGTAAGATAACTACGATATACATCAGTGCATTGGAAGCGGTCTCTGTCAACTGTCTTACAACACCTGATTCACGGAAGAGGTTTCCGAGCATCAGCATACCTACCAGCGGTGCTGTTGTAGGAAGGATCACACAAACAACGATTGTAACGATGACCGGGAACAGGATTCTCTCCAGTTTGGATACCGGTCTTAACTGCTCCATCTTGATCTTACGTTCTTCTTCTGTTGTTAAAAGCTTCATGATCGGCGGCTGAATGATCGGGACAAGCGCCATGTACGAATACGCCGCCACTGCGATCGGTCCCATAATTGCTGTCTGCTGTAACTTTCCGGCAAGGAAGATGGAAGTCGGTCCATCCGCCCCACCGATGATGGATACAGCCGCGGCCGCTTTATCAGAGAATCCGAATGCCATCGCTCCAAGGTAAGCTGCGAAAATACCAAACTGTGCTGCAGCACCTAAGAGGAAACTCTTCGGATTCGCGATCAATGGTCCAAAGTCTGTCATTGCTCCAACTCCAAGGAAAATCAGAGACGGCAGGATTGCCCATTCATCTAATTTAAAGAAATAATACAGAAGTCCGCCCGTTCCATTTGCCGAATCTTCTGCATGCAGCATAATATCCGGATAGATATTAACAAGCAGCATACCGAATGCGATCGGCACAAGGAGCAAAGGTTCAAACCCCCGCGCGATTGCCAGATACAGGAAAAAACATGCTACAGCAATCATGATCAAATTGCCCCATGTGAGACTGAAAAAAGCTGTCTGATGCACGAGGTTTCCCAATGTTGATGTTATATATTCCATTTCTTAACCTCCAGTCGTATTCATTCCATAAGGAATCAGTTTCACATTAGTTTAATGTAGCTAAAACTGCACCGGATTCGATTGCGTCTCCAACTGCTACGTTAATGCTTGCAACTGTTCCGTCTTCCGGAGCTACTACTGGAATCTCCATCTTCATTGCTTCAATGATGATAACTGCATCACCTTTCTTCACGCTCTGTCCGACACTTGCTTCCAGCTTAAATACTTTTCCGGCTGCTCCTGCTTTTACTTCAATGCTTCCGGCGTTTCTAGCCGCAGGTGCTGCTGCTTTCGGCGCTGTCTTAGGAGCTGCCTTAGGCGCTGCTGCTCTTGGTGCTGCTGCAGGTGCTGTGCCTGCGCCGTTCTCTTCAACAGTTACATCATATACATTTCCGTTTACTGTAATTGTATAATTTTTCATGATTCAATCCTCCTAAATTCTCTATGCGTTCCATTTATTAGACGGACGGCGTCTGATGCTTCTTACTACAAATCCATCTGTGCCTGTTCCTTCATATTCTGCAATAGCCGCTGCAATAACCGCTACCAGCTCTGTATCATCCGTAACATCTTCTGCCTCAGCAGATGCGCTCTGTGTTGCCTCTTCTACTACAACAGCCTCAGCTTCTTTTGCCGATTTCTTTCCTCTGTTCTTCCATGCTTCTTCCAGCGCAGGGATGAATCTGAAAAGAGAAATGATCAGGGAGATAAAGATCAGCACAACGAATACCGTTCCCATTCCAAGTACGGTATTCAGGCCGGCTTTTTCCAGGACTTCACCCATGGAATATTTTCCGTCAACTGTCATACTCTCCAGTTTTAATTTCTGGTTATATACAAATGTCAATGTGGCATCTCTGTCTTTGAATTTTGCCGCTGTTGTAACCTTAAGTTCGTCTTTGGAAGCTTCATATTTGAAATCTCCATGACTTACATATGCTCCACACTCTTTGATTCCAGACTGCCAGCTTTCCAGTGCACTGGTAAATCCGTCTGCTGTATACGGAAGTCCTGACTGCATCAGCTGATATTCCAGATTAAAGTCGTCCATATCTTCCCACTGCTGAATCGTCGCATCATCTGCACTCTGGCAATAGTTGATCAGAAACTCTGTTGATTCTTTAATAGAAGATTTGTCATACTTCAATTCATTGCCTGAATTGGAACAACCGGTAAAGCATAATACAGCTACAAGCATACAAATTATTAAGCTAATTTTTTTCTTCACTTTGCCTCACCTCTCTAAATTGTTCCGTGTTTTTTCATCGGACGATCCTCTCTCTTGGTAAATAACATCTCAAATGCGCCAATGATGTATTTTCTTGTATCTTCCGGATTGATGATCGTATCCACATATCCTCTTCTTGCTGCTGCATCCGGGCTTGTCTGAAGCTTTGCATAAGCAGCTGCTTTCTCATTAATTGTCTCAGCATCTGTATCTGCATACATGATTTTGGCAGCCAGCTTCGCATCCATCATACCGATCTCTGCCTGTGGCCACGCATATACCATATCTGCTCCGACAGATTTGCTGTTCATTGCTACATAAGCACTTCCAAAAGCTTTGCCGATCACGACATTTACTTTTGCTACAGTTGCCTCTGTAAATGCATAAGTCAGTCGTGCTGCCGCTTTTGCAAGATGTGTCTCATCGTATGCACTTGCTGCAAATCCGGATACATTCGTAAGAGTCAGCACCGGAATTCCAAATGCATCACAGAAACGCACAAAATCTGCTGCTTTATCTGCTCCGTCAGCAGTTAAAGATCCGTCAAATTCTGCTACAACTTCTGCTTCTTCATTATATACTTTTGAACGATTGGCAACGGCGCCAACAGTCAGTCCGTTTAATTTGATGAATCCTGTTACCATATCTTTCGCAAAATCACGTTTTGTCTCAAAGAAAATATGGTCATCAGAAATCTCTGCAAGTGCGATTGCAGTATCTTCTGCTGCATTCGCCAGATCTGCACATACACGGTTCAGATCATCCTCGCATGCCTCATAGGAAGCATCATCTTCGTTGTTAGAAGGTAACATGCATACGAGAGAACGGATATCTGCAAGAATCTCTTCTTCTGTTTCTGCAACATCTACCAGACCGGCTTTCTCGCTCTGGAATTTTGCAGATGATGTATCACATCTGGAAATCTCATTTCCTGCAACTGCGTTCGGAGAGTTTACGAAAAGCTTTCCTTTCTCTGCTTCCATAAATGTAAAATCAGAAAGAGCCGGAACTACGGAAAGTCCTCCTCCGCATGTTCCAAAGATTGCTGTAATCTGCGGAATCACGCCGGATGCAAGTGCCTGTTTTGTATATAACTTACCAAAAGCATCCAGTGCATCGGTTGCCTCTTGAAGTCTCAGTCCCGCACAGTCGATCATTCCGATCACCGGCGCTCCCATCTTCATTGCCATATCATAGATGTTTGCAATTTTCTTCGCATGCATCTCGCCGATCGCACCGTTTAATACGGATGCATCCTGGCTGTACACATACACTAAATTACCGTCTACTACTCCATATCCGGTCACCACACCGTCTGCCGGAGTTTCTTTGTCCTGCATGTTGAAATCTGTTGTTCTTGCTGTTACAGCGCCACCGATCTCAACAAAGCTTCCTGCATCAAGAATCGATAAAATACGATTACCTGCTGCATTTTCTGTTGCCATGTTGCCCATAGTCCAGCCCTCCATTTTCCTTATTTTAAGGTTTATACTTCTTGGAAAAGTAAAACCAAATTTTAGCCAATTATATTATATCTTTTCCGACATCAATCTGCAAGTATTTTCCTTTATTTTTGTTAAAATCTTATCAACTTTTTATAGTTATAGGTTTTTATGCACAAACATGTTGTTTCCTATTAATAATATGCATAATTATAAACTTTTATATTGCATTTTTCCTCGTCGCCATAATAAATAAACAGGACACGGAAAGCAATTGCATTGCTTCTCCATGTCCTGTTCTTTAATAATATCTTAAAATTTCTTTACTTTCTTGCGCCTCATATTCGTACAGCGTTCCAATAAAAATGCTCTCAGCTCATCAATACTTCCTTGTTCCAGCGCATCCTTCGGGAAGCCGCACATTGCTCTCGGTGATCCTTTGCTGTCCGGTTCTGTCTTCACAACAACCGCAAATGCATCTTCCGATTCCAGTAATTTAACGACATTCGCATACTGAAAGGATCTTGTCTTCATTTCCATTACACTGTCAAAATGATCGTCGTAAAAATCCAGCTCAGTCGATACAGTTCCACCGTTCAGTTTATTTCTTCTAAGGAACTGGTCTTCCGCATCTCCGATTGCTGTAGCATCCAGAGCCTTTCTCCAGATTGTACGGTTAAATGTAATACCAACTACAAAAGCTGCAATCCACCAGATTATATACCGTACAACAAACTTTGTCATATCATTGCCAGGATTTCCAAATTTCATAACAAAATAAAAAATCAGGATTCCAAGGAAAAATACTACAAATTTAAGCGTAATATCACTCTCATCCATTCGGAACAGCTTACAGATCTTCTGCAATGTATTCTGAGATTCCTTATACTTCACACAATAACGTCCTGCCATAAATCTTCCCCATCTTTCTTCTATTATCATTTTGTAAAACATATCCGTTTCATTATATATGTTCAGATACTAACATTCAAGCATTTTACGTTTTTTTTATATTCCCCGTTAATTTTCTGACAATTATGCATTTTGCATTACCAAATGGGTGTTTTTTTATCCTTTTTATGGCATATTTATGTCAAAAAAACGACAAAAAATGAAAAACTTAACATTTTCTTAAATTAATTGGTTGTACTTTAGTCTAAGTTATGCTATCATATAGGACATTGAGAGCGCAAAATTTAGAACTTATGTCTCTACATTTTGTACATCATGAAAAATTTCATATTGGAGGGTGAAACTCATGGAAAACACTAAGAAAAAATTTCCATTTGGCTTCTATGTATGCTGCCTCTCTTTCACATTCGAAAGACTTGCATACTATGCTGCTAAGTGGGGACTGTCGATCTTTATCGTAGTCGCTGCAGCAAAGGGTGGTCTTGGATTAGACAAATCCGTAGGTGCTGCAATGAGTTCTAACCTGGTAGCGTTTACTTATATCACACCAGTTATTGGTGGATATATCGCTGACCGCTGGATTAGTCCTCGTCTTCTTGTACCAGTTGGAGAGATTCTTATGGGACTCGGATACCTGTGTGCATGGAAAGCTAACGGAGTTGGAATGCTTTGGGTAATGATCGTCCTGATTGCTATCGGAACTGGATTCTTCAAAGGAAACGTTTCTGGTATCAACGGACGTCTGTTCCCATCATCTGATGAGGATGAACTGGATACTGCATTCAGTCTTCAGTACTCATTCGTTAACATCGGATCATTCATCGGAACAACTTTCCTGTCACTGGTCGGTACTAACGTTGGATATCGTGAGATGTTCCTCGTTTGCGGAATCTTCATGTTCATCGACTGTGCATGGTGGTTATTCGGAATGAGATTCTTCGGCGATGCTGGTAAGAAACCATTCCTGGTTGACAACCGTACAGAAAATGTTGAGAAAGCTGACAAAGAGAAAGACAACGCTCCACTTACCAAACTTGAGAGAAACCGTGTTATCGCTATTCTGATCGTAACATTATTCTCTGGAGTCTTCTGGCTGATCTGGTACATGGCATACATGCCAGTTTACTATGAATTCGGTCCAGCTTCTCAGGGAGGACAAGGATGGGCTAACTGGAACATCGGTTCCTTCGAGATGCCTACTGCATGGTTCGACTCTATGAACGGTCTGCTTTGTATCATCCTTTGCCCTGTATTTGCAGGAATCTGGGCTAAGATGAGACAGCGTCCACAGGGAGACTGGGGAATGTTCACAAAGACAGCTTTAGGAATCATCGTACTTGGTCTTTGTACAGCATCCATGGTACTTGCAGCAGTTCTTTCAGGACAGAGCTCTGAGCATCCGGTTGGTATCTGGGTAATCATTCTGACAGCCGTTTGTATGACTGTTGGTGAAGTTATTTTCTCACCACTTGGAAACGCTTTCATCAGCAAGTATTCTCCGAAGAAACTTCTCGGAACAATGCTTGGTGTATGGCCACTGATCATCTTCTTCTCTGGTAAAGCTTACGGACCACTTTATAACTGGCTCGGAAACTTCGACTTCGTTAAAGCTTATGGTACAGTAACAGCTATCATCATCGCTTGCGGAGTTATCATGTTAGCATTTACTAAGAAGTTCGACAGAATGGTTGAAGGCGAATAATTCAAACTGAATATCGTACATAAAAAGAGTTGTCTACTAACTTCGGTTAGTACGACAACTCTTTTTGTTATAGCAATACACAATAAATGGGAACCAGCACTTGTCTGATTCCCATTTATAACTTACTTCTTCTTATGATTCTTTTTTGACTGCGTATAAGTCATCTTCGTCTGGCTGACACTTCCTCTGGATGTGATCTTCTTGGAAGTCCGTTTCTCTTTCTGGTCTTCAAAAGCAGGTTTTAATAAAACTTCTGCTCCGATTACAAAACATGCTGCCTGCACTGCAAGCTGTATGTTATCGGCCCAGCTTCCCATCTGTGCAAATACTGGATCCAATACCCTCGCACCTGCCAGAATGATAAGACTTAATCCCGCATATGCAAACAATGCATAGATACGCATTGTCTTACCGGAGCCTTCATTCTTCTTCATAAAAGAATATCCAGCAAGGAAAATCAGGCCACCGGCAACTACTAATAAATACTTTACCATGTTCTCTCCTCCGTCTTGTACCCTTTCTTCTATTGATTCCTGCGTATACCGCTCTGACATCTTACAAATTTATAAGTCTATATTTCTTCGTATACCGCTCTGTCTATTATACGCTAAAACATCCCGGCTTTCAATCAATGATAATAAAAGATCTATAAAATGATCTATAAAATTTCAGAAACAGGTTTGTACTTTAGTCTAATAAGTGTTAAAATATAGACAGATTTAAATACTAAGGAGGATTTTCAAATGAAAGTATCAGAAAGAATCGCAAAACTGCGTGCTCTGATGGCTGAAAAAGGAATTGATGCCTATGTCGTTCCAACAGCCGATTTCCACCAGAGTGAATATGTAGGAGAACATTTCAAAGCCAGAAAATACATCACCGGCTTTAGTGGTTCTTACGGAACTGCTGTTATATGCCAGGATGATGCAGGTCTTTGGACAGACGGACGTTATTTCTTCCAGGCTACAAACGAACTGGAAGGCAGTGGAGTCCGCCTTATGAAAATGTTCGTTGGGGATACTCCATCTGTTACAGAATATCTGGCAGACAAGATTCCGGAAGGCGGAAAGGTTGGATTTGACGGACGTGTTCTTTCCATGGATGAAGGAAAAGAATATGAAGATGCTCTTTCACCGAAGAATATTTCTATTGATTACGAAGAAGATCTGATCGACCAGATCTGGGAAGACAGACCGCCGCTTTCTGACAAACCAGCATTCTTCCTTGAGGAGAAATATTCCGGCGAAAGCTCAGCACACAAACTGGAGCGTGTCCGCAAAGTCATGAAAGACAATGGTGCAACAGTACATATTATCGCATCTCTGGATGATACGGGCTGGCTGTTAAATGTCCGTGGTGATGATATTGATTTCTTCCCATTACTGCTCTCTTACTCTATCGTAAGAATGGACGGTGTAGATCTCTATGTTGACGAGACGAAGTTAAATGACCGTATTCTGGAAGAGTTCAAGAAAGTAAATGTTACACTTCATCCGTACAATGACATTTACGAAGACATTAAAAAACTGGATGCTTCCGAGACTGCCCTCATCGATCCGATGAAGATGAACTACGCACTTTACAAGAACATTCCTTGCAAGATCGTAGAAGCTGCCAACCCGACAATTCTTATGAAAGCTATGAAGAATGATGTTGAGCTGGAGAACATCAAAGAAGCGCATATCAAAGATGGTATTGCGATTACAAAATTCATGTACTGGATCAAGACTCGTTACGACAAAGAAGATATTACAGAGTTAAGCTCTGCTGACAAGCTGACAAGCTTAAGAGCGGCTCAGGAAGGATATATCCGCGACAGTTTTGAACCTCTGTGCGCATTTGCAGATCATGCAGCTATGATGCATTATTCTCCGAGTAAAGAGACAGACGTTGTATTAAAAGAAGGCGCAATGTTCCTGAATGATACAGGCGGCGGATACTATGAAGGATCTACAGATATTACACGTACTTTCATCCTTGGTTCTATCGATCAGGATATGAAGAAATATTTTACAGCCGTTGTACGTGCTATGATGAACCTGTCCCGTGCGAACTTCCTCTATGGATGCCACGGTTACAACCTGGATGTCCTCGTAAGACAGCCGATCTGGGATCTGAACATTGACTTCCAGTGCGGTTCCGGACATGGCGTCGGATACCTTGGAAATGTTCACGAGCCACCGACAGGCTTCCGCTGGTATGTTGTTCCAAGCAAGAACGAGCATCATCAGTTAGAAGAAGGTATGGTTATCACAGACGAGCCTGGTATTTACGAAGATGGTAAATTCGGTATCCGTATCGAAAATGAATTTATCGTAAGAAAAGGTGAACTGAACAAATATGGTCAGTTCATGCACTTCGAGACGATCACTTTCGCTCCGATCGACCTTGACGGAATTGATCCGGAAGAGATGACCAAATCTGAGAGAGAATGGCTCAACAACTACCACAAAGACGTATATGAGAAGATCGGACCGCACCTTACAGATGAGGAAAGAGAATGGCTCAAAGAATACACAAGAGCAATCTAGGCTTTGACTGCGAGGCTTCTCTGGCTACACGATTTTCTGGCTGCCAGCTAAGCTATTTGCATAGTAAAATTGCATATATTGATTGCAGGCTCCGGCGGGAATCCGCCGGAGCCTGTTTTTTGAAAATTTTCGGCTTAATTTCGAAATTTTTTAATAAGAATGTCAAATACGCGCAAAATCTTATGTTCTCTTGCAAGCAGTGCGCTCACAATCCCAAGCAGTGCTGCGAAGCCCGCAAAAAACGGATACATAAGGAAACCACTTACCGGCGCGAGAAACACCGCGACTGATATGAGTCCGGTAATGATCATTCCTATAAATGTAATAATTGATATTTTATTCATCATAAGTATTGTCCTCCCAGTATTTTTCGCATCTTCCGGCATTTCTTTTCCAAAGTTGATTTCTTCGTGTACCAACTGTCATAGCCAACGCTGATGCTCATATTTTCCGGCGTAAATATCTCATTTGCCAGTTGTTTTAATTCTTCAACTGTAACATTTTCATATTGGCGGATAATCTCTTTCACTTCATATGCAGAACTACCCTGTGTAAACACATTTTCCGCAATATACTGATTATATTCGCAAGAGTCATCCCATAGTCCCGGCTGGAATGTATGAAATCCAATCACTTCTTCTCTGTCTTTTTCGGATAAATTTTCTTTTGCTTTCTGAAGTGTCTTAGCAAAACAGATCATGGAATCTGGCAGATCTTCTTCTTCGACTGCATAATCAATTTTAAATCTGGCAAAATTTGCAAAATTTTCTATGCTGCCAAAGACATCTCCTGTCCAGCCCTTTTTATCCTTTAATTTCCATTGTAACTTTGCTCCATCTCCATTTACGAATATGTTCATCAGCATATCCACAGCAAACGGATTACATTCCCGTAAAATATCAAAGGATTCCTATAATTTTATTATAGCTGGAATATACAGGTTGTACAACCGGAGAATCATATCTCATACCAGAACATATAATCACAGCCTCTGACTGCTATATACCGATTCCCAACAAATTGAATTTCACACCAGCTAAGCTCTGAATCTTTCAAAGTAATTTCCCGCTCACATGTTTCTTTTTCGAGAGAATAAATGTATACTTTTGAGGTCTTCCCCGGTATCACATAAGCGCATCGCTTCCCATCCTCGGAAAATGCAAGCAAATCATTTATTTCGGTCAGTTTTCTAAAGCTATCCATTTTTCTGCTATCTTCTAATTTTATCAGATACGATTTCCAAGCCGGCGCAAAACATCCACGAAACCAATTTTTTTCTTTTCTGTCAAATGCATAATCCCAAAAATCCTGATCTTGCTCCATTTCATAGCGCATGAACATTTTCCCGCTTCTAAGCCATGCCAGCTCCTCCCAGAATACTTCTCTCCTGTTTTCTTCGTATATCTTTCTATAACACAGCAAGTAATCTTTTTTTCTCTTGTTATAAAGAATCTGCAATAAATATGTATGCTCTGATTGCCAGACAACCTCTTCCCTGTAATCTTCATTTATATGAATTATCGTTAAAACAGCAGTGTCTTTTTTATCAGAATACAAGCCTGAATATACAAGTTGTTCCTGCTTATTGTATATCATATTTGTCGATTCACTTCGTACAAAATATCGTTCCTCATTCCATTTGATCCTTTTCACTAATTCTAAGGATGGTATTTTCAGCACATCAATAAATGTTGTATCTTTCCCCATCGCGAACAATGTATCTTCTACAACTAAAATCTGCGCATAATAATACTGCGGATTATCTCTTTTCAATATCTGATCAAATGATTGGTTATAAACACGGATTGAACGCGTATACAGTTCAATATAATACAAATTCTTATATTCAACAATCTGCCATGCTTTATCATTATATACAAAACTCATTGGCTTTCTCCTCTGCTTTCAGTCGGAAACTGTCTCTCTAACCTCTACTATCTTCTAAACGTTGTATCTTCTTCCCTCATGATAAATTTTACACCCACAAAGTCTTCTGCTCTGATTCCCTGATGTTTTCTGCCATCTGCAACAACATATGGCGGGCAAAATTTTCGGTCGGCATAGAGCCTTTTCCCGTTTTTCAGATAAACAAGCACTTCATACAATATATAAATCATTTCTTTTATATCATCTTTTGATACAACAATTACTTCTTCCGGCAATTCAAAACAAATATCATTTCCATTTATGATTACTTCGGCAATGAAATTGTAATCTTTGAACTTTATTATTATTACAATCATCAAATTTGCGACTATAAACCAGCCGCACAGTGCAAAAGTCGCATCTCCTCCGTACTTTACAGCCAAAACAAAAAACACAATATTTACAATAAATTATATATGTCTTTTTGACTATCTTTTTATATCTCCTTAAATGTCCGCAAAGCCTTATTTTATAGGCTCTACGGGCATTTTGCTTTTGTGGTAAACCTCACATATCTAGGTCTATCTTCTTATATTTTCGCTATCAAGCGTGGTTAAAATCGTGGTAAATACTTCTATGCGATTAGACGCTGAACCTCTGATTTTGCGGTATCTATGGACGCATGAGCGTACCAGTTCATTGTGATACTAATGTTTGAATGTCCCATGATATACTGTAAATCTTTTGGGTTCATGTTCTTGCTTGCCAGTCTTGTGCAGAATGTATGGCGTAGAGTATGCGGTGTGATATGTGGCAAGGGATTGTCCTTGTGGTGCTTGTTATATTTCTTTACCATACGGACAAATAAGGCGTTGTAATCAATCGCAACTTTGGGCTTGCCTTTATGATTGACAAATAAGAAATTGCTCTGTCCGTCTATCACAAATGGTTCTGCCTTTGGGCGTTTCTTCATAACCCGTTGAAATGCCTGTATTGTTTCTCTACTTAATGGCACTTGTCTTATTCCGCTTTTCGTCTTAGGCGTTTCAATATAATAGCCCTGTTCCTTGCTCTTTAGTAACTGGTGGTCGATAATTACAACTTCATTCTTGAAATCAATATCAGCTACTGTCAGTCCGCACAGTTCCGAGATACGAAGTCCAGTCTTTAACAGTATCAGCACATCATCATAATGCTTGTGATACACATTGTCTGTCTTGATAAATGAGAGTAAGGCTTGTTCCTGTTCCTCTGTCAATGCGACTTTCTCTTTGGTATCATTTTCTAGGACTTCACTTAACTTAAAATCAAAAGGGTTCTTCCTTACACAATCGTCTTGTATGGCGATATAGAATGACGCTTTTAACGAGCGTTTATGGTTGTTAATGGTGTTATAGGAAAAGCCTTTATCTTTCATGCGTAACGCCCATTCCTTAGCGTCAGAGGGTTTGATTGTATCAATGCTCCTAGCACCTAACTTGTCCTCTTTCAATAACCGCATGAGTTGTTCCCGTTGTTTCTGTGTGCTTTTCTTCACATTTGCCCTCTGTGCGTTCTGTTTGGCATAAAGTTGGCAAAGCGTCATTTTCTTGCCTGTGCTGTCGATACCGTCCTCAATATCCCGTCTTATCTGCTGTTCCAGTTCACGAAGTGAGGGTTTTTCCCGTTTTTCCTTTGGTGTCGGGTCTGTGGGTGTCAATCTCCAAGCATACACATATTTTGTGTTTCCAAATGCGTCTACATATTTATATAAGTATTTTCCGTCTGTTCGTTGGCTCTCTCCAGTATGCAGGATACGACCTTTGTTATCCCGTCTTTTTTCTTTCATGGTGTCTGCTCCTTTCCTTGTTGGAAAGAGCCTTGATATGACTTGTGTTCATCATAACACATACAAGGCTCATTTGCATTAGATTGCGTCCAATTTGTCGATAACCTGTTCAAACTGTCGGCGTTTAATCTGTATGCGGTTGCCATTCATAATGAGCCAGCCAGCGTCCTTGTTTTCCTCTGCCAATCGTCTTAACTTGTTTTCTCCGATACGGAAATACTTTGACGCTTCTTCAATGGTAAGGGTATATTTTTCCCATACGGGAATATCCTGTGCATTACTCATAAAACACCCCCTCACTTTCGATTACATCTGCTATATCCGTACACATCTGTTCTACAAGCATTTCCTGTTTTTCGGAAAGGTGGGTACATTCATCAATCATTTTCATGTAGTTTGAGCCTGTCAGCCTGTCGATTTCCTCTATCATCACGATTGACGGCATGACCTGTCTTTCCAGCCATTGCAGAGTGCGTTCCATATTGACAGGTACGGGGTTCATTTCAAAAGGTAAACTGTCATGGGAAATGAATATCTCCCACAGCGGATAATCGGGAAATTGCACAAAATCAGTAATAAGGTAAAACACCAACCCATGAGGGTTATATGTCAATAACAATTCCTCAACTGCCTGTACTGCCTTTTTATCACGCAGACGAATTTCAAAACGGTTGATAATATCCGTATGTTTCTTTTTGGTTGCCTGTTCCTTTTGTTTTTCATACAGGCAGAAATATTTTGTGCTTGCCTTTGAGCCGATATAAAGGGTACTTGCTAAATTACGGTTTTTTCCGCTTAGTTTTCCACCTTGTACATTTTCATAGTTTTTACAGCGACAATCCGCACCGCCATTTTTGTATTTTTCAGACAAAACGGGAATATCCAGCAGACCGCACATATCATTGATTGCCAAGTCAAAACGTCGGATAACACCGCCACAGTCAAGACAGCGGTTTAAAAATGAATACCAATCCCTGTTCTGTGCCTGTAAGACATATTCCATGTTGCGTGAGCCTGCCCCTTTTAATTCTAAAAATACACCCATGTGTTCATCATCAGAAGCCATGACCTTGATTTCCCCGTAGGCATAATGCTCCTTATAGCCATAATACCCATAGTCATAATGGATAAAATAGTCCGCTTTCATGCCAAGCACCTTTCGGATAACTTCTAATGCGTCAGTCGTTGGAAAACGGACAGACAGATAATCAACGAGCAGATAAAAAGGCTTATCACAGACATAGTAATTCAGACAACGCAGGATAATGTTCTGTGTTTCTTTACTTGCGTTGGCTTTTCCGTTCTCAAAGCGGTTGATACTATATCTTGATACATGGGTAAGACTTGCAAGTTCTCCTTGTGAAAGACCGCTTGCAAGACGTTTGTTCTTCATTTCAAGTGCAAATTCTAAATTGTTCATTGTATTCCTCCAATCCCACAACAGCCTTGAAATACCTGTAAACCACTATTCAAAAGAATGTGAAATTACTATCTTCTTAAAACTTCTCATTACTACTCACAGGTTTGGGGTTGTATGGTTTTTGACTTGTCTTTTGTGAAATAGTGCCCCCCTGTTAGATAACGGGGGCACAGTCAAGGCTCGCAGGCTCGCCAGCCGACAAAGCATTTCTTCCCCTTGACACAAGGTGTCATGGCGGTAAGCCTGAGAGGCTTCCGCCACCGTGTCAGAAATACTTTGTCAGCAAGTCCTGTTTTGCCTTTTCTAACAAGTTCCATTTCAACCAATATTCATATCTACGGGTTTAATCAGATGTGGATTTCTTTTTGAATGTTTTTGTATTTCATTCTATTGTGCTTATTCACTCACAATAGCATAGTAATTCTTATATGCTTATTTGTCAATATCTTTTTTTGTCTTTACAAATCATATTAAGCATGATAGACTTATAACAGTGAAGATATAACGAGATATGGAGGGTTGTGCAATGAAAATAAGCCATTTAGGAAATAATATACAGACCATAAGAAAATTTAGGGGAATGAAACAACAGGAACTTGCGGACAAAATCGGTATCAATATGCAGAGCCTTTCCAAGATTGAAAGAGGGTTGAACTATCCTGCTTATGAAACGCTGGAAAAGATAATGGAAGTGCTGGACGTAACGCCGAATGAATTATTATCGGGAGAATGGAAGTATGTCAATCAGTCTGAAAAAGAAGTCTGTCAGTTTTTAAGAACAGAAGAACGTCTAAATGCAGAACTGAAACACGGACACTATGATAACTTCTTTGACAGCGAGGAAGAATGGCTGGAATATGAATTGGAAAAGTTACGGGAATACATTACAGACTATATCAACGGGAAAAGCATTGAAGCGTCCGACCTTTACCCAATCAAAGAATTTATCCAGCATTTGAAGTTTCAAAAATTACTAGACCGCTATGATGATTTATACAGTATGGATATGTTTGGGGAAAGCATAGAGGGACATAAATATAGGACACCTTATCAAGTCGTGAAAATGATAAATCCGAACTCAAAAGAGGATATGGAACTGTTACGGGAAGTATTAAGGAATAACCATTTTGATGATGAGGACGAGTAATCTTTTTCCTCTTGCGAGAAGATACAGCAAACAAAAAGCCCGATCAAGAGTGCAAAGCACCACCAATGGTGGCAAGCTCTTGACAGGGTTTTTTCTTTTCTGTTGTGGGTACTCAAGAGGAAAAAAGGAAAAGTGTGATGTCTCAATTTTTTTATCTTGCACGCATAAAAAGATTGAAAGAAGTGTTTGTTTCCAGTATAATGTTTTTTGTATAGAAGCAAGGATTGAATTTTTTTGAAAGAAAGGGTTGACAGTCATGTTCACACATTGTTACGCTTGCGACAGACAGACAGACAGACAGACAGACAGACAGACAAGTAAATTCTGCCCTTTTTTCAATTCTATCAATAATAAACAGAACGCACAGATTATCCAGTTATAAGGGGGAGTTTGTGCGTTTTTCTATGCAAAGAATTTATGAAAAATAAGGAGTGAACAAACTATGAAGAAAAAACAAGTCCTTGCAGTAAGTTCCGCATTGATGATTGGAACAACAACTGCACTTACAGGGCTTCCTACTCCTGTCATGGCACAGGAAAACACAGAAGTTGTGCAGGAAGCCGTTGTAGAAGAAAACAAGACAGAGCAAGTTCCTGTGGAACAGAAAACAGAAAACGCAGAAGTACAAGAGAATATAACAGACAAGGAACAGGAAGAAACTGCTGAAAATGCAGAAACTTTAAAAGAAGAAAGTACAAAACAGGAAACACCTGCAACACCAGAAAAAGAAGTGGTTACCGAAGATAAGACCGTTGAAGCAAGCAAAAATACAGAAGTAAAAGCTGGAAGCATTGCTATTGATGAAACACATTTTCCAGACAAAGTATTTAGAGAACAAATCATTGCAGAATTTGATAAAGACGGCGATAGTGTGTTATCTGTTGATGAAATATCAAAAGCCCAATTCTTAAACTTACATGGTATGAAAACGATATCTTCATTAGAGGGTATTCAATATCTAACAAATTTGCAGTCTTTAGATGTTTCTACGACTTCTGTTTCAGACTTAAGTCCGGTTAAAAACTCATCTTTAAAAAGATTAGATTGTCGTTCTTCAAAAGTAGGAAGCGTTGATTTAACACGTTATCCGAATTTGGAAGCTTTCGTTTGCGATAATACATCAATTAACAGTCTTGATGTATCTAAGAATGAAAAATTGAATACGTTATTTGCAGATAGTACCTCTATTTCCAATTTAGATGTAACAAACAATCCTAACTTAGAACAACTATCTTGTAGCAATACAGGATTAATGGAACTTGATGTCACACATAATCCGCAATTAGTCACTTTAGATATAGGAGATACAAAAGTAAAAACACTTGATATAAGTAAGAACCCTAATTTGAAACAACTATCATGTTATAGGACAAATATAGCTGAATTAGATGTAACAAAAAACACAAAACTGACACGCCTTTTTTGTCATGATACAACTATTAAAAAATTAGATTTAAGCAATAATTTAGAACTTGAAATGCTACGTTGCGGTGAAATTTTTGAACAAGGGATAAGAGGTCTTGATATAAGTAAAAACACAAAAATTAAAAAATTAATTTGCGATGATTTATACTGGTTAAATGTCGGAGAGAATAAAGTTCTTGAAAATAATCATGCTTTTGTAGGCAACGGTTATATTGATATTAAAGGGAATAAAATCGACTTAAAAAAAGATGTTGAACAAGGAATAGATATTTCAAAAGTAAAAGTTACTGCAAATGGAACTTTAGATAAAGATACAGGAATTATAACGGTAGATGATGTAAAAAAACCAGTTACTTATGAGTATGATTGCGGTACTTATAAAGATGGAAACGTTGTTTTAAAAGTAGAATTATCGTTAAACTCACAAGGAGAAGATAATACAGCACCAACTATTTCTGCAAATGATGTTACATTGAATGTAGGCGATACTTTCGACCCATTGGCAAATGTAACAGCAACAGATAAAGAGGACGGAACTATCACTTTGACAAAAGATAATATTGTTGCAAATGATGTAGATACTTCTAAGGCTGGTACTTACCATGTGACTTATAAAGTAACAGATAAAAACGGAGCTTCTGCTAAAAAAACGATTACTGTAACTGTGAAACAAAATACAGGCGACCTTAACTCTGCTCCAATCATTTCAGCAAATGATGTTACATTGAATGTAGGCGATACGTTCGACCCATTGGCAAATGTGACAGCAACAGATAAAGAGGACGGAACGATTATTTTAACAAAAGATAACATTATTGCAAATGATGTAGATACTTCTAAGGCTGGCACTTATCATGTAACTTTCCGTGTAGTAGATAAAAATGGTGCAATTACTGAAAAAACAATTACAGTTACCGTAAAAGAAAAAGTAACAAATAAACCTGTAAGTCCACAACAGCCACAGAAACCGAGCAAGCCAACTACTCCAACAAAGCCTAGCGGACAAAAGAACCCTGTAAAAACAGGTGATATGACAAACGTAGGATTGTTTACTTCTATGTTTGCTGGTTCAACCGGTGTATTAGCTGTTTTATTCGGTAAAAAACGTAAAAGAAATAAGAACAATTAACAAAATGTATAATAACAATCAATAGCGACTAATGATTTTCATGTAAAAGGACACCAAACTATACGGTGTCCTTTTCAAATTCTTACGTCATATCAAGGCTCATTCAATCGTGGTAAATTCGTGGTAAAATGAGTGCTTTCCTATATTTCAAAATGCTTGAAAGTATAGTGTTTATGCGGATAATCAAAAATCAGATATAAAATTTAATATAAATATTCCTTTTAAAATTTTCTTACCTATCCGAAGTGCTCTCGCATGTGTCCATGGATCTGACTTCGGTCCAAAAATATTTATAAGTAGCTTTTTCAGTGGTTCCAACTATTATCTCCTTATCAAAAACTTATTCTATTACCTACTTTTTGACTCAATGTCTGTTTTTCTTGTTTAAAGCTTATTTTCTTGTTCAGTTTCTTAGCTCTATTTCTATCTTTTTTAATTTGAGCTTATTTGCCATCCTGGTTTGTTGACCTAATCTAGAATTTCTTCAATTTGAGCTTAGAATACTTCCTAATTTCTTTGGCTTTATTTTGAATATTCTGGATTAAAGCTTAACTCTTAACCAGTTTCTTTGGCTTTATTTCGAATTATCTCAACTCAGACTTACTCTTGCAATTGCTCCTATCAGGTTCATTCAATATTTCGTCATTTTAGGCTTATTTCCCCACTTATTTTTATTGACCGAAAAATGAATTTTTCTAATAATAGCTTATTCATCTTCCCCGACTAATTCATTCCATATCATCTTCCGAATCTTAGAATCCTCCATATCTTTTGCACTTATTCCTCGATAATCCTTGACGGAATCGTCTGCACCATAGCTGTACAAAAGTTCTTCAATTTTTAAATATGTTTTCGGATCACTGTCTTTTCTTGCTCTCGCATGAAATAATGCATTTCTTCCCTCTTTATCATAAAAATTTACATTCGCACCATTTTCCAGCAAGATTTTCACTGTATTATAACATCCGAAACAACTTGCAATCATTAAAACCGATGTTCTTTTTTCCAAATTTACATCTGCGTGATATTTCAAAAGTAAACGAACAATTTTATTATTTCCATCAGCACAGGCACAATACAATGGCGTCATCCCCTCATCATCTAACAAATTAACTTTAGCACCTGCTTTTAAAAGCACTTTTACACTCTCAAAACTATTTTCCTGAACTGCCCAATATAGTGCCGTTGATCCCCTATATGTATCTACATTAATGTCTAAACCTCTTTGAATAAGTGCCCAAAGCAATTTGTATTCATTTCTAGCTGCCAGGTATAAGCACAAACTATTATGATCTTTCCAGTTAATTTTGCATCCTGCATTCACCAATATCTTTAACAAATCGTAGTTTTCATATATACAGGCATATTCTACAGGCGCCAGCCCATTTTTGTCTAGCCAATCAATGTCTGCACCCATATGTATTGTTTGCAGCATAAGCTTTTTGCAATTCATTTTAATGCTTCTTATTAGAAATCTGTTCAGTGTATTTTTACAAAGTTTTCTCATTTACACTCTTCCCCTTAGAATATCCATAATAAAAATCATCCTGATTGACTCGCAGTTTCTTAATCCGAAAACACCTTGGAAACCCTTTAAATCCTTGTACCTGCGAACGATATTTCTTCATCACCTGGCGAGCTTTTTTCCAGCTCCCGAAATAACCTATCACTTTAATACTTATACCATTCACATGTGTCAACTGATATACATACATAAATCATCACTCCATCTCATTAAGTCTTATCGCTTTTAATTTCATATCAGAAATACCATAAGTTTCCTGTAAATGTTTCTTCATTTCTGCTTCTAACTTTGTTTCAAAGATAATCTTCTTCTGCTTTTTATCAAAACAATAGAACTGGTTCTTCTTCCGATTTTGATACACAAAACATTGTGCATGATCTTCATAATCATGTACTTCATCCATAAATAATGGATCTCCCCAGACATTTGTATCATACATAGCAAAATCATACTTTATATCTATCTGTTGCAACACAAACCCCTTTTCTACAGTTATTTCATAAGGTTCATAATACTCAATTATAAAACCTTCTTCCCAGAAATCATTTTCTTCATTGATCTTTCTTTCGCTAACCCCAAAGCTGTCTTCTTTCCCTGCAAATCTTGGTTGCTTTTTGAATTTCTCCAGCCCTTTCTTTAACTGCTCTTCGGATGAGTACACTGCCAGGATTATCTCGTCATCATTCGCCGGATCATCGTCCCAGTAGTTAAATGATAATTCATATAACATAGATTCACCTCTTTCTCAGATAATTTTCTTACATATATAGTAACAATCCACAACTCCATTTCGTGACATATAATATTAAAGTTTTTCGAAACAGCAGGGAAATTCTGTTTCATATATTCAGAAATTGC